>DATFCW010000212.1:0-21137 GCA_035252665.1 Casimicrobiaceae bacterium | reverse complement strand
GTCGGTGCGGCGCGCGATCAGCCAGCCGGGCAGGTTCAAACGCTCTCCTCGTTCATGAAATCTCCTCTAAGCAAGACCGCCTCTCGCGCGCGCCGTTTCCGCCGCCCATTGCTTCTCGCATCGATGGCACGCGCGCAATCGGCCGTGGTCCATACTTGGTCCCTTTCCTGTCGAACACAATAAAGGAGTTGCCATGAAGAACGCGACGGCCAAGTCCGATGCGCGCGAGCGTGCGCGCGAGGTTCGTCTCGCCACCCGGAGCGACCTGCCCGATGCCGCCACCCGCGACATCGCCGGTGCGCTGAACGCGCTTCTCGCCGACGCCTTCACGCTCTACGTCAAGACGAAGAATTTCCATTGGCACATGAGCGGGCCGCATTTTCGTGACTATCACCTGCTGCTCGACGAACAGGCCGATCAGATTTACGCGATGAGCGACCCCATCGCCGAGCGCGTGCGAAAGCTCGGCCACACGACGATCACGTCGGTCGGGCACATCGCGCGGCTTGCTCGCGTGAGCGACAACGATGCCGGATACGTCGAGCCCCTCGACATGCTGGCCGAGCTCCGCGAGGACAACAAGTCGCTCGCCGCGCGCATGCGCGAGACGCACGGCCTTTGCGACGAGCACGGCGACGTCGCGACGGCTTCCTTGCTCGAAGTATGGATCGACGAGGCCGAGCGGCGCACGTGGTTCCTGTTCGAGGCGAGCCGGCGCGGCGATCCTACGGGACACTGAAGCGGTCGGCTGACGTCCGCGGGGAAGCGCTTCCCGCACCACGGTTCGCGCTTCACCGACCGGCAGAGTTCCAGTTGCCGGGCAGATCGAACACGAGCACTTCCGCATCGCGCCCGTTCGCGAGCGCGATATCGCCACCGTCGGAAAGAAGCGCATCGCCCGCGTGAAGCGCATGGCCGTTGACGGTCAGCGCGCCGCGCACGACGTGGACATAACCGTTGCGTCCCGGCGCAAGCGGGTAATGCGCGTGCTCGTCGCCCTTGAACAGGCCGGCGAGAATCGCGGCATCCTGGTGGATCGACACCGATCCGTCGCGTCCGTCGAGCGACGCGATCGTGCGCAACCGGCCGCGTTTCGCGTCGTCGGTGAAATGTTTCTGCTCGTAGGATGGCGCGATGCCGAGCGCGTCCGGTTCGATCCAGATCTGCAGGAAGTGCGTGACCTCGCGCGGATCATCGTTGAACTCGCTGTGCATGATACCGGTGCCCGCGGAGAGGCGCTGAACGTCGCCCGGGCGAATCGTCGAGCCGTTGCCCATCGAGTCGCGATGCGCGAGCGCGCCTTCGAGCACGTAGCTCACGATCTCCATATCATGATGGCCATGCGTGCCGAACCCGCGTCCCGGCTGAACGCGATCCTCGTTGATGACGCGAAGCGCGCTCCACCCCATGTGTCGCGGATCGTAGTAATCCGCGAAGGAGAAGCTGTGGTAAGAGTCGAGCCAGCCGTGGTTGGCATGGCCCCGCTCGTTTGAAAGTCGCAGTCGATCCATCCGCTTTCTTTCGTTACGATTCGCCTTCAGTCTGGAACCATCGGTCCTGGGAGGAGAATAAATGC
Organism: Casimicrobiaceae bacterium; assembly: GCA_035252665.1. Lineage (GTDB taxonomy): Bacteria > Pseudomonadota > Gammaproteobacteria > Burkholderiales > Casimicrobiaceae > VBCG01. Next base: position 19,561 of record DATFCW010000212.1, on the reverse strand, counting down.
CCGACGCCTTGTTCACCGCCAAGCAAGACATCCGCGCCCGTCACGACTTCGCGCTGCTGCTTTTGCGTTTGATCCTCGGCGTGCTGATCCTGTTGCACGGCGTAGCGAAGATCGCCGGTGGCGCCGACGCCATTCTGGGCGCCGTTGCAAACACCGGACTGCCCGCGGCGTTCGGCTATCTCGTCTACATCGGCGAGGTTCTTGCGCCGATTCTCGTGATCATCGGGCTGTGGACGCGCGCGGCCGCGGTCATCATCGCGATCAACATGGTCGTCGCGATACTGCTCGTGCATGGCTCGCAGGTCCTTTCGCTCGCGAAAACAGGCGGCTGGGCGCTCGAATTGCAGGGACTCTACCTGATCGTCGCGATCTGCGTCGCGCTGCTCGGCGCAGGACGTTACAGCCTGGGCGGAAGGTTCGGTCCCTGGAACTGACGTTCGGGCGTCCGATTGCTGCGGACGGTCGCACACATCAGCGAAATCAGATCGTCAGGTAGTCGGGATACCGCGCGCGGATCGTATCGACGTGCGCCAGCGTGCCGGACAGGTGCTCCCGCACGCGCCGTTGCGCGAGATCGGCATCGCGCTTCGCGATCGCATCGGCGATCCGCACATGATCGCGCAGGATCGCTTCGCCCTTTCCAGCGACCGGCAGATGCAAACGCCGCAGGCGATCGATGTGGCCGCTGCGCCTTCGCACATCGTCCCACAGGTCCGGAACGCCGGCGGCTTCGCACATCTGCCGGTGGAACGAGTGGTCGCTCGCGACAAACTCGGGATAGTCGCCTTCGGCGAGCGCCGCGCGCTGCCGTTCGATCGTGGCGCGCAGCCGCTTGACGAGCGCACCATCCTCGCGCGCGGCAAGCGTGCGCACGACCTCGAGCTCGATCGCTCGGCGCAGGAAATGTGCCTGCGTCGCCCGCGCAACGTCGATGCGACTCACCATGGTCTGGTGCTGGGGAAAGACGTCGACCAAGCCTTCTCCCTCGAGACGCATCAGCGCATCGCGCACCGGCGTCTGGCTGACCCCGAACGTCGCGGCGAGCTCGCTACGCGAAAGCACCATGCCGGGCGGCAGGTCGAGCGCGACGATGCGCTCGCGCAGTCGATCGAGCACCTGCGGCGCGGCGTGGCGTGAACGATCGAGGCGCTCCACGAGCGCGTTCGAAGACCGCGCGTGACCCGAACGCTTGCGAATCGGAGATGGGGCTCGCATGGTTGACGTGCTGATATTCTAGTGCTTTACTCGCCGAGCCGACAAACGCGAAAGCGCTCCGGCATTCCGCCAAAAAGGAAATCCTCGATGCGATCCCTTGCCTCGCTCGCAGTCACCGCATCCTGTGCCGCGCTTCTCGCCATGCCGCTTCTCGCGAGCGCACAGCAAAAGACCGAGATCACGATCACCCGCCAGCCCGGCATTCTTTACCTGCCGTCGCATGTGATGGAAAAGGAGCATCTGATCGAGCAGGAAGCGGCGAAGCGCGGCGTGCCGAATCTCAAGGTGACGTGGGCGAATCTCTCGGGCGGCGGTGCGCAGACCGACGCGCTTCTCGCCGGCAGCGTCGACGTCGTCAACACCGGGGTCGGCAATCTGCTTCTGCTGTGGGACCGCACGAAGGGCGGCGTGAAGGGCATCGTCGCGAATTCGGCGCTGCCGCTGACGCTCATCACGCGCAACCCGGACATCAAGACGCTGAAGGACTACGGCCCGAAGGACCGCATCGCGGTGCCGACGCTCAAGGTATCGACGCAGGCGATCCTGCTGCAGATGGCGGCCGAAAAGCTCTGGGGCCGCGACCAGATGACGAAGCTCGATCCATTGACGGTGCAGCTCGGGCATCCGGATGCGGCCACGATGATGGCGAATCCGAAGGGCGAGATCACGAGCCACTTCGCCGCGCCGCCCTACTCGTACTACGAGCTCAAGAACGTTCCCGGCGCGCACGTCGTCATCACCTCGCCCGAGATCATCGGCGGTCCGCTCACGCAGTCGCAGTTCTTCACGACGACGAAGTTCGCCGACGCCAATCCGAAGATCATCGAGGCGATCAAGGCAGCGACGTTCGACGCGATCGCGTTCATCGATAAGGACACGTCGGCAGCAGTCGACATCTACAAGGAGATCACGCACGACAAGATGCCGAAGGACGAGATCCTCGACATGCTGAAGCAGCCGGGCATGATGGAATGGGGCGCGGCACCGCAGGGAACGATGAAATTCGCGGCGCATCTGCACCAGGTCGGCACGCTGAAAACGATGCCGGCCAAGTGGACCGACTACTATTTGCCGATCACGGCTGATCTGCCGGGAAACTAGGGTCAGGCCCTAATGAACGAAGCGACGCGGAAAAAGCTCGCGACGGTCAGCGTCGCCACGCTGACGACGGCGCTCTTCAAGCGCGGCCTTCGCAACCAGTTCATCCAGGACGTGCATCCGCTCGATCCGACGCTCGGCAACATGGTCGGCGAGGCGTTCACGCTGCGCTACATTCCCGCGCGCGAGGACCTGAATCCGATCGGCGTGTTCAAGGACCGCGCGCATCCGCAGCGCAGGGCGATCGAGGAATGCCCGGCGGGCGCCGTGATGGTGATCGACAGCCGCAAGGACGCGCGCGCGGCGTCGGCCGGGTCGATTCTCGTCGCGCGACTGATGAAGCGTGGCTGCGCCGGCATCGTGACCGACGGCGGGTTTCGCGACTCGCCCGAGATCGCCATGCTGGCGATTCCCGCTTACCACCAACGGCCGGCATCGCCGACGAACCTGACACGCCATCAGGCGCTCGACATCGACGTGCCGATCGGCTGCGGCGATGCGCCGGTGTTTCCCGGCGACGTGATCGTCGGCGACGCGGAAGGCGTCGTCGTCATCCCGGCGAACATCGCCGAGGAAATCGCGGCGGAAGCGGTCGAGATGACCGCATTCGAGGATTTCGTCACCGAGGAAGTGCTGAAGGGCCGCTCGATCCTTGGCCTCTACCCCGCGACCGATCCACAGACGGAACGCGACTTCGCCGAATGGCGCAAGGCCAACGGACGATAGGATCGAAGTAGCGCCTCAGTACGCCGCGCGCGCTTCGGCATTCGCGATGCGGCAAAGCGCCTCGTCGAGCGCGCCCACGGTGCGATCCATGTTGCCGAGCTTGTCGAGCCCGAAAAGACCGATGCGAAACGTCGAGAAATCTGCCGGTTCATCGCACTGCAGCGGCACGCCGGCAGCCGTTTGCAATCCCGCGTCGATGAAGCGCGCGCCCGAGCGAATCGCGGGATCGTCGGTGTAGTTGACGACGACGGTCGGCGCCTCGAAGCCCGGCGCGGCGACGCTTTGGAGGTCGTGCGCGGCGAGGAGCTTACGCACCTTGTCGCCGAGCGTCTGCTGCGCGCGCTTCGCGTTGTCGAAGCCGAAGCGTGAAAGATCGTCGATCGCGCCGGCAAGGCGCGCGAGCGCATCGGTCGGCATCGTCGCGTGATACGCATGCGAGCCGGCTTCGTAGGCTTCCATGATGGACAGCCACTTGCGAAGGTCGCAGGCGAAGCTCGTACTCGTCGTATGGTCGATCGCCTCGCGCGCCCGCTCGCCCAGCATCACGAGCGCGAACCCCGCCGAGCTGCTCCAGCCCTTTTGCGGTGCGCTGATCAGAATGTCGACACCCTGCGCCTTCATGTCGACCCACAGCGCGCCGGAGGCGATGCAGTCGAGCACGAACATGCCGCCTTCGGCGTGCGTCGTACGCGCGACGTCGCGAACGTAAGCATCGGGCAATAGAATCCCCGACGCCGTCTCTACGTGCGGTGCGAATACGAAATCGGGCTTCTGCTCGCGAATTGTCGCAACGACTTCGTCGATCGGCGGCGGCGCGAACGGCGCCCGTTTCGTCTCCGCAGTACGGCGCGCCTTCAAGACGGTCGTCGACGAAGGAATGCTTCCCATGTCGAAAATCTGCGACCAGCGGTAACTGAACCAGCCGTTGCGAATGACGAGGCAACGTTTTCCGGTCGCGAACTGCCGCGCGACCGACTCCATGCCGAACGTGCCGCTGCCCGGCACGACCACCGCCGAGCGCGCGCTGTAGGTCTGCTCGAGCGTGCGCGCGATCTTCACCATCGTGCGCTGGAATGCGCGCGACATGTGATTCAGCGCGCGGTCGGAAAAGACGACGGAATACTCGAGCAGACCGTCGGGATCGACGTTCGGAAGAAGGCCAGGCACGCTCGACTCCGGCAATGGACGGATCGACAGGATACCGCGTGAGCAGTGGCGCCGATGTCAGGTGCTTGCGGTCGCGGGTTCCGTGCGGCGGTTTCGCGCGAGCCAATGGTCGACGAGATCGACGGTTCGATCCACCGCGTCGAGGCGCAGTCCTTTTTGTGCGCCGACCCATTGCACGAGCCGGTCCACGCGCTCGATGTCGCGCGCGCCATTCGCCAATGCACGGGCCGCCGACGAGGGCCGGTCGAGCGAAAGCGCCGCGTTCGCGTACTTGTCGAACGGCACGAGATCGTCCTGCGTCGCGCCGAGCGCCTCGCAGACACGCGCCACCCAATCGTAGACCGCACGCGACGCGTAAACATCGCTATGAACTGCGTCGCGAATCGAGCGCACCGAGTCGGTTTCGACGCAGCGATAGTTGCCGGTCAACAGCATGCTCCACTTGGCGAGCGGGACGAAGATCGAGTCGTACACCTTGAGCTTCACCCGAAGCTCGACCGGTCCGTTTGGCGTCGGAAGACGGCTCGCCTCGATGTCGGCTTCGAGCGTTCGCAGGATCGCCGTATTGGTATCCGACTCGAAGCGCGCGGCCTTGAAGTTCGTCGGCAGGCTCACCTTCAGCACGTTGACCTTCTCGCCCTTGGGACGAAATGCCTGCGGGTCGGGGCTGCACAGCGTCATCAGCGCGGGATCGAACGCGTCCCACACGGTTGCGTCGGTGTAGCAATCGCGAAGCGTCGCCGTGTCGAGTTGCGGAATTCGCGCGAGATACGGCAGCGGGGGCATGTTCATGATCGACATGCACGGCACTTTCGCGCGCGCGATCGCTTGCAACAATTCGCGCACGTCGCGCGACGCGTATTGCGGCTCCTGCATCGCAAGCGCGGCGAGATCGTAACGGCTCGGATCGATGCCTTCGGCCCCGCTCGCGGACACTTTGCCGGGCAATGTGCGCGAATCGATTTCGACTTGCTCGCCCGTGTACTTTGCCGCGAGGCGAACGCGAAAGCCCTCGGCGTTGATGAGCTTCGCTTCGGCGGGCAGGCAGACTAGCCGCGCGTCGTGACCGGCGAGCAGGACGCGCGCGCCCAGAAGCGAGCCGTAGGACGCGCCGAGGATCAAAAGGTTGTACTTGCGTTGCATCTTGACAGCCACTCCTTCGCGCGGATTCCCAAAAATCAACTGAGACCGCTCACCGGCAGCGCCGCACCGTGGATCGCGCGGGCGGCGGGCGACGCAAGAAAGACGATGACGCGCGCGAGATCGTCGGGTGCGAGCCAACGCGTGGGATCGGCATTCGGCATCGCACGCCGGTTCTCGGGCGTGTCGATGATTGTCGGCAACACGCAGTTGACGTTGATGCCGTGCTCGCGCAACTCGGCCGCCATCGCTTCGGTGAGACGGACCACCACTGACTTGGACGCCGCGTACGCGCCCATGTTCGCGGACGCCTTCAGCGCCGCGTACGCAGCCACGTTGACGATCGCGCCGCGCCCGGCGTCGAGCATCTTCGGCACGATGGCGCGCGCCATGTCCAGCACGCTTCGCGCGTTGAGATCGAACAGGAACTGCCACGTCGCGTCGGACGTTCGGTGCACCGGCTCGCCCATCCGGAAGCCGCCTACGATGTTGCAAAGGACGTCGATGCGGCCGAACTTTGCCATTGCGGCATTCGCGACCGCGTCGGCGTCCGCTTGCCGTGCGAGGTCGGCAGCGACGAAAAGCCGCCGCCCATCCTCCTCGCCGAAGCGCCGCACGAGACTTTCCCGATCGTGGCCGACGAGCACGCACCTCGCGCCGCGCTCGGCAAACGCGTTCGCCACAGCGCTGCCGAGGTTTCCCGCGGCGCCAGTGACGACGACGGTGCGCTGATCGAATTCCACGGCGATGCGCCTCCTCTCGGCAAAGGCGGTCGTATATACCCGTTCGGCGCCGCTGGCAATGCGGCCCGCGTCACTTTTTGCTATCGTGGCCGCCACGCGCACCGAACGGACCACTCGTCCCATGGACACGAACGCTTCGCCGCGACGCTCCGATACGTTGGGCGTCCATTCGCTCGATCGGTTCGTTTTCAGCGTGCCCGATATCGGGATCGCCGAGCGTTTCTATCGCGCGTTCGGCCTCGATGTTGCGCGCGACGGCAGACGCCTCGATCTTCGCGCTGCCGAAAGCGGGCATTGCTGGGGCAGCGTGTTCGAGAGCGGTTCGCGCAAGAAGCTCGAGTACCTCCGCTTCGCGGCGTACGACGACGATTTCGATCGGCTCGCGGCGCGCATGCGGCAGGCAGGGGCCTGCGAGCCGCATCCGCTGTCTGATAGCCGCGGCGCGTGGACACGCGATGGCGATGGAACGCCGGTTCAGCTCGTTGCAGGAACCAAAGTTTCGCCTTGCGCGCCTTCGCCCGCCGCCGAGCCACTTCCGCTGCGTGCCGGAAAGGGCGCGGCGCCAAGCCGCAGCGGCGCTTCTCCGGTGCGGCCTCGGCGACTGTCGCACGTGTTGCTGTTCACGCGCGATGTGCAGCGGCAGATCGATTTCTACACGCGAACGCTGGGCCTACGCCTCTCCGATCGGTCAGGCGACATCATTGCGTTCCTGCACGGACCGCACGCAAGCGACCACCATGTGATCGCGTTCGCGAAATCGCATGGGCCCGGCTTGCATCACTCGAGCTGGGACGTCGCGAGCGTGGACGAAGTGGGCTTCGGCGCGGAGACGATGCGCGCCCACGGCTACGCGAAGGGCTGGGGCGTCGGGCGGCACGTGCTCGGATCGAACTATTTCCACTACGTGGAGGATCCGTGGGGCAGCTTCGCCGAGTATTCGCACGGGATCGACTTCGTGCCTGCCGACGTCGAATGGTCGGTCGGCGACCACCCGCCCGAAGACTCGTTCTACATTTGGGGACCGCCGGTGCCGGATGACTTCATCGTGAACCACGAGGCGCCGCAACCTTGAATCGGGGAGGAAGCATGTCGATCGCAGCACGCATCGCACGTGACGCTGCCGTCGCGTTGGCCTTTGTCATGTTTGCCTTCGGCGGCCCCGCGTTCGCGCAGTCGCCGCAACAGGCGCCGATCCGCATCGGCAGCACCCTTGCGCTCACCGGACCCCTTGCCGCGACGAGCCTCATTCACAAGGTCGTCGGCGAAATCTACGTCGAGGGGCTCAACAAGCGGGGTGGCCTGCTTGGCCGCAAGGTCGAATGGATCGTCCGCGACGACCAGTCGAAGCCCGACCTCGCGCGCACGCTCTACGAGCAGCTCGTCACGTCGGACAAGGTCGATCTTCTGATGGGTCCGTACGCAACCGGCGCGATCCTCTCCGCGATGGGCGTGGCGCAGCGATACCACAAGGTACTCGTCCATCACACGTTCGGCATCCCGTCGATGGCCAAGTACGACATGCAGTTCCCGGCATGGTCGCTCGGGCCCCATCCCGAGACGACGGTGCCCAACACCGTGCTCGATGCATTGGCGGCCTCGCCCGCACCACCGAAGACCATCGCCATCGTGACGAGCAAGTTTCCCTCTGTCCATTTCATGTCGGTCGGCGCGCGCGAGGTTGCCAAGAAGCGCGGCCTGACCGAAGTGCTGTTCCTCGAATGGGAATTCGGCAATCTCGATTACGGGCCGATCGCCGCGCGCATCAAGGACGCGAAGCCCGATTTCCTGTGGGTCGGCGCGCTCGGGGTCGAAGGCAACCAGCTCCTCGAAGCGATGCACAAGGTCGACTACGCGCCGAAGGAGCACTTCTACATGTATCCGGCGCCCGGACCGATGTCGAAATCGCCGCTCGCGAACAACGCGTTGTCGATGACGATGTTCGAGGAGCATCCTCCGTTCACCAACGCGCCGGGCGCCGCGCAGTTCATCGCGCTCTACCACGAGCGCGCCACGAAAGCCGGCATTCCCGATACGTCGGTCGAAGTGCAGGCCGCCGCTTCGTACTCGGCATGGCAGATTCTGGAGGCGGGTGTGCGCGGCGCAGGGAGCCTCGACGACGCGGCGATCGCTGCGTATCTCGAGAAGAACGGCGCGGACACCATCCAGGGACATCTGCGCTTCGACGGACCGAACAACTACGGCGACGACCTCATGCGCGTCAAGCAGGTGCAGGACGGCCATTGGCTGACGGTTTATCCGAAGCAATTCGCAGCACCCGGCGCGACGTTGCGCGTGCAATAGTCGTGCGCCCCCTCACCCGCCTCGCTTGCGGTCGGCTCCCTCTCCCCGCTCGCGGGGAGAGGGTTGGGGTGAGCGGTGCGGGGCGATGAATCTTCCAAGCGCGACCCTCCTCGCCCAATCCGCGCTGTCCGGCGTATTTATCGGCGGCCTGTACGGACTGCTCGGGCTCGGACTCGGGCTCGCATGGGGCCTTCTGCACGTCATCAACCTCGCGCATTTCGGCTTCGCGTTCCTCGCTGCGTATCTCTGTTATCAGCTCGCGAGCGTCGGTGGCATGGACCCGCTTGCCACGCTGCTTCTGATCGTTCCCCTGATGGCTGCGCTCGGTGTTCTGTTGCAGTGGCTGCTCGCGCGCTTCTCGCTGTCGCCGCTCAATTCGCTGCTCGCGACGTTCGGCCTCACGGCGATCATCGAGGCCGGGATCCAGGCGTATTGGACCGCCGACTTTCGCAAGCTCGAGTCGCCGTACGCCGCGGAGAAGTTTCGCATCGGCGTGCTGTTCGTTCCCATCCCCGAGCTTCTGACGTTCGCTTTCGCGGTCGCGCTGTCGTTCGGCGTATGGGCGGCGCTGCGCTACACGTTCGCGGGCCGCGCGCTTCGCGCGCTTGCCGAGGATGCGCCCATTGCGGCGGCATTCGGCATCAACGCCCGCGCGCATGCGCTGGTGCTCGCTGGCGTTTGCGGCGCGCTCGCCGGCGTCGCAGGCGTCTGCCTCGCGCTGTCGTTTACTCTGACGCCTTCGTCGATCTACGCATGGGTCGGCGTCGTGTTCGCCGCCGTCATGCTGGGCGGCCTCGGCTCGGCGCTCGGGCCGCTTGCAGCCGGCATCGCGATCGGCCTCTCCGAAGCGGTCACGATGGCATTCGCGTCGCCGTCGTGGGCGCCGATCGTCTCGTTCACGCTTCTGATCGCGCTTCTGCTGCTTCGCCCGGGACGAGCCTGAGACGCGATCTCACGATCCCCGGCATCGTCGTCGCGGGCGTGGCGCTCGCGACGATCCCGTTTCTTCGGCTGCCGGCGTTCTACGAATCGTTCCTTTATCTCGTCCTGCATTGGATCGTCCTCGCGACGTCGTGGAACATCCTTTCCGGTTACTCGGGCTACTTCTCGTTCGGCCACGGCGCGTTCTACGGCGCCGGCGTCTACACGACGGCGGCGCTTGCCGGCACGCTCGGCGTTTCTTTCGGATGGACGCTTCCCGCGGCCGCCGCACTGGGCGCGCTGCTTGGCCTCGCGCTTGGCGCCGTCGTCTTTCGCGTCCGCCGCGTACGCGGCGAGCTGTTCGCGCTTCTGACGCTTGCCGTCACATTCGTCCTCGCAACGATCGTCTCGAACACGCCGATCGACGGCGGGCCCGGTGTCTATCTTTCCGCCGTTGCCGTGCCCGCGCTCGGGCCGACGACGTCGGGCGCCTTCTACCTCATGGCGCTCGCGCTCGCGGTCGTCACGCTAGTGCTCGCGCGTGCGATCGCAACGGGTCGACTCGGACTCGCGCTCTTTGCGATCCACGACGACGAAGATGTCGCCGAGGTTTTGGGCGTGCCGACGTATGCATGCAAGCTCGCGGCGTTCGGCCTCTCGTGCGCGCTCGCCGCGGTGGCGGGAAGCATTCAGGCGCTGTATGTGTCGTATGTCACCGCAAACGACACGTTCAACATCACCGTGCCGCTGACCGTCGTGCTGATGTCCGTGCTCGGTGGCACACGCCATTGGGCGGGCCCTGCCCTCGGCGCAGCACTCATCACGTTGCTGCTGTACGCAGCGACGGCCGCTGATCACGCCGTGGCAGGAAAGGCGGTCATCGGCGCGATTCTCGTAGTTGCCGTGCTCGTGATGCCCGACGGCATTCTCGGTCGCCGACGACGATCCCGGGCGCGGACGAACGATGAACGCCGCGGGCAGCAGGCGTTGGGAGAATCGGGGAATCGCGAGCCGTCGCGGATTTCGAACGTCGCGCGACCGGCCTCGGCCGGCGCGTCGACCATTGCGCCGCTGCTCTCGATTCACGGCCTGCGCAAATCGTTTCGCGGCGTGCGTGCGCTCGACGGCGTCAATCTGGACGTGCACGAAGGCGAGATCGTAGGCATCCTCGGGCCCAACGGCTCGGGGAAATCGACGCTCGTCAATGTCGTCAGCGGCCACGTCCGCGCAGACGCAGGCACCATCCGTTTCGCCGGCACGGAGCTCGTCGGCATGCCGGCGCATCGCATCGCACGCACCGGCATCGCGCGCACGTACCAGGTCCCGCGGCCGTTCGCGCATCTGAGCCTGTTCGACAATGTCGCACTCGCGGCCATTTTCGGCGGCGCAAGACTTCCGCGCGAAACAGCGCGCGACGCCGCGCTGCACTGGCTTGCGTTCACCGGGCTTGCGTCGCGGACGTTTGCGCGTCCCGACGCGCTCAACCTGCACCAGACGAAATTCCTCGAGCTCGCCCGTGCTCTGGCTGCACGGCCGCGCCTGCTGCTGCTCGACGAGGTGCTGTCGGGATTGACGCCGTCGGAGATCGACGAAGCGGTTGCACTGATCCGCAGCATTCGCGATGCCGGAACGACCGTCGTCCTCGTCGAGCACGTGATGCGCATCGTCACTGCGCTCTCCGATCGCATCGTCGTGCTCGACCAGGGACGGGTGCTTGCGCAAGGACGGGCAGCCGACGTGATGGCGCGAAGCGACGTTGCCCTCGCGTATCTCGGCGTCGAGCATGCTTGAGCTTCGCGGGCTTTGTGCGCGTTACGGCAGCGCGCCGGCGCTCGTCGACGTGTCGCTCGCAGTGGCCGGCGGCGAGCTCGTATGCGTTGTCGGGCCGAACGGCGCAGGAAAGACGACGCTCATCGACACGATCGCGGGGCTGCACAAGGCGAGCGCCGGCACGATGACCATCGACGGCATCGACCTGACGGTGCTTCCTCCGCACCGCTTCTGCGCATACGGTATCGCGCTCGTGCCGGAAGGAAGGCGGCTCTTCGGGCGGATGAGCGTACGCGAAAACCTCGATATCGGGCGCCGCGCGATGCCGATCAATTCGGCGCCTCGCGTGAGTGAGGCATCCGCGCTCGACGCCGTGCTTACGCTGTTCCCCGATCTTCGCGACAAGCTCGACGCGCCGGCCTCGTCGCTGTCCGGCGGCCAACAGCAGATGGTGGCGATCGCGCGCGCACTGATGGCGAAGCCGCGCCTGCTGCTGCTCGACGAGCCATCGCTCGGTCTTTCGCCGCGCATGGTGAGCGCGATGTTTCGCGCCATTCGCGACGTGCATGCGTCAGGCACGGCGGTACTGCTCGTCGAGCAAAACGTCGCCGCGGCGCTCGAGTTGGCGGATCGCGCGTATCTGCTCGAGGAGGGCCGAATCGTCGCGCAGGGCAGCGCCGACGAGATGATGCGCCGTCCCGATCTGCGCCGCGCGTACCTCGGTATCGCGAGCGGGGGCTGAGCCGTTCAGCCGCCGAGATCCTCCCGTCTCAATGGCGGCCGAGTCCCGAGCGCCACCTGCACGCTGCGATGCTTGTCGTCGCGAACGACGTCGAGCGTCACGTGGGTTCCCGGCTCGAGCTCGAGCGTCGCACCCGCCAGATCCTCGGGCTTCGCGATCTTCTTGTCGTTGAAACCGACGATCACGTCGCCGGGCACGATGCCGGCGCGATCGGCGGGCGCTCCGCGCTGAACCGCCATCACGAGCGCACCCGGATGTCCCGGACCGGCCGATGCCGTCGAAATGCCGAGCCAGCCGCGCGCCACGTGGCCGTTCTTCTTGAGGCTTTCGATCACCTTCTGCGCGAGATCGATCGGAATGGCGAAACCGATGCCTTCCGACCCGCCGCCGCGGGACAGGATCGCCGTGTTGATGCCGATCAAGCGACCGGACGTATCGACGAGCGCGCCGCCCGAGTTGCCGGGGTTGATCGCAGCATCGGTCTGGATGAAGTTCTCGATCGGATTGATGCCGATGCCCCTGCGACCGAGCGCGCTGATGATGCCCTGCGTGACGGTCTCGCCGACACCGAGCGGATTGCCGACGGCGAGCACGACGTCGCCGACGGCGACGCTGGAGATGTCGCCGATGGCGATCGGACGCAAGCCCTTCGCGTCGATCTTCAGCAGCGCGAGGTCGGAATACGGATCGACGCCGATGAGCTTCGTCGGACGAAGCGTCCCGTCCGGCAGCGCCACCTCGAGCACGTTCGCATTCGCGACGACGTGATTGTTCGTGATGACATAACCGTCGTTGTCGATCAAAACGCCCGAGCCCAATCCTTCGCGCAGCACCGCGCGCCTCCCTAAGCCCAACGGTCCGCGCGCGACCGTCTCCGCCGAATGCACGGTCAGCACCGATGGCGCGGCGCGCTCGACCGCCGTGCGAAAACTGATGCTGAGCGCTGCACCGGTTGCACTGGCCGCCGATGCGGGCGGTGGCGCAGCGCTTGGCGGCGCGGGTGCGGGTGCCGTCTCCGTCGAAGCAGGCGGCGCCGTGGGTCGCGCCTGCTCGCTGCGGCCGTAGTGTCCCGCTACGTAACCGACGATCGCGGCGAGGATCAATTGCATCAATACGACCGGGAATCTCATGGCGCCTCTTTGCGGCAGCGTTAAACGACGATTTCGGCGATTAATGGGAGATGATCCGACGCAATCCGCGCAAGCGGGCTCGCGTGTCGCGCAAGCGCGCGAAGCGACCCGGCCGGCGACACCCATATGCGATCCAGCGCGAACATCGGCCGGCGCGCTGGAAACGTGCGCGGCGCGGCCGGCATCTCGCGGAAGTGCGAATGCAGCCAGCGCAACGGGCGTCCCCAAAGGTACCACTCGTTCAGATCGCCGAGGAGAAGCGTCGGATGCGGGCTGTCGCGCTCGACTTTCGCGAGAATGCGTCGCACCTGCTCGCGACGCTCGCCCGGACGAAGGCCCAGATGCGTGGCGATTACGCGCAACACCGGTCGCAGACCGAGGTCGACGCACACGTCCAGTGCGCCGCGCGGCTCGTAGCGATCGACGGCGAGATCGAGATGGTCGACGCTGCGTACGGGAAATCGCGACAGCACCGCGTTGCCGAAATCGGAGCCGTGCCGCTGCTTCAACAAGCCGGCAACCACGCGATAGCCGGTCTCGCGTTCCAGATCATAGAGGAAGCTCTGGTGCGTCTCTTGCGACGCCACTTCCTGCAACGCGACGATATCCGCGTCGATCTCCTTCAGCACGCCGACGATCCTCTGGGGCACATAGCGGCGATCCGCACCGATCCCGCCATGGATGTTCCAGGTTGCGACACGAAGCGGGTGAGCCAATGCCGCGCGGCCGATCGCCATGCGCTCGGCGCGATCAGTCTTCATGTCGGGCGGGCGCGCGGCTGTCCGCACGCGCGCTTCCGCGTAGCAACCGCCGAAGCAGGTAGACGAGCGCGATGATCAACGCGAGCGCGACGCCGAGAAGCCCGAGCGTGTCGGGACCGGGCTCGCGCACTGCCGCGATCGCGCGGTCGACGAAGAACGTCATCGTGACGATGCCTGGCAAGAGCCCGATCAGCGTGCCGAGCAGGAAATCGCTCCAGCGAATGTGCGATGCGCCGGCGACGACATTGACGATCGAGAACGGCGCGATCGGCAACATTCGTAAGAAAGCGATGGCGAGAAGCCCCCGCCTCGCGAGTCGGCGTGAAAGATCGTTGACGCGTGCGCCTGCGAGCTTGCGCACGGTTTCGCGACCAAGCCTTCGGCCGATGCCGAACGTCAACGCGGCGGACAGCAACGCACCGGCGATCGTGTAGAGCGGCCCGAGCCACGGCCCGAACACGATCGCGGCGACGGCAATCAGCACGAGCAGCGGAAATGCGACGAGGCCCCCCGCGACGAACGCGAGGAGCACGGCGACTGGTGCCCACGGCTCGTCGCTGATGCTCGCGCCCATGTTCACCAGGCGTCCCACGCCGAGCCACTGCGAAAGAGGCGTGAAATGCCAGGCTGCCGCCATGCAACCCAGGGCGACGACCCCGACCGCGATGCCGATCAGCCGCGTCCGCGTTCCCCGGCGCACCGCTTCCGGCGCAAGATCGTCGGCGATGCGCTCGGGATCGAGCGGCTGCTCGGGATCGAAGACGTGCTGGTCGGGCATTAGCGCGTCGAGCGCCGGATCGAAGCGTGGCTCGATCTTGATCAGCGCGCGCGGGCCGTCGCCTGAGAGCGTCGCGATCGTCCGATGCAGGCTGGCGGTGCGATCGAGCTTTCGCGCGACTTCTTCGGCCGTCGTTCCGAGGTGCTCGGCAAGCAGGCGGTTGCGAAGTCCCGCGATGACAGCGGCGATGCGCGCATCGCCGCGCGACTCGATCGCCAGATTGCATTCGGTGTCGGTGCAAAGCGAGCGTTCGGACAGATTCGCCGAGCCAACCAACAACAGCGTGTCGTCGACGATCATCACCTTGCTGTGAACGTTGAGGCAGCCGCTCTTGTCCCGCAGCCATGCGAGCGACGGGCAATAAAGACGATACCGGTCGTGCCGATCGATTTCGCGAAGCTTGCGATGGATGCGCGCGCGAAGCGCGCCCATCGTCGAAATTTCGATCCAGCCGCTTTGCGTGAGTGGCGAGATCACGCCGATCTCGGGCCCTTCGTCGGCGGCGAGGCGCTCGCTGAACGCGTCGGCGATCGTGCGCGACGTGAAGTACTGGTTCTCGGCGAAGATCGATCGGCGGGCATGCCGGATCGCATCGAGATGCAGCGCGCGAATCTCGGTCACGGGCGCGCGTCCCGCGAACGCGGGCTCGGTGCGCGAGATCGCGACGTCGACGTCGCGCGCAACCGCCGCGATGTTCCCGGGCCAGGCGTCGGACTCGCGGCCTGTCTCGGATTGCGCAATGCGCTCGCCGGTCGCGCGAAACCACCGCTCGCGCGCGAGATCGCCGAGCGCTTTGGCGCTTGGGCCCGTCACCATCACGCCGACGTCGTGGAACGGCGGATAGCGTTCACCGCGATGATCGACACGCCGCGGATCGTCCGGCAGGTGCGCGCTCGTGTCGAAGCGGCAGCGCGTCAGATCGTAGCCGCTGACGAAAGCGATCGCGTCGTCGACGACGATGACCTTCTGATGATGCGAAGCGCCGACCGGATGTCGATCGTCGAGACGGAAGTTGAGGCGCCGATGCGTTCGCCAATCGAGTTTGTAGATCGGGAGCCACTCGCGCTCCATCGCATAGAGCATCGCGAAGTCCCACGACAGCACGTAACCGTACAGCTCCGGCTCGCGCGCGACGACCGCGTTCAGGAATTCGCCGAGCGGTTCTGGCAGGCCGTCATTCGCGCCGTCGGGAACCAGCAGCATCCGGCTGTCGATGTCCCAGCCGACGATCAGGATCGAGTGGTGCGCGTTCGCTAACGCGTGGCGGACCGCGCCGAAGTATTCCTCGCCGTCGATCAGGAAAGCGAGTCGCGCGGCGCGCTCGATGCGCCAGCAATTGCGGCCGGGGACGAGCATCGGCGACGCGCGGCTCGCATGTTGCGCGGTGGTCGATTCAGGGCCGGTCGTGAGGTCGCAAGGCTCGTTCGGCACGCGTGTCGCTTGCTTTGGCTCGCGTTTCGAGCCTTCACTTTCGCATTCTCCAAAGCCACCGGAGTTGCGTCTGTCGGCCGATTCCCACAGTTTTCGTCGGATTTGGCGTTGCGCTGGAACCGAAAGTGGACTAAAATAGTCCAGTATTGAGAGGATTCGATGCTCCGGGTTAGCAAGCTCGCCGATTACGGGACGGTCGTGATGGCCGCGATGGCGCGCGACCCGCAACGCGTGCACAGCGCCGCGGAAGTGGCCACGCGAATCGGCCTGGCGATGCCGACGGTCAGCAAAATTCTGAAGACCCTGGCGCGAAGCGGCCTCGTGACGTCGACGCGCGGCGTCAAGGGCGGCTACCGGTTGCCGCGCGCGCCGGCCGAAATTTCGATCGCACAGATCATCGGCGCGATGGACGGGCCGATCGGCGTGACCGAATGCAGCACGATGCGCGGAATGTGCATGCAGGAAGGCGCGTGCGCGCTTCGCGGCAACTGGCTCACGATCAACCACATCGTGCTGGAGGCGCTCCAGGGCGTGACGCTCGAGCAGATGACGCACCCGCTCGCGCGCACACCGCCGCCGGCTGTGCGTCGTGCGGTCAGAGATAACAAGGCAATCGCATAACTCGAAGAGAAGGACGCAAACGCAGATGGCACAGGCAGCAACGAGACTGGACGACCTCCTGAGTCGCGAGTATCGGCACGGCTTCGTTTCGGACGTTGCCACCGACGCATTGCCGCGCGGCTTGAGCGAGGACGTGGTTCGGCTGATCTCGCAGAAGAAGCACGAGCCGCCGTTCATGCTCGAATGGCGGCTGGCCGCGTATCGGCATTGGAAGAAGATGACCGAGCCGCGCTGGTCGACCGTTCGCCATCCGCCGATCGATTACCAGGACATCAGCTACTACGCGGCACCGAAGTCGCGCGCGTCGGCGCCGAAGAGCCTCGACGAGGTCGACCCTGAGCTCTTGCGCGTCTACGAAAAGCTCGGGGTGCCGCTCGCGGAGCGCGAGATCCTTGCCGGCGTGGCCGTCGATGCCGTCTTCGATAGCGTGTCGGTCGGCACGACGTTCAAGGAGAAGCTCGGCAAGCTCGGCATCATCTTCTGCTCGTTCTCCGAAGCGGTGCAGGAGCATCCGGAGCTCGTGCGGCAGTACCTCGGAAGCGTCGTCCCTTACACCGACAACTTCTTCGCGGCGCTCAACTCCGCGGTCTTCAGCGACGGCTCGTTTTGCTACATCCCGCGCGGCGTCCGCTGTCCGATGGAGCTTTCGACGTACTTCCGCATCAACGCGAAGAACACCGGCCAGTTCGAGCGCACGCTGATCATCGCCGAGGAAGACGCGTACGTGAGCTACCTCGAAGGCTGCACGGCGCCGATGCGCGACGAGAACCAGCTTCATGCGGCGGTCGTCGAGCTGATCGCGCTCGATCGCGCGCAGATCAAGTATTCGACCGTGCAGAACTGGTATCCCGGCGACAAGGAGGGACGCGGCGGCATCTACAACTTCGTCACCAAGCGCGGCGATTGTCGCGGCGCCCGCTCGCGCATTTCCTGGACGCAGGTGGAAACGGGCTCGGCGATCACCTGGAAATATCCGAGCTGCATCCTGCGCGGCGACGAGTCGGTGGGCGAGTTCTACTCGGTTGCATTGACCAACAACTATCAGCAGGCTGATACCGGCACGAAGATGATCCATATCGGCCGCAACACGAAGAGCACGATCGTCTCGAAGGGCATTTCGGCAGGCCGCGGCCAGAACGCGTATCGGGGCCTGGTGCGCGTCCTCAAATCGGCGGATGGCGCGCGCAATTATTCGCAATGCGATTCGCTGCTGCTCGGCGACCGCTGCGGCGCGCACACGTTTCCGTACCTCGAAGTGAAGAACCCGACGGCGACGGTCGAGCACGAGGCGTCCACGTCGCGCATCGGCGAGGACCAGCTCTTCTACTGCCGTCAGCGTGGTCTTTCGGCCGAGGATGCCGTTTCGATGATCGTCAACGGCTTTTGCAAGGAAGTGTTCAAGGAGCTGCCGATGGAATTCGCCGTCGAGGCGCAGAAGCTTCTCGGCGTGAGCCTCGAAGGAAGTGTGGGCTGATGAAACCGCTGCTCGCGATCCGCGATCTCTCCGTCCGCGTTGACGACAAGTCGATCCTGCGCAACCTCAATCTCACCGTGAATGCGGGCGAAGTGCACGCGATCATGGGTCCGAACGGCTCGGGCAAGAGCACGCTCGCGCAGGTGCTCGCCGGCCGCGAGACGTTTACCGTTGAAAGCGGCGAGGTGCGCTACGCGGGCCGCGATCTGCTCGCGCTCTCGCCGGAAGACCGCGCGCGCGAAGGCGTCTTCCTCGCGTTCCAGTATCCGGTCGAGATCCCCGGCGTCGGCAACGTGTACCTGCTGAAGGCGGCGCTCAACAGCGTGCGCAAATATCGCGGCCTGCCGGAGCTCGACGCGATGGAATTCCTGTCGTTCGTGCGCGAGCGGATGAAGCTCGTCGGCATGGGCGACGAGCTTTTGTATCGCTCCGTCAATGAAGGCTTCTCGGGCGGCGAGAAGAAGCGCAACGAGATTCTGCAGATGGCCGTGCTCGAGCCGCGGCTCGCGATTCTCGACGAGACCGATTCGGGACTCGACATCGACGCGCTGCAGGCCGTCGCCAACGGCATCAATACGCTGCGCTCGCCCGAGCGCGCGATGATTCTCGTCACGCACTATCAGCGGCTGCTCGACTACGTCGTGCCCGACTTCGTTCACGTGCTCGCCCAGGGACGCATCGTGCGTTCCGGTGACAAGGAGCTCGCGCAGAAGCTCGAGCAGCGCGGCTACGGCTGGATCGAGGCCGAAGCGGCGGGTGATGCGGGTTCCGCGGAGGTTTCGAGATGACTCGCGAAGCGATCGACCGATTCGCCGCCGATTTCGCCGCGCACGCCGGTTCGCTTCCGGGGGCGCGCGTGTCGTGGCTCGCGCGGCTTCGTCGGCAGTCGCTGGAAGAATTCGTGGAGCACGGCCTGCCCGGTCCGCGCGACGAGGACTGGAAATACACGAGCGTGGCGTCGCTTTCTAACCGCAAGCTTGCGCTGCCTGATGCGGCGTCGGTCGATGCGTCGGCATTGCCGCTCGCGTTCGACAATGGCGACGCGCACCGCCTCGTATTCGTCAACGGTCGGTACGTCGCAGCGCTTTCCAGCGTGCAGCGGTTGCCGGCGGGCGCGATCGTCGAAAGCGTGGGCCACGCACTCGAACGCGATCCCGAAGCGTTCGAGCGAGTCTTCGCCATGAAGCGTCACGAGACGACGTTCGCGGCGCTGAACGCCGCGTTCATGGCCGACGGCGTGCATCTGCGCATTCCACGCGGCGTCGCGGTCGAAGAGCCCATTCACCTGTACTTCGTCGCGACGCTCGCCGACGCGGCGATCCATCCGCGCAACGTTCTCGTGCTCGATGAAGGCGCGCAGGCGACAGTCGTCGAGCATTACGTCGGCCTCGACGGCGCTGCGTCGTTCACGAATGCGATCACGCAGGCGTTCATTGGCGGCGGTGCATCGCTCGCGCACTACAAGGTGCAGCAGGAGACGACGCGGGCACTGCACATCGCCGGCATTCATGTCGCGCAGGCGCACGACAGCCGCTTCGAGTCG
>DATFCW010000211.1:0-2421 GCA_035252665.1 Casimicrobiaceae bacterium | reverse complement strand
CGGCGTCGATTTTGTCGGAAACGGCCGGTGCAGCATTCGATGAAGGATGTGGAGCACATGGCGGCGCCCGCCGCGCGCCGGAATCACCGTATCCATCGTCTCGCCGTAGAGCGCCGCGCCGACACGGTTGCCGTGCCGCGTGAGGATGCGCGCGAGCACCGTGACGAAATCGGTCGAAACGCTGCGCTTGCGCACGTCGCCCGATCCGAAATCGACCGACGGGCTCACGTCCAGCAGGAACCACGCGGTGACGTCGCGATCCTCGTAGTATTCGCGCACGTAGGGTGTGGCGAGGCGCGCGGTGACGTTCCAGTCGATGTGTCGGACGTCGTCGTGATACTGGTATTCGCGCAGGTCGGCGAGGTCGAGTCCGAAGCCGCGAAAGAGCGTCCTGTAATCGCCGTGCAGCAGGCCGTCGAGCCTTCGCAGCACCGTCCATTCGAGCTTGCGAAGCGCGCGCTCGGCGTTACGCGCCGAATCGAGCGGCACGACGTTGCCGCTCGGCTGGGCCCTATTGCGCGGCGAACTTGACATGCGACTCGAGCGGCTTTTCCGGCGGGCGGATGCGTTGCATCACCTTGCGCACGAGATCGTCGGGCGTCAGGCCGTCGGCGAGCGCTTCATAGGAGAGCACCAGGCGATGACGCAGCACGTCGGGCGCCAGGTCCGACACGTCATCGGGCAGCACGTAGTCGCGTCCGCGCAGGTAGGCGAGCGCACGCGCCGCTTCGATCAGGTTGATCGACGCCCGCGGGCTCGCGCCGAAGGTCACGTACTTCGCGAAGTCGGGCACGCCGTAGCGATCCGGGAAGCGCGTCGCATTCGCAAGGCGCACCGCGTATTGCATGAGCGATGGGTCGACGTAGCCGCTGCGGCATTGACGCTGCAACGCGGAGAGCTGGTCGGTGCTCGCGACGGTGACGACGTCGGCGGCGATGCCGGTCACCCGCTCCACGATGACGAATTCCTCCTCCTCGCTCGGATAACCGACGAGCACCTTCATCATGAAGCGGTCGACCTGTGCTTCAGGCAGTGGATAGGTGCCTTCGGTCTCGATGGGGTTTTGCGTCGCCATCACCAGGAACGGCGTGGGCACGAGATGCGTCTGCCCGGCGATCGTCACCTGGTACTCCTGCATCACTTCGAGCAGCGCGCTTTGCACCTTCGCCGGCGCGCGATTGATTTCGTCCGCGAGGAGCAGATTGGTGAATACCGGTCCGAGCGACGTCGTGAATTCGCCGGTCTTCTGGTTGTATATCCGCGTGCCGACCAGATCGGCCGGCACGAGATCGGGCGTGAACTGGATGCGCTTGAACGAGCCGCGAATCACCTTCGCAAGCGTCTTGACCGTCAGCGTTTTCGCAAGCCCCGGCACGCCCTCGACGAGCAGATGCCCCTGCGCGAGCATCGCGACGAGCACGCGCTCGAGAAAGTGGTCCTGGCCGACGACGACCTTCTTCACTTCGTAAAGAATGCGCTGCATCAGCGACGCAACGTCGCCGCCCGCGTTGTCCCGGTTTTCCATGAAGCTCCCTTGAAGCGAGATTTAGAAAGGCGAGAGACCCACCGCTGCCGCGGCGTTCTCGATGGGCACGGCGAAGCCGATGCCGATGAAGACACGTTGATTGTTCGGGTTGAGAATGCCGGTCACGATGCCGACCACCGCGCCGTCCATCGTTACGAGCGGCCCGCCGGAGTTGCCGGGATTCGCTGCCGCATCGAACTGGATCAGATTGGTGAGCAAGCGCTTACCTTCTGGCGAACGGTACTCGCGACGCAATCCGGACACTACCCCCTCGGTCACTGAGGGACCGATCCCGAACGGAAAGCCGACCGCGATCACCTCGTCGCCGAGCGCCAGATCCTTGGTCGAGCGAAGCGTCGCCGCCTGCAGATCGTCGGGGATCGTCTTCGCCTGCAGCACCGCGAGGTCATTTTCGGGCTGCGTCGCGATGACCGTCGCTTCCGATTCGGTGCCGTCGGCGAAGATGACGCCGACCTTCTTCGCGTCGGCAACGACGTGCAGGTTCGTGAGGATGATGCCCTTGTCGACGATGACGACACCGGTGCCGACGCCCGCTTCGGTGATTTCGCCGTCACTGGCCTCGCGCTCATATTCGCGCACGCGCACGACCGAGCCGCGCACCGCGTCGTAGGCGCGGGCCGCCTGCGACGGCAATTGCTTGGTGTCGAGCGTGTGCAGCACCGCCGCGTCGATGTCCTCCTGCGTGAGCGCATGCGGCGGCGTTTGAAGCGCGTTGTAACCGTAGACGGCGCCGAGCGCGATCAACACGCCGAGCACGAGCGACAGGAACGCGTTGTGGCGGCCGAGGAAGCGCCAGACGCGCGCGCGCCGCGTCAGCGCAACGGGCGTACCGGCCGGGGCTTGCGTGTCCGGCGCCGGGTCCGCGGCGGGAGCGT
>DATFCW010000210.1:0-8128 GCA_035252665.1 Casimicrobiaceae bacterium | reverse complement strand
TTCCGTCCGCTCGATTTACGCGACGACGAGCGTCGCGTGGACTTCTTGGCGGACTTGCGCGACGACTTCTTCTTCGGCACCTTGCCGCCCGACCGCCGCGCTTCCGACAGGCCGATCGCGATCGCCTGCTTGCGGCTCGTCACCTTCTTGCCGGAACTGCCGCTGCGAAGCTTTCCTTCCTTGCGTTCGTGCATCGCCTTCTTGACCTTCGACTGCGCGGTTTTTCCGTACTTCGCCATATCGCTCCTCCTTGCTGCTTGCGTCAGGAAGAAATGGTACGCCGGTGCGCGAGTGCGCACCGCATGCTGCCGTCAAGTCGCCCGGGGAGCCTATCGGCGCGACGGGGAAATGCAGGTAGGATCAGGACTACTGTTTGCCTGAAAGGATACGTCATGAACGCCGGACGCGACGCCTTCATCGCGGCGCGCGACTTCCTGCTCGCGCATCGCACCGACTACGACACCGCGGTCCGCGATTTCCGCTGGCCCGAGCTTCGCGAGTTCAACTGGGCGCTCGACTATTTCGATGCGATGGCGCGCGACGACGATTCGCCGGCGCTTTGGATCGTCGGCGACGACGGGAGCGAGCGCAAGCGCTCGTTTCGCGGAATGTCGCTTCGCTCGTCGCAGGTTGCCAATCACCTGCGCGCGCTCGGCGTACGGCGCGGCGATCGCATCCTGCTGATGCTCGGCAACGAGATCCCGCTATGGGAGACGATGCTCGCAGCGATGAAGCTCGGCGCCGTCGTGATTCCCGCGACATCGTTGTTAACGCTCGGCGATCTGCGCGATCGCATCGATCGCGGGCGCGTGCGCCATGTCGTCGCCGCGAGCGCGTACACGGACAAGTTCGAAACGGTCGCGGGCAGCTATACGCGCATTGGCGTTGGCGCACCGAGAAGCGGGTGGGTGAGCCACGACGATGCCTACGGCTACCCCGAGGATTTTTCCCCCGATGGGCCGACGAACGCGACTGATCCGCTGCTGCTCTATTTCACGTCGGGCACGACGTCGAAGCCGAAGCTCGTGCTGCATACGCATCAGAGCTACCCGGTCGGTCACCTTTCGACGATGTACTGGATCGGCTTGCGGCCGGCTGACGTTCATCTCAACATCTCGTCGCCTGGCTGGGCCAAGCATTCGTGGAGCTGCGTGTTCGCGCCGTGGAATGCGGGGGCGTGCGTGTTCATCTTCAATGCGCCGCGCTTCAATGCAGCGCGGCTGCTCGCGGCCGTCGAGCGATACGGCATCACGACGCTGTGCGCGCCGCCGACGGTGTGGCGATTGCTGATCCAGGAAGACCTCGTGGCTTATCGCGGTCGACTTCGCGTGCGCGAGTTGGCGGGCGCGGGCGAGCCGCTCAATCCCGAGATCATCGAGCGCGTTCGCGACGCGTGGGGCATCACGCTTCGCGACGGTTACGGGCAGACCGAAACGACGGCGTTGCTTGGCAATTCGCCCGGTCAGCCATTGAAGCCGGGCTCGATGGGACGACCGTTGCCCGGCTATCACGTCGCGCTCCTCGACGTGAACGGCAACGAGGCCGCGGACGGCGAGGTTTGTCTCGATCTTCGCGTGCGTCCGCTCGGACTGATGCGAGGATACGAGGACAGCCGCGAAGCAACGGCGCACGCGATGCGCGACGGCTACTATCACACCGGCGATACCGCCATGCGCGATGGCGATGGCTATGTCACCTTCGTCGGCCGTGCCGACGACGTATTCAAGTCGTCCGATTACAGGATCAGTCCCTTCGAGCTCGAGAGCACGCTGCTCGAGCATCCGCGTGTCACCGAGGTCGCGGTCGTGCCGAGTCCCGATCCGCTGCGTCTCGCGATTCCGAAGGCGTATGTGACGGTGACCGCCGAAAGCGCAGCCGATCGCGATCTTGCACGCGACATCTTCGCGTTCGCGCGCCGCGAGCTCGCGCCATACAAGCGCGTGCGGCGACTCGAATTCGTCGTTGAGCTGCCGAAGACGTTGTCGGGCAAGATCAGGCGCGTCGAGCTTCGGCATTCGGAGGCTCAGCGTCGCGAGCGCGGCGAGCGCGCGCAGAACGAATACTTCGAGGAAGATTTTCCCGATCTTTCGTAAGCCAGTTTGGGGTCGGAGACGAAACTCATCGCGCTGGCATGCGCGCTGCGCCTGATCGTCCGCGCGCTGACCCCGAACCGGTTGGGAAAACGCTGCACGGGCGGCTTTCACATTTGCCGATCGCACGCGGCGTCTAGCGGATGGTTCCTACGGCAGTCGCGAACGCGCAGGTCGATTCGCATTGGACTCGGCATTGGCATGCGCGATGCAGCATCAACCTGGGAGACCGCGCCTTTGCAATGCGCGGATCGATGAATAGACGGGTGGAGGCAGCATCATGCAATGGCAACCGAAGGCGCTCGTCGCGGTCGTCTCGCTCGGCGTGCTGGCGATGGCGAGTGCGCAGCCCGTGCCGAGGTCGAGCATGACCGACGTCAAACCGTCGGACGTCGGGGCGGCGGGAGCGTTCGTCACGCCCTCGAGCAAGCCGCGCAACGCGAGCGAATGCAACGCGCCGCCTGGCGGTGTGCTGACGCGGT
Organism: Casimicrobiaceae bacterium; assembly: GCA_035252665.1. Lineage (GTDB taxonomy): Bacteria > Pseudomonadota > Gammaproteobacteria > Burkholderiales > Casimicrobiaceae > VBCG01. The sequence goes on along the minus strand of DATFCW010000210.1, from coordinate 5,556 downwards.
GCCTCAAGCAGGAGCAATCGGCAAGCCGCGTGATGGCCGACAACGGCGCATCGACCCGCAAGAGTCCGGGGGCTGCGCACCGTGCGGACGGTGGCGTCGGCAGGGGCGCCGCGACGGGCACTCCAGTGCATGGCGGGATCGCGGCGGGCGCCGGTGGCGGCGCCCGCGGCTGATCGCCGCTGCCTCGTTGCGTGTAAGACTTACATCGGACGCCCGCGCACCCACAGGTTGCGCGCCGCATTCCGCGTGCGCGCCTTCCGGTATACGATCGCTACGCCCGCGGCGCAAGGCGCAGCGCTCCCGCTTGGCAATCCACGAACCAGGGCCTGTTAAGGGCCCTAAGAAGGCCCTCCGCCTCGACCACCGACGATCCGCAATGAACAAATTCCGACGCCTCTTCTGTTTCGTCACCGCGCTGGCGGCGTTGTGCCTCGCCGCCCCCGTTCTGGCTCTGGGCGGCAAGCTGGTCCTGTACACCTCGCAGCCCGATCGCGACGCGCAGCGCACCGTCGAGGGCTTTCGCAAGAAGCACCCCGACGTCGAGGTCGAGATCTTCCGTTCCGGCACCACCGAGGTGATGAGCAAGCTGATGGCGGAGATTGCCGCCGGCTCGCCGCGCGCCGACGTGCTGCTGATCGCCGATGCCCTGTCGATGGAAAAGTTGAAGGCCGCCGGCCAGCTCATGCCATACCCGCAAGCCGACGTGCGCGAATTCCCGGCTGCGACGTACGACAAGGACAAGACGTACTTCGGCACGAAGATCATCACCACCGGCATCATCGTGAACAGCCAGGCGCCGATGAAGCCGCGCTCGTGGAACGATCTCCTGAAGCCCGAGGCGAAGGGGCAGGTCGCCTTGCCGAGCCCGCTCTACTCGGGCGCCGCTGCCGTTCACATGGCGGCGCTCCGAGCCGATCCGGCGATCGGTCCCGACTACTACGAAAAGCTCGCGAAGAACGGCGCGGTCGCGCTGCGCGGCAACGGCGCCGTGCTCAATGCCGTCGCCGGCGGCCAGAAGATGTACGGAATCATCGTCGAATTCATGACGCTCAACGCCAAGGCGAAGGGCTCGCCCGTCGATTTCGTCTTCCCCGTCGAGGGCGTATCGATCGTCACCGAGCCGACGGCGATCCTCAAGGCCACGAAGAACCCGCAGGCCGGGCGCGCATTCGTCGATTTCCTGTTGTCGAAGGATGGTCAGGAGCTCGCCGTGTCGCAGGGCTACTTCCCGGCGCGCAAGGACGTGAAGCCGCCCCCCGGGTTCCCCGACGTGAGCGAGCTCAAGATCCTGCCGGTCGACATGGCCGAGCTCGTGAAGCACGACGAAGCCAACAAGAAGCGATTCGCCGATCTGTTCGGCGGCTGAAGTCCAGACAATGCCGCGGATGTCCGCCCGCCGCGGCGAGCGATTGACGTTCCTTGCGCTGCTCGGAATCGTCTTCCTGCTCGCCGTCGTCCCGATGGGGCGCCTCGCGCAGGAGGCGCTCGCGCCGCGTGGCGCGCTCGATTTGCGCGCGCTCGACGACGTGCTGCAAAGTCCCGCCGTCTGGCGCGCGGCCCGCAACACGCTGACGGTATCGATCGGCGGCGCCGCGCTCGCGGTCGTCGTCGGCTGCGCGTTCGCACTGCTCGTCTCGCTCACCGACGTCCGCGCCAAGAAGCCGCTCGTCTTCTGCTTCATGACGCCGCTTCTGATTGCGCCGCAGGTGACGGCGCTCGCGTGGATCAATCTGCTCGGGCCCAACAGCACGCTGTTGCGCGCGATCGGTCTCGCGCCCGCGCCGGGGACGACGCATCCGCTCTACGGGCCGGGCGGCATCGTGCTTCTGCTCGGCCTCGAGCAATCGCCGGTCGTCTTTCTCGCCGTACGTGCCGGGCTTCGCGCATTGCCGCGCGATCTCGTCGAGGCGGCGCAGGCCGCAGGCGCGAAGCCATTGCGCATCGTGCGCACGATCGTGCTGCCGCTGATGATGCCAAGCGTTGCGGCGGGCGCGATGCTCGCCTTCGTCGGCTCGATCGGCAACTTCGGCATTCCCGCGTTCCTCGGCATCCCGGCCGGATTCACCGTGCTCGTCACGCTGATCTATCAGCGGCTCGCGGGGTTCGGCACGAGCGTCCTGTCCGAGGTAGCGGCGCTGTCGCTTTTGCTTGCCTTGATCGCGCTCTGTGGTCTTGCACTGAACGGCTGGATTTCGCGTCGCCGCGACGTGCGCGTCACCGCCTGGTCGAGCGCTGCCCCGCAATGGACGCTGGGTCGCTATCGCGTCGTCGTCGAGGGCGTCTGCTGGGCGGGCCTCTTCGCGGTCCTGGTGCTGCCGTTTGCCGCATTGCTTGCGACCGCACTGGTGCCGGCCATCGGCGTATCGCTGTCGCCGAAGACGCTGACGTTCGCGAACTTCCACTTCGTGCTGTTCGACTACGCCGCCACGCGGCGCGCGTTCCTCAACAGCGCATCGCTCGCCGCCGGCGCGGCGGTGCTGCTCGTCATCGTGGCCGTGCCGCTCGGCTATTCGCTCGCCGCACGTCGTGAAGGCGTGCGCCAGACGGTGGGCTTCGTCTCCGAATTGCCGTACGCGGTGCCTGGCGTCGTGCTCGCGATCGCGATGATTCTGTGTCTCCTTCGTCCGATACCTCTTCTCGGATTGAGCCTCTACAGCACGATCTGGATCATCCTCGTCGCGTACCTGTCGCGTTTCATGCTGCTCGCGCTTCGACCGGTCGCGAACGCGCTGCGCCAGATCGATCCCAGCCTCGACGAAGCGGCGCGGATGAGCGGCGCCCGTTACGCGCGGCGCATCGCGACCGTCATCATGCCGATGGTCGCGCCGTCGGCGATCGCGGGCGGCATGCTCGTGTTCCTGATGGCGTTCAACGAGCTTACGGTGTCGGCGCTCTTATGGTCGTCGGGCTCGGAGACCGTCGGCGTCGTGCTGTTCAGCCTCGAGCAGGCGGGCGATGGCGTGTCCGCGGCGGCGGTCGCGGTGATCGCGGTCGTCGTCACGCTCTCGATGATGCTGCTCGCCAATCGCCTTGCATCGCGCGTCGCGCGTGGAGTGCTGCCATGGCAGCCGTGACGCTTTCAGGTGTCACGAAGCGCTTCGGCGCGATCGCCGCCGTCGACGACGTATCGCTCGGCGTGGCCGATGGCGAGTTCATTGCGGTGCTCGGTCCTTCGGGCTGCGGCAAGAGCACGCTGTTGCGGTTGATCGCAGGCTTCGAGCGTCCCGAGCGCGGCACGATCCGTCTCGGGAACACGATCGTCAGCAATGCCGATGTCTACGTCGCGCCCGAGGATCGCCACGTCGGCATGGTGTTCCAGTCGTATGCGCTGTGGCCGCACATGAGCGTCGCCGAGAACATCGGCTATCCGTTGCGCGTACAGAAATTCGCCGGACGCGAGCTCGCGCGGCAGGTCGGCGAGGCGCTCGATGCAGTGGGTTTGTCGGGATTCGCCGATCGCCGCCCCGCGGAGCTTTCGGGCGGGCAGCGTCAACGCGTCGCGCTCGCGCGCTGCCTCGCGATGAAGGCGCGGATCGTCCTGCTCGACGAGCCGCTCGCGAATCTCGACGTGCATCTTCGCGCGCGCATGCTCGCGGAGATCGCTGCATTCCGAACGCTCTCGAAGGCGACGCTGATCTACGTCACGCACGATCAGGCGGAGGCGCTCGGCGTCGCGGATCGCGTCGCGGTGATGTCCGAGGGACGCGTGCGCCAGATCGCGCCGCCGACGGCGCTCTATCGCACGCCGCGAGACGGTGTCGTGAGCCGCTTCGTGGGGCCGGGCGCCGTCGCGCGCGGCGAAGTGACGCGCACGTTTGCGAACGGGCATTCGTCGGTCGCGCTTTTCGGCAGGGAATGGGAGATCCGATCGGCACCGGGGCAGATCATCGGACCGGTCGAGGTGTGCATCCGTCCCGAGGATCTGGCGCTCGTCGCGCCCGGCGACGGCTTCGAGGCGAGCGTCGCGCGCGTGCTCTATCAGGGAGGACGCAGCGTCGTGGAGGCGACGCCGCGAAGCGATCCGGAAACGATGCTGTCGCTGTCGCTCGATTCGGGGAACGCGTGCGTGGCCGGCACGACCGTGCATCTCGCGCTCGTCGACGGCTGGGTGATTCCGGGGTCATGAGTGACGTCGTCTTTCTCACCGGAGGGACGGGTTTCGTGGGCTCGGCGATCGCGCGCGCGTTGCTCGCGGACGGTTATCGCGTGCGCGCGCTCGCCCGCGCGTCGTCGGTGCGGCGCAATCTCGAAGGGCTCGACGTCGAAATCTTCGAAGGCGACGTCCGCGACGCGCCGTCGCTCGAGGGCGCGATGAATGGTGCGCGCTACGTCGTGCATGCGGCGGCCGACTATCGGCTCTGGGCGCGCGATCCTTCCGAAATTGCGCGAACCAACGTCGAGGGCACGCGCGCGGTGATGCAGGCGGCGCTTGCATCCGGCGTCGAGCGCATCGTGCACACGAGCAGCGTCGCGACGATCGCGACGCTCGACGAGGGTGACGCCGACGAAACGATGCCGCTCGACGAACGCGCGGCCATCGGTGCGTACAAGCGCAGCAAGGTTGCCGCCGAGCGCGTCGTCGAAGCGATGATCGCGCGCGATAAGTTGCCGGCCGTCATCGTCAATCCGTCGACGCCGATCGGCCCGCGCGACATCAAGCCCACGCCGACCGGGCGCATCATCGTCGAGGCGGCGCGCGGACGCGTGCCGGCGTTCGTCGACACCGGCATGAACCTCGTTCACGTCGATGACGTCGGGCGCGGACATGTTGCGGCGCTTGTTCGCGGGCGCATCGGCGAGCGCTACATCCTCGGCGGCGAGAACGTGCCGCTTCGCGCGATGCTCGCCGAGATCGCGCGTCTTTCGGGGCGGCGCGCGCCGCGCGTGAAGCTGCCGCGCGGACCGCTCTATCCGCTCGCCACCGTTGCCGAAGCCTTGGCGCGCTTCACCTCGCGCGAGCCGCTGCTGACGCGCGATGGGCTGCGGATGTCCGAGCATCGGATGTTCTTCACGAGCGCGAAGGCGCAACGCGAGCTCGGGTATCGCGCGCGGCCGTATGGTGAAGCGCTGCGCGATGCGGTCGAGTGGTTTCGCGACGCGCGCTATCTGCAATGATCGTCACCGTCATCGCCGCGCTCGGCCTGCTCGCCTGGCTCTATCTGCTGGGCGGACGGGGCGGCTTCTGGCGCGCCGGCCAGCGCGACGACCAAACGACGACCGGGGCGATGCCTTCGTGGCCGAGCGTCGTCGCGATCATCCCGGCGCGCGACGAGGCACCGACGATCGCCGCAAGCGTGGGCTCGCTGCTCGCGCAGGATTATTTGGGCGATCTGTCGGTGATCGTCGTCGACGATCACAGCAGCGACGACACCGCCGCTATCGCACATGGGATCGGATCCGATCGCGTCACCGTGCTGCCCGCGCCGGAACTCGCCGCCGGCTGGACGGGCAAACTCTGGGCGATGGAGCAGGGCGTGCGCCATGCGAATGCGCCGTCGATCGCGCCCGAGTATCTGCTCTTCACGGATGCCGACATCGTGCATGCGCGCGATTCCC
>DATFCW010000209.1:0-5499 GCA_035252665.1 Casimicrobiaceae bacterium | reverse complement strand
GCGCCACGCGCGCACGCGAAGCGCAGCGCGCACGCGCCAGGCGCGCTGCTCGGGCGTGAGCTCGATGTCCTCCAGTTCGTTGAACCACGCGTTCGCCGACGGATCGAGCTGTCGCGCCGCGTACCAGGCGATGCGCAGATTGCCGTACTCGCGATCGGCTTTCGGCAGCCGGCTGCGAACGTGCAACCATAAGCGATGCGCGTCCGCCGCATCCTTGCGTGCGGCTCGATCGAGCGCATAGAGCGCGAGCTCGCGTCCCGCGGGCGACTTCCAGTCGAACCGTCCCTTCTCGAGCGCCTTCTGCGGGTTGCGGTCGATCGTCGCGAATTCGCGCTCGGTGATCCGCTCCTTGCCCGGCAGTTCGTCGCCGATCGAGCGCGCAAGCCGTACGTTGCCGCGCGCGATCGCGAGGCGCAGTCGCGTTTTGCGATCGGCGAGTGCGATGTCGCCGCGCGCGATTAGCGCAGCGAAAAGCGGCTCGCAGGTGTCTGGGGTCGACGCGCCGGTGAACCACAACGGCTTCGCGCTCGCAAGCGCCTGCGCGCCGTCGCGCTGATAACGATATCGAAGCGCGTCGCAGGCAAGCTCCGTATCGTCGCCATCGAGCGCGATGTAGATCGTCGCGAAGCGCTCGAACTCGCCGCGCCTGGCGAGCGACTTCAGCCACTCGATGCGAAGACGATCGGCGAGGGGGCCGTCGGGGTAGCGTTCTAGGAAAGCCTCGACGGCATCGGCCGGCGCTTCGTCGATGCGCGACTTGATCTGCCAATAGCGAACGTACCGCTCGAGCGGATGCCCCACGAGCGAGGGCGCGAGCGCGTCGAGCGCACGGAAATCGTTGCGCTCGTAGGCCGCTTTCGCGGCAATGAAATCGGCGTCGGACTGCGCGCCGGCATGCGCGGCCGCAATCACGCCGAGCGTCGCGAAAAGGAAACGCACGAGTTTCGTTCGAATCGCGCAGCACGTCGTCGTCATGGAACGGATTGTCGCTTGGGCACTCGTTTCGGTTCAATGAAAACCGTGTCGATCGCGATGAGCGGCGCGAAGATGTGAATGGACGGCGCAACAGTCGCGAGTGCCGGAAGCGCCGCGCTAGAATCGGCTCCCGATCAAAAAGGCTGGACGGAGCGCGCATGGCACAGCGCAAGGCGGCGCCGCAAGTCGGGCTCGTCATGGGCAGCGACAGCGACTGGGACGTGATGAAGCACGCGGCGCGGGAGCTCGACGCGCTCGGAATCGTCTACGAAGCGCGCGTGCTTTCCGCGCACCGAATGCCCGACGACATGTTCGAATACGCCGAAGATGCCGGCCCGCGAGGGTTGCGCGCGATCATTGCGGGCGCCGGCGGCGCCGCGCATTTGCCGGGGATGCTGGCGGCGAAGACGATCGTGCCCGTCCTCGGCGTTCCGGTTCCGACGCGCTATCTGGGCGGCGAGGATTCGCTGCTGTCGATCGTGCAGATGCCGATGGGCGTCCCGGTGGCCACGTTCGCCATCGGCGAGGCGGGCGCGGCCAACGCAGCGCTCTTCGCGGCGGCAATGCTCGCGCTCGGCGACCCGACGCTTGCACGAAAGCTTGCGCAGTTCCGCGCGAATCAGACATCGGCCGCGCGCGCCAAGCGCGTGCCGCCAGCTTGATGCGCGCTGCGCAGCCCCACGCGGCGACCGACAACGCGACGATCGCGCCGGGCGCATGGCTCGGGCTCCTCGGCGGAGGACAGCTCGGGCGCATGTTCTGCATGGCGGCGCAAAGTCTCGGATACAAGGTTGCCGTGCTCGACCCGGCTGGCGAAGGTCCGGCCGCAAGCGTGGCCGATCGCCACGTCGTCGCCGATTATCTCGACCGCAACGGCCTCGAAACGCTGCGCTCGCTTTGCCGAGGTGCTACGACCGAATTCGAGAACGTACCCGCGTCGGCGCTCGATTTCCTCGCGCGTGAATTGCGCGTAACGCCGGGCGCGACGAGCGTCGCGATCGCGCAGGACCGCATCAGCGAGAAGACGTTCATGGCCGGCCACGGATTCGCCGTGGCGCCGTTCCTGGTCCTTCGGCGCGGCAGCGACGTCTCGCAGGTCGAAGATGCGTTGCTTCCCGGCATCGTCAAGACTGCGCGCTTCGGTTACGACGCCAAGGGACAGATACGCGTTCGCACACGTGAGGAAGTGGCCGATGCGTTCGTGGCGATGAACGAGAGCCCGTGCGTACTCGAGCGGATGATCGATCTTCGCTGCGAGCTTTCGGTCATCGTCGCGCGTGACGACGCGGGAAACCGCACGACATGGCCGGTTGCCGAGAACAGCCATCGCAATGGCATCCTCGACGTCTCGATCGTGCCTGCGCGCATAGGAACCGAGACCGCGACGCGCGCGCGGGCGATCGCGACGTCGGTTGCCGAAGCGCTCGCTTATCGCGGCGTGCTGTGCGTCGAGCTTTTCGTCGCGCGCGACGGGGCGCTGCTCGTGAACGAGATCGCGCCTCGACCGCACAACAGCGGGCATTACACGATCGACGCGTGCGTCACGTCGCAGTTCGAGCAGCAGGCGCGCGTCCTCGCCGGAATGCCGATGGGCGAGACGCATCAGCACACGCCCGCGGTGATGGTGAACGTGCTCGGCGACGTCTGGTTTGCGAGCCGCGGCGCGAACGTGCGCGAGCCCGATTGGTCGCGCGTGCTCCGGGAGCCGCGCGCGAAGCTGCACCTGTACGGCAAGCGCGAGCCGCGCCGCGGACGCAAGATGGGCCATGTCACGTGCCTCGGCACGACCATAGACGATGCACTGGCGACGGCGAGCAGGGTGAAGAAGGCGCTGGACATACCTGATGATTGATGCCCCTCACCCGCCTCGCTCTCGCTCGGCTCCCTGTCCCCAAGGGGAAGAGGGTCGGGGTGAAGGGCCGCTCGCCGGCGTCCGCGTCCTCGACCTGACGCGGTTGCTCCCCGGGCCGATGTGCACGCTCTATCTGGCCGATCTCGGCGCGGACGTCATCAAGATCGAGGATGTCGGCGCCGGCGACTACGCGCGAAACCTTGGGACATCGCCGAATGTGCGACCGCAACGAATGACCGCGTGGTATCGCGCGATCAACCGCAACAAGCGCTCGCTCGCGATCGACCTCAAGAACGCCGAAGGCCGTGAAGCGTTTCTCGCGCTCGCGCGAACTGCGGACGTCATCGTCGAAGGCTTCCGTCCCGGCGTGGTGAAGGCGCTCGGCGTCGACTACGACGCTGTGACCGCGGTCAACGCGCGTATCGTCTATTGCGCGCTCTCGGGATACGGGCAAACGGGCCCGCGCGCATTGCAGGCCGGGCACGACGTCAATTACCTCGGCTATTGCGGCGTGCTCGCGCATACCGGCGCGCGGGGCGGAACTCCGGTGCTTTCCAATTTGCAGATTGCCGATCTGCTCGGCGGCGCCGCGAGCGCGGCGATCGCGGTTCTCGGCGCGCTTCTCGGCGCACAGAGAAACGGCATCGGCCGCTATATCGACGTCGCGATGACCGATGCGGTGCTGGCGCACGAGGTGTTCGCGCTCGGCGCGCTGGAGGACGAGGGCAGCGTGGCTGCGCGCGGAGAAGATCTGCTGACCGGCGGCTACCCCTGCTATGGCGTCTATGAAACGAGCGACGGCCGCTTCGTCGCGGTCGGCGCGCTCGAAGCGAAATTCTGGCAGGCGCTCTGCGACGCGCTCGATCGCCGCGATCTCGCGGCGCAGCAGTTCGCGCGCGGCGAGCAAGGCGAGCGCGTGCGGGCGGCGCTCGCGTCGATCTTCATAACGAAGACGCGCGACGAGTGGGCCGATCGTTTCGAAGACGTCGACTGCTGCGTGACGCCGGTGCTCGCCTTCGACGAAGCGATTCGCGATCCGCAATTTGCGGCGCGGGGCATGATCGTACGAGGCTCCGATGGCTCGCGACAGTACGCGCCGCCGTTCTCGATGACGCCGTCCGCGTTCGCGATCACGCGCGACGCGCCGCGCCTGGGCGAGCACAGCCGCGAGGTTTTGCGCGAAGCGGGTTACGACGACGAGGCGATCGACCGCCTGAACGACGCCGGCAGCGTCAAGACCGTTTCCTGACCGGGTCGATCGTGCCTTTCACGGCCTCGCGCGAGGCGGCAGCGGGCAGGTTGCCAACGCGGGCGTACTCGGGATCGTCGTAACGGCTGCCGGCACGCATGTAAGCGAGCGCCATGTCGGTGGCGTCGAGTCCCCAGAACAATTCGCTTCCAATCGCGAGCGTCGGCACGCCGAACACGCCGCGCGCAATTGCCTTGTCCGTTTCGTCGCGAAGCGCGCTCTTCACTTCGGGATCCGCGATGCGCGCGTGCGCATCCTGCACGCCGAGATCGTGGGCGAGCTCCGCCCATTCGATCGGCAGGTCGGGTACGCGACCCTCGCGCCAGACAAAGCGAAAGATCCGCGTGATCGCATCGAACCGGCTGTCGCATGCAATCGCGAGGCGCAACAACGGCAGCGGATTGAACGGATGCGCGTGCGGAAAGCGCAGCGGGATTCCGAGCGCCTTCGCTCGCCAGACGACGAAGCGATAGGTGAAGACGCGCTTCGCGGGAATCTCCGCCGGCCCCTTCTGGCCGATCGCATCGAGGATCGCCCCGAAGAGCACCGGATGCGGACGCACGATGTTCGCGTGCTGCTGCAGCCGCTCGCACTGCAGATACGAGAACGGCGAGACGAAATCGAAGTACCAATCCGCAATCACCTGCGCTCCGATGCCTTGCGTCGCGCAGCGATCGCGCGCCACACCGCGCGACGCGCGTTATCGTCGAGCGCGCCCCACTCGGCGATCTCGTCGAGCGTGCGAAAGCACCCGACGCAAAATCCCGTCACATCGTCGATGCGGCAAACGCTGATGCAGGGCGACGCGACCCGCGTCGTCGTACCGGCATCGCACGGCGCGTCAGCCATCGAGCGGCTCTTTCGCGTCGAGCGCGCGCGCCACGCGGGAGGCGGGCTCGCGCGAAAGCGCTTTGCAGATGTAGTGGCCCGCGCGGCGCAGCTTTTTCATGTCGACGCCGGTTTCGATGCCGAGGCCGTCGAGCAGGTAGAGCACGTCCTCGCTTGCAACGTTGCCCGTCGCACCCTTCGCGTAAGGACAACCGCCAAGACCGGACACCGAGCAGTCGAATGTCGCGACGCCGAGCTCGAGCGCCGCGTAAACGTTCGCGAGCGCCTGCCCGTACGTGTCGTGGAAGTGGCCGGCGAGCGCTTCGATCGGCACCTCCCACGCGACGCGGCGAAACAGCTCCTGCGTCTTCCCGGCCGTTCCCGTGCCGATCGTATCGCCGAGCGAGATTTCGTATGCGCCCATCGCGCGAAGCGATGCCGCGATGCGCGCGACCTGCGCGGGGTCGACGTCGCCTTCGTAAGGACAGCCGAGCACGACTGAAATGTAGCCGCGCACGCGAATGCCTGCCGCTTTCGCCGCCTCGAACACCGGCGCCGCCCTCGCGAGGCTATCGTCGATCGAGCAGTTGATGTT
>DATFCW010000208.1:0-5496 GCA_035252665.1 Casimicrobiaceae bacterium | reverse complement strand
CGGTCGCCGGCACGCCCAAGGGCCGGCTGTTTCCGCTCTCGCGCGACGACCTGGTCGAGTGCGCGGCGCTGCTCGACAGCGTCCGCCGCGGCGAGCTCGATCAGATCACCATTCCCGAGGCGCCGCTCGACGTGCTCGCGCAGCAGATCGTCGCCGAAGTCGCGGCGCGCGATTGGCCGGAACGCGCTCTCTACGACGCGCTGACGAAAGCGTATCCGTACGCCGATCTCGCGTACGATGCGTATCTGGAAATCGTGCGCACCCTCGCCGATGGCTTCAACACGCGACAGGGCCAGCGCAGCGCATGGCTTCATCGCGACGCGGTGAACGGCGTGCTCCGCGCGCGGCGCGGCGCTCGCATCACGGCATTGACGTCGGGCGGCGCGATTCCCGACACCGCCGATTACGAAGTGATCCTCGAGCCGCCCGGCCAGATGGTCGGCACGGTCAACGAGGATTTCGCTGTCGAAAGCCTCGCCGGCGACGTGTTCCAGCTCGGCAATACGTCGTATCGCGTGCGCCGGATCGAAGCGGGGCGCGTGCGCGTCGAGGACGCGCAGGGACAGGCGCCGAACATCCCCTTCTGGCTCGGCGAAGCGCCGGCGCGTAGCGACGAGCTCTCGCACGCGGTATCGCGGCTTCGCGCGGAGCTCTTCGACGAGTCGCGCGCCGATTCCGATGCGCCGTCGAATGCGATCGCGACGCTAGGCGAGCGCGGCATCGACGGCCCCGCCGCACGCCAGCTCGTCGAGTATCTCGACTCGGCGCGCTCGGTGCTCGGCACGCTGCCGACGCACGACGTCGTCGTCCTCGAGCGCTTCTTCGACGAATCGGGCGGCATGCAGCTCGTCATCCACGCACCTTTCGGAAGCCGAATCAATCGTGCATGGGGACTCGCGCTTCGCAAGCGCTTCTGCGTCAAGTTCAATTTCGAGCTCCAGGCCGCGGCGACCGAGGATGCGATCGTGCTGTCGCTTTCGACGTCGCACAGCTTCGCGCTCGCCGATGTCGCGCGTTATTTGAATTCGAAAACCGTTCGGCCGATCGTCGTGCAGGCGATGCTCGCCGCACCGATGTTCGGCGCGCGCTGGCGCTGGATCGCGAACACCTCGCTCGCGCTGCCGCGATTCAGCGGCGGCAAGAAGGTACCCGCGCCGCTGCAGCGGATGCGCGCCGAAGATTTGATGGCGGCGATCTTCCCGGACCAGATTGCATGTGCCGAGAACATCGTCGGCGACCGCGAGATACCCGATCATCCGCTCGTCCGCCAGACGATCGACGATTGCCTGCATCAGGCGATGGACATCGACGGCCTCGAGCGCGTGCTCGCGCGGATCGAGCGCGGGGAAATCGCGATCGTCGCGCGCGATCTGCCGGCGCCGTCGCCGCTCGCGATGGAAATCCTGAGCGCGCGGCCCTACGCGTACCTCGACGACGCGCCGCTCGAGGAGCGCCGTACGCAGGCCGTGATGTCGCGCCGCTGGTCGGATGACGATGCGAGCGGCAAGCTCGGGCAACTCGATGCGAGCGCGATCGAGCGTGTGCGCGAAGAGGCGTGGCCCGAGGCGCGGAGCGCCGACGAGCTGCACGCGGGGTTGCTTGCGCTCGGTTTCGTCACCGGTGACGAGCTCGCGGCGAACGAAGGCTGGACCGCGTTTTTCGACGCGCTTGCGCAAGATCGCCGGGCGACGCGCGTCGCGCTTTCCGACACGCGCAACGTCTGCGTCGCCGCCGAACGCTTGCCGCAGTTCGCTGCGCTGAATTGCGAAGCAACGCGCACGCCGCCGATCGATGCGCCGCGCGAATACGCGGAGCGGCAATGGCGTCGCGACGAGGCGCTGGTCGAGATCGTGCGAAGTCGGTTGCAGGGACTGGGTCCGACGACGGCGGGCGCGATCGCCGATTCGCTCGCGCTGCCTGCCGGCGACATCGAGATCGCGCTGCACGGGCTTGCCGGCGAGGGCGTTGCCATGGAAGGTGTCTACACGCCGGGTACGTCGACGCGCGAATGGTGCGATCGCACGCTTCTTGCGCGCATTCATCGCTACACGGTGAAACGACTGCGCCAGGAGATCGAGCCGGTGTCGACGCAGGATTTCCTGCGCTTCCTGATGCGCTGGCAGCACGCCGCGCCGGAGGACGCGCGGCAGGGGCCGGATGCGCTCGACGCGATCGTCGCGCAATTGCAGGGCTTCGAGGCGCCCGCCGCGGCGTGGGAATCGGAGATCCTGCCAGCGCGACTTGCCGAGTACGACTTCACATGGCTCGACGATTTGTGCCTGTCAGGACGCGTCGTGTGGACGCGGCTGTCGCCGCCGGCATCGGATAACGCGAGCGGCGCGAACGTCATTCGCACGACGCCGATCACGTTGCTGCCGAGGCGAACCGCCGCGATCTGGGGAGCTTTGGCGCCAACCATCGTCGATGCGGGATCGGCAAGCGCGCGAGCGCAGGCGGTGGCCGAGTACCTTCGCGCGCACGGCGCATCGTTCTTCGACGAGATCGTCGACGGGATGGGGCTGATGCGCACGCAGATCGAGGATGCGCTCGCCGAATTGGTTGCGCTCGGCGTCGTCAGCTCGGACAGTTTCGCGGGCTTGCGTGCGCTGCTCACGCCGTCGTCGAAGCGCAAGCGCGCGAGCGGCGGCCGGCGTCATCGCCGCGGTGCGCTGTTCGGTATCGAAGATGCGGGTCGCTGGTCGCTCGCGCGGCGTCCGTCGCGTGCGTCAACCGCGGTTCAGGGATGGAAGCGCGACGAGCCGTCGCAGGAGATCGTCGAGCACGTTGCGCATGCGCTTTTGCGGCGCTACGGCGTCGTGTCGTGGCGCATTCTGCAGCGCGAGTCTGCATGGCTTCCGCCGTGGCGCGAATTGTCGCGCGTACTGCGGCGGCTCGAGGCGCGTGGAGACATCCGTGGCGGACGTTTCGTCGCAAGCATCACCGGCGAGCAGTTCGCTCTCCCGGAGGCGGTGGCACTCCTTCGCGATACGAGGCGGGCGCCAGTGTCCGGCGCGCTCGTGTCGATCAGCGCCGCCGATCCATTGAACGTCGTAGGCACGCTTCTTCCCGGCACGCGGATTGCCGCGCTCACGGGAAACCGCGTGCTGTATCGCGATGGCGCCGCGATCGCTGCACTCGTCGCCGGCGAAGTGCGGTCGCTGGTCACGCTCGGCGTCGAGGAATTGCGCGCGGCCGAGTACGCGCTGATTCGCCGCCAGGCGGGTTCGCCGCTGTTCGCGTATCTGCGGTGAAGCCGCAAACCGGTCAGACTGGTTACATCAGGTAACACGCGAACCACGGAACGTCGCTTCCCACGCCATGTCTGACGGTGCTCGCCGGCGTCAGGCAGATGGAACGACAAACCGAACTCGACTGGCTGCGCGGACTGATGCTCGTCCTGATGACGGTCACGCATCTGCCGACGTGGTTCAGCCAGCAACTTGGGCAGCCGTTCGGTTTCGTGTCGGCCGCCGAGGGTTTCGTGTTCCTCTCGGCGTATCTCGTCGGCGCCGTCTACGCCCGACGCGCTCGCACGCGAGGCTACGACGCGATGCGCCGGTCGTTGTGGGGGCGCGCGCTCAAGGTCTACGCCGCGCACGTCGGGCTTCTGCTGTTCCTGCTGCTGCTGCTCGTGCCGATCGCCATATCGCACGACGCGCACGCGATCACCGATCTCGCGTCGTTCTACATGGAGCGTCCGCACCTGGCGCTTGCGAGCGGGGTGGTGCTCGGCTACAACCCGCCGCTGCTCGACATCCTGCCGATGTACGTCGTTTTCCTCGCGGCGTCGCCGCTCGTGCTCGCACACGGAATGCGCCGCGGCTTCGGCACGCTTTTCGCGGTCTCGGCTGTCGTATGGCTCTTCGCGCAGTACGACGGTGGGCGGCACGTCTACGAGTCGGTCGCCACGCTCGTCGGATGGCCGATTCCCTACAGCGCGACGGGCGCGTTCTCGTTCATGGCGTGGCAGCTCCTTTGGCTCGTGGGGCTGCGCGTCGGCGCCGCGCAGTCGGCCCCGGAGACGCTCCCCGCGCCAACCGATTCCGATCGGTGGGGTCGCGTCGCCTTCTGGTTCGCGGTGGGCCTCGCATCCGTGTTCTTCGTCTGGCGGCATGCCGTCGGCCAAACGTTCGGCACCGCGGAGCTTCTGAACACGCTCTTCGACAAATGGCACCTCGGGCCGCTGCGCCTTCTGAACTTCGCGGCGCTTGCGCTGATCATCGTCCGCATGAGGCCGATCCTCATCCGGCTGGCCGAGCATTCCGCGGTCGCGACGCTCGGCCGCGCGTCACTCGTGGTGTTCGGCGCTCACCTCGTGATCTGCCTTACCGCTTTGGCGATCGTAGGTGAAGCGACGCATGCGTATCTGCATCTGACGGACGTTGTGCTGCTTTCGGGAACGCTCGCCGCGCTGTGGGGCATCGCCCGCGCGAGCATCGACGCGCCGCAGGCATTTCGCAGCGCGGGCCGTACGGTGGCCGCGCGATTGGGCCTGCGCTTCTAGCATGCTGCATCAGAAGCTCCGACGATAAAGGGGTCGACCTCGCCGCGAACTATCGACCGAATTCCTGACTCAGCGCACTAGCGCGACGCCTGCGTCATTTCCACGTGCGGGCCGATCACGCGCTTCCATACCGCGTAGCCATCGGCATTCAAGTGCAGCGCATCGTCGCGGAACAACTCCCGACGCGGGGCGCCGCGCGCATCGAGCATCGGCGTGAACACGTCGATGTAATCGACGTTCGACGAGAGCTCGGCGTAGCGATGGATCAGCGCATTCGCGACGCGGATTCGCGGCAACAGCGCGACTCTCGCCGGGCTCGGCTTGATCGAGATGTACGCGATCCGCGTTCCGGGCAGCGTCGCGTGCACGCCATCGACGAACGCCGCGAATCGGCTCACGACGTCGATCGGCGAATTGCCGGCCGCGAGGTCGTTGTCGCCCGCGTAAACGAGAACGAGCCGCGGCTGGTAGCGCAGGACGAGCCTGCTCAGGTTCTTCACGCAATCGGAAAGCTGGGAGCCGCCGAAGCCGCGCTTGATGACGACCGGCAGGTCCTTGAACTGAGTTTCGAGGTCGCTCCACAGCCGGATCGACGAGCTGCCGACGAAAAGCACGCCGCCGGGCGGGTAGGAATGCGCGGCATCGTCGGCGGCGAACCGCGCGAAGGCCGCGTCCCACGTCTGGGGTGACATCTGCGCGGCGGAAGCGGGCGGGGCCCCGGTTGCCAAGGCCTGTGTGACGGCTCCTGCAACGAGGGCGGCGGCGATCAAAACGGTTGTTTTCATTCGTCCTGGCGTTCGGGGCGCGATGCTGGGCAAACCGTCCCATAACGGCTCATCCCCCGCGCTGGTTTACCCTTGTATCTTCGGTTTCAGACACGCTCATGTAGCCCGAATACCCTCGGGGTTGATAAGCCCGTCGCGGAGCACGGGGCGCATGAGCGGGCCTGTTCTTTCGTAGCCCGAACGGTTGTTGGAATCTCGAGTTCGCAT
>DATFCW010000207.1:0-23258 GCA_035252665.1 Casimicrobiaceae bacterium | reverse complement strand
AAAGTCGCACTGGTGGCCGCAATGCGCAAGCTGCTCACCGTGCTCAACGCGATCGTCAGGACTGGCCTGCATTGGAACGAAGCACTTCATCTCGCTTGACACGGAAGACGGTTGCTCCGCGCTGCGCGCTTCGGGGCTAATTCGCCCTCCCTTCGGGCTCATGCTCTCTTCGCCACGTCGAGCGCGATGTCAGGACCGAGGTAGGCGGCGATCACTTTTTCATCCTTCTGCACCTGCAACGCCGGACCTTCGGCGATGCGGCGTCCGTAATCGAGCACGAGCACGCGATCGCACACGCGCATCACGAGCTTCATGTCATGCTCGATCAAAAGGATCGTCGTGCCTTCGCTTCGAATGCGCTCGAGGAGCGTGCGAAGCTGCGCCGTTTCGGTCGCGTTCATGCCGGCAGCGGGCTCGTCGAGTGCCAAGAGCTTCGGTTGCGTCGCGAGCGCGCGCGCGATCTCGAGGCGACGCTGATCGCCGTAGGCCAGGTGTTTCGCGAGGTCATTTGCGCGCCGGTGAACACCGACGAACGCGAGGAGCTCGTACGCGTCCTTCTCGATCGCGCGCTCTTCTTCGAGCGTTCGCCGGTCGCGAACGATCGCGCCGAAGACACCCGCGCGCGTGCGCACATGCCGGCCGATCATCACGTTCTCGAGCGCGGTCAGGTTCTGGAACAGCCGGATGTTCTGAAAGGTGCGCGCGATGCCGCGCGCTGCGATGTCGTTGGGTTTGAGTCCCGCGATCGGTTGTCCGTCGAACAGGAACCGGCCCGCATCGGCCGGATAGATACCGGTCAGCACATTGAAAAGCGACGTCTTGCCGGCGCCGTTCGGGCCGATCAGACCGTAGATTTCGCCGCGACGGATGCTGAAGTCGACCTCGGAGAGTGCGAGCACGCCGCCAAAGCGCTTCGTGATCCCCTGCGCGTCGAGCAGCACTTCGCCCGATGTCACGTTGCGCCCTCGGGATTGGAGCCGTTTCTCTCCGCGGGCCGCGTCTCGAACTCGCGCTTGCGCACTGCCGAGGGCAGAAGCCCCGCCGGACGGAACAGCATCATCAGCACCAGTGCGAGCCCGAAGAGCAGCATCCGGATCACCTCGGGGTCGATCAGCGTGCGGCCGAACACCGCGTTCTGCACCGGTCCGACGGTGTAGCGAAGCACCTCGGGAACGAACGAAAGGATCAGCGCGCCGAGCACGACCCCGAACACGTTGCCCATGCCGCCGAGCACGACCATCGACAGCACCATGATCGACTCGACGAGCACGAAGCTCTCGGGGCTTATGAACTGCTGCATCGCCGAGAACATGCCGCCCGCGATGCCGCCGAACGACGCGCCCATCGCGAACGCGAGAAGCTTCATGTTGCGCGTGTTGATGCCCATCGCGCGCGCCGCAATCTCGTCCTCGCGGATCGCCTCCCACGCGCGACCGATGCGCGAGTTCTGCAGGCGGATGTTGAGCGCGATCACCACGACGAGCACGATCAGCAGGAAGTAGTAGTAGTTGATCGGCGTCGTGAACGTGACCGCGGCGACCGTATGGACGCGGCCGAAGTTGTAGCCGTCGATTCGGAAAGGATCGATCAGCGTGATGCCCTGCGCGCCGTTTGTGAGGTTGAACGGACGCGAAAGGTTGTTCAGGAAGATCCGGACGATTTCGCCAAAGCCGAGGGTGACGATGGCAAGGTAATCGCCGCGTAGCTTGAGCGTCGGCGCGCCGAGCAGCACGCCGAACACGCACGCGATGAACGCGCCGATCGGGAGGATGATCCAGAAGGGAAGATGCAGGCCGAAATGCGGGCTGGCGAGCAGCGCGTACGTGTAGGCGCCGACGCCATAGAACGCGATGTAGCCAAGGTCGAGCAGGCCGGCGAAGCCGACGACTATGTTGAGCCCGAGCGCCAGGAAGCAGTAGAGGATCGCGAGATTCGTGATGCGCACCCAGGCTGTACCGAAGCTGCTCGCCAGCACGAACGGCACGATCGCGAGCCCCGCGGTCAGCAGCAGCGTTCCGAGCAGTGCGACGGTCGGGCGGCGACGCGCCGCCGCGACAGGAAGCTTCAACTCCTCCGATATACGACTCATGATTCGCGCCGCATCGCTACGCGCGGTCGGACACGCGCTCGCCGAGCAGCCCGGATGGCCGCAGCGTCAATACTAGGATCAGCACGACGAACGCGAACACGTCCTGGTAATTCGAGCCGAAAAGCTCGAGGTGCGGATCGTTGACGCATCGCTGTGCGAGCGCCTGCGACCAGCCGGAAAGCCCGCACAGATTCGTGAGCTCGCCGACGTAACCGGCGCCGAGCGCTTCGATGATTCCCATCAGCATGCCGCCGAGCATCGCGCCGCCGAGATTGCCGATGCCGCCGAGGACGGCGGCCGAGAACGCCTTGAGACCGAGGATGAAGCCCATCTGGTAGTGCGCGACGCCGTAGTAACTGCCATCCATCACGCCGGCGACGGCGGCGAGGCCCGCACCGATCATGAACGTTATCGAGATGACGCGGTTGACGTCGATGCCCATGAGGCCTGCCACCTGTGCGTTCTGCGCGACGGCGCGCATCGCGACGCCGAGCTTCGTTCGATAGACGAGCAGAAGGAGGCCGGCCATCATCGCGAGCGACAGGGCGATGATGCCGATCTGTATGTTGGTGATGGTCGCGCCGTTCGCATGACTGGTCAGCGGATACGAGATCGTTGCGATCACCTGCGGATACGGCAGCGGATTGCGGCTCCAGATGATGAGCGCGATGTTCTCCAGCACGATCGAAAGGCCGATCGCGGTGATGAGTGGCGCAAGCCGCGGCGCTCGTCGCAAGGGCCGATACGCGACGCGCTCGAGCAGGTAACCGACGATCGTGCACGAGGGAATGGCGACGAGTGTCGCGATCGCGACGATCGCGAGCGGCGGCAGGGCGACGTGCGCGCCCACGAGCGCGACGATCACCGAATACGCGACCATCGCGCCGATCATCACGACGTCGCCATGCGCGAAGTTGATGAGCTGCACGATGCCGTACACCATCGTGTACCCGAGGGCGACGATCGCGTAGACGCTGCCGAGCGTTACGCCGTTGACGATCTGCTGGATGAAGGTGTCCATCGAGGCGTCGGCATTGTGGGTGTTCGCGCGAGGGAGGGCAAGACGTAGACCGATTTCCGGCTACATCGTCGGGCGACGCGAGCCCATGCGCGTCTGGCGCTCCGCGTCCGTAAACGCCGGACTACGGGTCCCGACGCGCCCGAATCGGTCGGCAAACACGCACTTCCTCGGGCGCGTCACCCGTTACGTCCGGCACTCCCAAGTCGCGCCTGCCGCGCATGGACTCGCGTCCTGGTAAGCGGCAGTGCCGATTCCAAGAGACTCGCGCTGAGAAGAAGCAGCAAAACAAACGGCGCCCCGAATTCGGGCGCCGTTGTCGTGATCCTTCTCGCGCTCGCTACTTCTTCGCTTCCTCCGCCTTCGGCGCAGCCGCCGCGGGCGCTTGCGCTGCCATGCCGCTGTCGGACGCCTTCATGAACTCGCCGAACGGGATGCTCTTGCCGCCCTTGACGATCGCGACCGGATCGAGCTTCCCATCCTTCATCGTGAAGATCGTGATCTCGGCGTTCTTCCGATCGCCCTTGTCGTCGAACTCGATGTGTCCCGTGGCGCCGTCGTAGCTGATTTTCTGCAGATCGGGCAGATACTTCGCGGGATCGACCGAGTCGGCCTTCTGCATGGCGGTGATCAGGAGGTTCGCCGCATCGTACGTGAATGGCGCGTAGATGATCGGATCGACGTTGTACTTCGCCTTGTACGCGTCGAGGAAGCTCTTCGACGCGGCGACGACCGGCAGGCCCGCCTGCGAGCAGATGAATCCTTCGGCATTCTTGTCGCCGGCGAGCTTGTTCATCGTGTCCGTGCATGCGCCGTCGCCGAAGCTGAACACCGCCTTGATGCCGAGCTCGCGCGCCTGCTTCAGCATCGGCCCACCCGTCGCATCCATGCCGCCATAGAAGATCGCATCGGGGTTGCGACCTTTCATCTTCGTCAGGATCGCCTTGAAGTCCGTCGCCTTGTCGTTCGTCTTCTCGTGCGCGACGACGTTGACGCCGGCGGCCTTCAGCGTCTTCTCGACCTCGTTCGCGAGCCCTTCGCCGTACGCGGTCGCGTCATCGGCGATCGCGACCTTCTTGAGCTTCATCGACTCGAGGTACTGCGCGACGGCAGGCCCTTGCTGATCATCGCGACCCACCACTCGGAAGATGTTCTTGAAGCCCTGCTCGGTCAGCTTCGGGTTGGTGGCCGAGCCGGAGATCATCGGGATGCCGGCCTGGTTGTAGACGGCCGATGCGGGGATCGTGACGCCCGAATTGAGGTGACCGACGACGCCGGCAGCCTTCGCATCGGCGAGCTTTTGCGCGATTGTCGGACCAAGCTTCGGATCGGCCTGGTCGTCCTCGCTCATCACCTCGAACTTGATCGTCTTGCCTCCGATCTTGAGCTTCTTCTCGTTCGCCTGATCGATCGCCAGACGAACGCCGTTGTCGTTGTCCTTGCCAAGGTGCGCGATCTCGCCGGTGAGCGGCCCGGCGGAGCCGATCTTGACGGTAACCGTTTCCTCGGCAGGCGCCGGGGCGGCCGCGGCCGTTTCGGTCTTCGGCGCGGCAGCCTGCTTCGGCTCTTCCTTGCTGCAGCCATAGACGCCAATCAGCGCCAAGGCGACAATCGTGAGCCCGATCCTGTGTGAACCGTGTGCGTCAAGCATCGGAAATTCTCCGGGAGGGGAGTGAAAAGAAGGGAAACGGAGCATTATGATTCGACCGCGAATCGGGTGTCAATCAAAGCGCCGTCGCGACGCGGGATGACGTCGGGGCCGCGGCGCGGCGTGCGCGTCGCGGGCGCGAAAAAAGCCGTTCGGTCAACGTCGGCAGCATTTCGTCGCAATGCGATTGCCGTGGTGCGGCGGCAGTCCTATCGTCCACCGCTTCTCGCAGAACCTGGAAGCGTAGCCGCATGGCGTTCGCGGGTTCCGAATCCGGCGGCCGGCGAGGGCGCATCCAACGGGGGTGCGCACGACGCTCCGGGCTCTGCGCCAACCGCGCGCAGCGGGTCGCCGGGTGAGCAGCGCGCGAACCGCGCGAAGGGGAGTCGGATGACGAAGGGAAGAACGCGCAGGCGCGTGGTCGTGGCATTTGCCGTGCTGGCGCTCGCAGGCGTGCTCGGCGGTGCGGCCGCGTTGCGTGCCGCCAAGCGCGATCACGGCAAGGACGCGCATGCCATCGTCGCGCTCGAGTTCTCCGCCGACGACCTGGCGTATGTCGAAAGCCGGCCGCTCGCGCGCTGGCTCCCGGTGTCGGGAACGTTGCAGGCGGTGCGTCAGACGGTCGTCAAGGCGAAGGTCGCGGGCGACATCGCCGGCCTCGACATTCGGGAGGGCGAGCCGGTTCGCGCCGGGCAGGTGGTCGCGCACATTCGCTCGCCGGATCTCGAATCGCGGATCATCGACCGGCAGGGCGCGCTCGAAAGCGCGCGTGCGCAACTCGGGCTCGCCGAGAAGACGCGAACGATGAATCTGCGGCTTCTCTCCGACAAGTTCATCTCGCAGAACGCCTTCGACGGCACCGAATCGTCGTACAACGTCGCGCGCGGCAACGTCAAGTCGGCCGAGGCGCAACTCCAGCTCGCGAAGAACGCGCTTGCCGACGCGGAGGTGGTCGCCCCGCTGACCGGCATCGTGGCGAAGCGCCATGTGCAAACCGGCGAGAAGGTGGCGATCGAGGCGCCGATCCTATCGATCGTCGACCTGCGTGATCTCGAGGTGCAGGCGATGGTGCCGGCGATCGACGTGCCGGAGTTGTCGGGCGGGATGCCGGTCGAGCTTCGCGTCGACGGCTTCGGCGAGCGCAGCTTCCGCGGCCGCATCGACCGGATCAATCCATCGACCGAGCCCGGTACGCGCGCGATCGTCGTCTATATCAGCCTGCCCAATCCCGACGCGGCGCTTCGTAATGGCATGTTCGCAACCGGCCGCATCGCGCTTGCCGCGAGCGCACCGGCGGCCACGCTGCCGCTCGCCGCCGTGCGAAGCGAGGCCGGGCAATCGTTCGTCTGGACCATCGACGGCGGCAAGCTCGCGCGTCGCGTGGTGATCACCGGACGGCGCGACGAGGCGAACGGTCGCGTCGAGATCCGCACGATGCTGCCGGCGCGAACGCCGGTGCTCGCCGCACGCTTCGACAATCTGAAGGATGGCGCGCCGGCGCTCGTGCGCGCGGCGACCTCGTCGCAGAACGCGATGCAGGTGAAGCGGGGTCGCGCGGGGTGAGCCTCTTTCGTCTGATAGCTGACCTCTGATCCCCGATCCCTGCCATGTGGATCACTAAAACCTCTATCGAGAACCCCGTCTTCGCGACGATGGTGATGGTCGCGATCGCGGTGCTCGGCATCTTTTCGTATCGCGAGCTTCGCATCGAGCAGATGCCGGACGTCGATCTTCCGTACATCTCGGTGACGACGTTCTATCCCGGCGCTGCGCCCGAGGCCGTCGAGTCGGACGTGACGAAGCCGATCGAGTACGCGGTGAACCAGGTGGCCGGCGTCAAACGGATCTTCTCGAACTCTTACGAAGGGCGAAGCGATGTCTTCGCCGAGTTCCGGCTCGCGACCGACGTGACGCAAGCGGTGCAGGACGTGCGCGACCGCGTCGCGCTGATCCGCCCGTCGTTTCCCAAGGACGTCAAGGACCCGCAGGTGCTTCGCGTCGAGAACGAGAACAGCCAGCCGGTCATTTCGCTCGCCGTCATGTCGCCGACGACCGGGCTTCGCGAGCTCACGTCGCTCACCGACCAGACGATCGTCAAGGCGTTCGAGAACCAGCCGGGCGTCGCGCGCATCGACGTCAACGGCCGCGCGAGCCGGCAGATCCTGATCCAGATCAAGCCGAACGCGCTCACCGCCCTTGGCATTGGCGTCGACCAGGTGATCGAAGCGATTCGCGATGCGAACCAGGACGTGCCGGCCGGACGGATCACGAAAGGTGGCAGCGACGCGATCGTGCGCATCGACGGCAAGATCAAGGAGCCGGCCGACTTCGCCCGGATCATCGTCGCGCAGCAGGGCGGCGGCCCCGTATACCTGTCGCAGGTCGCCGACGTGATCGACGGCGAGAAGGAGCAGGACTCGATCTCGCGCGTCAACGGTCATCCCGCCATCACGCTCGACGTGCAGAAGGCGCAGGACGCCAACATCGTCGATACTGGCCGCAACGTGAAGGCCGCCGTGCAGGAGTTGCGCAAGCGGCTGCCGCCCGACGTCGACGTGAAGGTCGCATGGTCCCGCTCCGATCAGGTCGAGAGCTCGGTCAATCGCGTGAAGAGCACGATCCTCGAGGGCGCGCTGCTAACGGTTTTGATCGTGTTCTTCTTCCTGCATAGCTGGCGCAGCACGATCATCACCGGGCTTACGCTTCCGATTGCCGTCGTCGCGACGTTCATCGCGCTCCGTGCCTTCGGGTTCACGCTCAACTTCCTGACGTTGATGGCGCTGTCACTGACGATCGGGTTGCTGATCGACGACGCGATCGTCGTGCGAGAGAACATCGTCCGCCATCTCGGCATGGGCAAGGATCATGCGACCGCGGCGCGTGAAGGAACCGACGAGATCGGGCTTGCGGTAATGGCGACGACGTTTGCGATCGTCGCCGTGTTCGCGCCGATCGCATTCATGAACGGGCTGATCGGCCGGTTCTTCTTTCAGTTCGGCGTCACCGTCGCGGTGGCGGTGCTCGTGTCGCTGTTCGTGAGCTTCACGCTCGATCCGATGCTCTCGTCGGTATGGGCGGATCCGCCCGCGACGCGCTTTGCACGCGTGCCCTGGCTGGGCCGGGCAATGGAGCGTGTCGAGGGCGGCGTAGATGCGCTTCATCGCCTTTACGCGGTCGTTCTCGCTTGGGCGCTTTCGCGTCGCAAATCGGTGATCGCGATCGCGCTCGGCTCGTTCTTCGCGAGCTTCTTCGTGGTTCCGCTCGTCGGCTCCGAATTCATGCCCGAGGTCGATCAGGGCTTCATCTCGCTTCGCCTCAACACGCCCGTCGGCTCGAGCCTCGAATATACGAATGGCAAGGTGCTCGAAGCCGAGGAGACGCTCAAGCAGTTCCACGAGATCGATCTCGCGATGACGACCGTCGGCACGCAGGACGGCCGCAATTACGCGCGGATCAATCTGAAGCTCGTGGACGGGAAGGATCGCAAGCGCTCGCAGAAGGAGCTCGAGCGCGCGATTCGTGCGGCGTTGCGTCCGATCCCAGGCATCGAGCTCGCGTTCGGCTTCGATCGGCCGATCTGGTTCAACCTGCTTGGTCCCGATCCCGACACGTTGTCGAAGATCGCGGCCGAGTTCGCGGCGAAGGTTGCAAAAGTGCCGGGCATCGCCGACCTCGAGACGTCGGACAAGGCCGCCAACCCCGCGCTGTCGATTCGTCTCAACAACGCGGCGGCCGCGGATCTCGGCATCACGGTGCAGCAGGTCGGCGCCACCGTGCGGCCACTGATTGCCGGCGACACGATCAGCTACTGGATGGGTCCCGACGGCCAGAACTACGAGGTCAACGTGCAGGTGTCGAAGGACCGACGACAGCTCGCCTCCGATCTCGCGAATCTCTATCTCGCCACGAATCGCCGCGGTCCCGACGGGCAGATGCGCATGGTGCCGCTTCGCCAGGTCGCGGACATTGTCGAATCGACGAGTCCGCAAATCATCAAGCGCCAGGACTTGCAGCGGCGCATCGGCATTTACGCGAACGTCGAAGGGCGTCCGGCGGGCGACGTCGGCAACGACGTGCAGCGGATCGCGAGCGAGATGTCACTGCCGCCGGGCTATCGACTCGCGGCGGCCGGTCAGCAGGAGGACATGCAGGAGTCCTTCCAGTCCGCGATCGCAGCGGTCGGGCTTGCGATCGTTTTCATCTACCTGATTCTCGCGTCGCAGTTCGCGAGCTTCACGCAGCCGATGGCGATCATGGCGTCGCTGCCGCTGTCGCTGATCGGCGTGTTCCTCGCGCTGCTTTTGACCGGCACGACGATCAACATCTTCTCGATGATCGGCCTCGTGATGCTGATGGGGCTCGTCACCAAGAACGCCATTCTGCTGGTCGATTTCGCGAATCGCGCGCGCCGCGGCGGTGCGAGCCTCCGCGATGCGTTGCTCGGCGCAGGCCAGGTGCGGCTACGCCCGATCGTGATGACGACTGCGGCGATGATCGGGGGCATGCTGCCGCTCGCGCTTGGTCTTGGCGACGGCGGCGAGCAGCAGGCGCCGATGGGACGCGCGATCATCGGCGGCGTCATCACGTCGACGCTTCTGACGTTGATCGTCGTGCCGGTGATCTACACCTATATCGATGCGTGGGCTGTGCAGAGGCGCGCGCGGCGCGAACGCCGCATCGTGCACGAAGCTGCGCGCGCAGCACCGGGCGCGGACGATTGACGGCGTCTGCCGAGTGCCGATCGTCACCGCGTTTTTTCGTCGATCGCTTGCTATAATGCCGCGGCTCCTGCCGCGATTGCCCCGTGTGCGGCGCGCCATTCCCGTACGCGGCTCGCGTGTCCCGATTTTGCGCATTGCGCCTCCCTGATGAACCGATTCGATTTCGAGCAGGCGCGGATCAACATGATCGACCAGCAGATCCGCACCTGGGAGGTCCTCGACACGCGCGTGCTCGACCTCCTGTCGGCCGTGCGGCGCGAGGATTTCGTTCCGCCCGCCTATCGGATGCTTGCGTTTGCCGATCTGCAGCTGCCGCTTCCGAACGGCTATCGGATGTGGACGCCGAAGATGGAAGCGCGCGTGCTGCAGGAGCTGATGGTGCGGGACAACGATCGCGTGCTCGAGATCGGTACGGGCGCCGGCTATCTGACGGCGCTCCTCGCGAGCGAGGCGGGCGACGTGACGAGCGTCGAGATCGACGAGGCGACGGCGGCCGATGCGCATGCCAAGCTCGCGCGGCTGGGATTCTCGAACGTACGCATCGAGATCGGCGATGGCGCGCGCGGCTTCGGCAACGGCCCGTACGACGTGATCGTGCTCACCGCGTCGACGCCGCTTCTACCCGCGCGCTTTCTCGAGCAGCTCGCTCCGAAAGGCCGCCTCTTCGCGGTCGTCGGCGAAGCGCCCGCGATGAAAGCCCGCCTCGTCCATTCCGAAGCGCCGGGTGCGACCACAGCCACCGATCTTTTCGAGACGGTGATCATGCCGCTTCGCAACGCGGCGGCGCCGCCCCGGTTCGAGTTCTGAGCGCCGACCTTACGCGCCGGACGCGGAGCTCGCGCGCTCCGCGGTGCGCACCACGGACTCCTCGACAATGAAGCGTTACGAATCGGCTGCCCTCGTCGTTCTCGTTGTGGCGCTTGGCGCTTGCTCGCCCGCGCGCGCCGAGGACCTGATGGACATCTATCGGCAGGCACAGCAAAGCGATCCGACGGTCGCGGCAGCGCGCGCGAACTGGCAGGCAACGCAGGAGCGCGTGCCGCAGGCGCGCGCGGGGCTTTTGCCCAACGTGTCGCTGGCGGCGAGCACGAACGCGAACTCTTTCGGCACGAACCTCGACACCGATCCGCACACGACGATCAATCGCAACTTCGGCTTCGGCGGCCTCACCGTATCGGCGTCGCAGCCGCTCTACCGCTACGCGAACACGGTCGCGTACAGCCAGGCCGTCGAGCAGGTACGCCAGGCCGACTACACTCTCGAAGCCGCGAAGCAGGACCTGATGCTGCGTGTCGCAACGGCGTACTTCAACGTGCTGCTCGCACAATTCAACGTCGAGCTTGCCGAAAGCCAGAAGGCAGCAGTTTCGGAGCAGCTCGCGCAGGCGAAGCGTAACTTCGAGGTCGGCGTCGCGACGATCACCGACACCAACGAGGCGCAGGCGAAGTACGACTCGATCGTCGCGAACGAGATCAGCGCGCGAAACGATCTCGAGAATCAGCGCACCGCGCTTCGCGCGATCATCGGTCGCGCGCCGGGCGACCTGAAGCGCCTCGGACCCGGGTTCGAGCCGGCGCTGCCATCGCCGAACGATCTCGAATACTGGGTTCAACGCGCCCTCGACAACAATCTCTCGGTTCACATCGCGCAATACAACGCCGACATCGCGTCGCTCGAGATCGAGCGCCAGCGCGCCGGAAAGCTGCCGACGCTCGACCTCGTCGCGAGCGTCAACGCGCAAGGATTCAGCGCGTCGGTCAATACGAGCGCGAGCGGCGAGCAGCACCAGGCGGCGATCGGGCTTGCGTTGAACTTCCCGCTGTACGACGGCGGTTTCGCCAACTCGAAGGTGCGCGAGGCGTTCGCGCTGCAGGAGAACGCGCGCCAGAACCTGGAGGTCGCGCGGCGCAATGCGCTTTTCAATGCGCAGACGGGATTCACGGGCGTGACGAGCGCCGCGGCCTCGGTGAAGGCGTTCGAGCAGGCGCTCGTTTCGGCGCAGACCGCGTACGAATCGAACAAGACGGGACAGGAAGTCGGCGTGCGTACCAACCTGGACGTGCTGAACACGCAGCAGAACGTCTTCCAGGCCCGACACGATCTTGCGCAGGCTTACTTCAATTACCTGCTCGGCGTTTTGAAGCTCAAGTCGGCGGTGGGGACATTGTCGGAGCAGGATCTGGAGGATGTGAATCGCAGGTTGAGGGGCTAGGGTTCAGGGGCCAGGGTTCAGGGGCCACAGGGTCGAGAATCCGGGGCAGGTGGCGGCCTAAGTCCTGAATCCCCGATCCTCGCTTGCAGCCAAGCGTACAGCCGTTCCAAAGAGCCCCGATGCGCGGCGAGAAACGCCTCTCCGCTTTCGCGCATCCTCGCACGCAGCGTCGCGTCTTCGAGTAGCCGCGACGCGTTATCGAACACGTCATCCGCGTCCTTCACGCGCAAGGCCGCGCCGGCGGCGATCGCCGCGTCTGCAGCGGCCGCGAAATTGAACGTATGCGGACCGACGAGTGTCGGCACGCCGGCCGCGATCGGCTCGATCAGGTTGTGCCCGCCGAGCGGCAGAAGGCTTCCACCGACGAACGCCACATCGCACGCGCCGTAGTACGCGTGCATCTCGCCCATCGAGTCGCCGAGCACGAAGCTCACATCGATCGGCACGTGGCGCTCGTCGCTTCGCCGGACGAATTGCAATCCACGCGCCGTCAGCATCGCCGCGACTTCGCCGAAACGTTGCGGATGGCGCGGCACGATGACGACGAGCATCTCGGATGGAAGCGTGGCGCGAGCGAATGCATCGAGCAGGAGCGCTTCCTCGCCATCCCGTGTGGAGGCAAGCATGACGACCGGGCGACTGCTGCCGAACCGCTCCCGCAACACGCGTGCGCGCTTTTTCATCGCGCTCGGCACGTCGATGTCGAACTTGAGATTGCCTGTGATTACGACATCGTTCGCGCCCAGCGCACGAAGCCGTTGCGCGTCTTCCTCGCTTTGCGCGGCGACGCCGGCAAGCGACGCGAGAAGCGGACGCGCAAGCGATGCGATTCGCGCGTAACCACGCGCCGAGCGCTGCGAAAGGCGCGCGTTGACGAGGTACAGCGGTATGTGTCGCTTCGAGGCCGCCGCCGCGAGATTCGGCCACAACTCCGTTTCGACGAGCAATCCGGCGCGAGGATGGAAGTGCGCGAGGAAGCGATCGACGGCGAACGGCACGTCGTAGGGCAGCCAGGCCTGCAGGACGCGCTCGCCGAAGAGCGCGCGTCCCGTGTCGCGCCCGGTTGCCGTCATGTGCGTGAGCAGGATCGTGCGTTGCGCATCTGCGGCAAGAAGACGCTCGACGAGAGGCGCGACGGCACGCGTCTCGCCGACGGACACCGCGTGAATCCACACCAAGTCGTTGCCGATCGCAAACGCACCTCGGCGATAGCGCCCGAACCGCTCGCCGACGTGCGCGCGATACAGCGGCTCGCGGCGTCCGCGCCACCAGAGACGCAGCGGCACGAACGGCAGCGCGAGCCACCACAGGAGCGAATAAGCGGCGCGCGTGGCGCGAGCGTTGGCGTCGTTCATCTCAGCACGCGGGCGCGCGCTGCAACTGCGCGCCGGCCGCGGCAAGCACCTCCTCGATCGAAGGCGGCTCTCCTGCATCGCCGACGTCGCGCGCATGCGCACCTGCGATCGATACGCCGTGGCGCGCGCGATCGGTTGCGCAGAAGATCGCAACCGTCGGCGTACCGAGCGCGGCGGCAAGATGCGTGAATCCCGTATCGACGCCGATCGCGACGCTTGCCCTGGATACGAATGCAGCGGCTTCGGGCAACGAGAGCCGCGGCGGCACGATTGCATGCGCGAATCCAGCCGCGAGCCGCTCGCTTCGCGCACGCTCGGACGCGGTTCCCCACGGCAGCACCGTGGCGAACCCTGCGCGTTCGCTCTCATCGATCAGCGCACGCCAATGCTGCTCGGGCCAGAGCTTGTCGTCGCGGCTCGTTGCATGCAGCAGCGCGACGAACGGGTGCAGCGGAATCGATGGCGCATCGAGCGGAGGCCGCAGGTTCCAGCGCGGCCGCTCGTCGATTTCGTAGCCCAGCGCGGCCGCGGCGAGTCGCCGGCAGCGCGCGAGGAAATGCAACTCGCGCGGCACGCGATGATGAACGTCGTGGGCAAGGGCCGCGAGCGGCTCGCGAATGCTCTGTCGATCGAAGCCGTGGCGCTTTCCGCGCGACAATCGGGCGATCAGCGCGCCTTTCACCTGCTCCTGCAGATCGATGATCGCGTCGTAACGCGTACGCCGCAACTGTCCGATGAACGTGCGCACGTCGCGCCACGTTCCCGGCGTGAACGGTGCGCGCCGCCAGCCACGCAATCCGAACGGGATGACGGCACGAACGTCGGGACAAAGCGCGACGAGCGGCGCGAATCCCGGTTCACTTACCCAGTCGACCGCGATCGTTGGATCGGCGCGGCGAATGTCGGTGGCGACGGCGAGCGCGTAGACGATATCGCCGAGCGAGGAAGGCCGCACGACGAGCACCGACGTGGCGGGCGCGTCAAACAACGTAAAATCGCGCCATTTGCCTGCGATGAACGAACCCCAAGCTCGCTTTGCTCGCTGCCACCCTGGGGGCACGGCAAGCCGCTCGGGGATGGCGTCGAGCGCCGCACTCCGGTGCGGGCTCGCGCCGTCGCTCGCCGGACTCACGCTTCACGCCATGGCTCACGGGACGCATACGACGACTCGCGGCCCGACGACACGCGATCGGACG
The DNA here is from genome assembly GCA_035252665.1 of Casimicrobiaceae bacterium. Classification (GTDB taxonomy): domain Bacteria; phylum Pseudomonadota; class Gammaproteobacteria; order Burkholderiales; family Casimicrobiaceae; genus VBCG01. The sequence continues at coordinate 9,019 of DATFCW010000207.1, read as the reverse complement.
GGATCGAGCGAGTCGCGCGCGGGCGGCCCGTTGCCGATTTCGCTGGTCGTCATCACGCGCGATGCCGCCGCCGACATCGCAGATTGCCTCTTGTCGGCACCGTTTGCGAGCGATGCGCTCGTCGTCGATTCGGGGAGCGCCGATCATACCGTAGAAGTTGCGCGACGCACCGGCGCGCGCGTGATCACGCGTCCGTTTCTCGGGTTCGGACGGCAGAAGCAATTCGCGGTCGAGGAGGCGAAGCACGACTGGGTGCTGTGCGTCGACGCCGACGAGCGGCTGTCGCCCGCGCTTCGCGCATCGATTTCCGATCTCTTCGCCGGCGGCAATCCGCCGCACGCGGCGTACGCGCTCGCACGACGCAATCGTTTTCTCGGCCGCTGGCTTTCACACGGAGAAGGCTATCCGGACTGGACCACGCGTCTCTTCGATCGGCGCCGCGCGCGGTGGAGCGACGATCCGGTGCACGAGCGCGTAATCGCGAAGGGCCCGGTCGGACGCCTCGAAGGCGACCTGCTGCACGCATCGGCCGAATCGCTCGAGCGCTACATCGCGAAGCAGAATCGTTACACGACCCTGCAGGCGGATGCATTGCACGCAAGCGGGCGACGCAGTTCGGCGTTCGCGATGGCGCTCTCGCCGCTCGCGCGCTTCCTGCGCTTCTACGTGCTGAAGCTTGGGTTTCTCGACGGCGCGCCGGGCTTCGCGCACATCGCGATCGGCGCATTCGCGAGCTTTCTGAAGCATGCCAAGCTTCGTGCGCTCGAACGCGCGCAACGCGACTCGTGAGCATCGCATGACGCAGTCTCTCGACGGGCAGCGCCTGCTCGTTACCGGCGCCGCCGGCTTCATCGGCATGCATGTGTCGCGTGCGCTCCTCGAAGCGGGCGCGCAGGTGCAGGGCGTCGACAACTTCGACCCTTACTACGACGTCGCCCTCAAGGAGGCGCGCGTCGCCGAGCTCGCAAAGCTGCCTGGCTTCGCGTTCGAGCGCGCCGATCTTGCCGAGAAGGATGCGGCGCGCGCGCTCTTGTCTCGCCACTTCGATATCGTCTTGCATCTCGCCGCGCAGCCGGGCGTTCGCCATTCGCTCGTCAATCCCGACGCGTACGTCCGCAACAATCTCGTCGCTTTCGGCCACGTATTGGAAGGCTGCCGGCACGCGCGCGTTTCCCACCTCGTCTATGCATCGTCGTCGTCGGTGTACGGCGCGAATCACGTGCTGCCATTCTCGGAGGATCAGCCGATCGACCATCCGGTCAGCCTGTACGCGGCGACGAAGACCGCGAACGAGCTGATGGCGCATAGCTACAGCCACCTTTATGCGCTGCCGGCGACCGGGTTGCGCTTCTTCACCGTGTATGGCCCGTGGGGACGCCCCGACCAGGCGCCCATGCTTTTCACCAAGGCGATCTTCGAAGGACGCCCGATCGACGTGTTCAACGGCGGCCGGATGCAGCGCGATTTCACCTACATCGACGACGTTGCCGAAGCGGTCGTGCGCGTCGCGTCGCATATGCCGAGCCAGGATGGCGATGGCGCACCGCACGCGATTTACAACATCGGCAATCACGAGGCGGTCGATCTCGATCGCTTCATCGCGACGCTCGAGCGATTGATCGGACGAAAGGCGGTTCGCAACGACCGGCCGATGCAGCCAGGCGATGTGCCGGCAACGTATGCGTCGATCGATCGCTTGGTGCACGCGGTCGGATTCTCACCCGATACGCCGCTCGACGAAGGTCTTGCGCGCTTCGTCGCGTGGTATCGCGACTACTACCGCAGCTGAAAGAAACGTCCGTCGGCGATGCTAAACTCGCCGCGCGATACGAGACCACCACGATTCGATGATTCTCGTCACCGGCGGCGCCGGCTTCATCGGCGCCAACTTCGTTCTCGACTGGCTCGCGCACGGTGGCGAGCCGCTCGTCAACCTCGACAAGCTCACCTACGCGGGCAACCTCGAAAGCCTCGCGCCGGTCGCTGCCGACGCGCGTCACGAATTCGTGCGCGGCGACATCGGCGACGCGGATCTCGTGCGTACGTTGCTCGAACGCCGTCGTCCGCGCGCGATCGTCAATTTTGCTGCCGAGACGCATGTCGATCGCTCGATCCACGGGCCTGCCGCGTTCGTCGGGACGAACGTCGTCGGCACTTTCGCGCTGCTCGAATGCGTGCGCGCGTGGTGGGCGGAGCTGCCGTCCTCGTCGCGCGAGGCATTCCGCTTTCTGCATGTGTCGACCGACGAGGTCTACGGATCGCTCGGCCCCGACGATCCGCCGTTCCGCGAGACAACGCCGTACGCGCCGAACAGCCCTTACGCGGCGTCGAAGGCGGCGTCCGATCATCTCGTTCGCGCTTACACCCATACGTACGGCCTGCCGACGTTGACGACGAACTGCTCGAACAACTACGGGCCGCGGCAATTTCCCGAGAAGCTGATTCCACTGATGATCGTGAACGCGCTGTCGGGCAAGCCGCTGCCCGTTTATGGCGATGGACGAAACGTTCGCGACTGGCTCTACGTCGGCGACCACTGCGCGGCGATACGCACGGTGCTCGACCGAGGACGCCCCGGCGAGACATACAACATCGGCGGTGGGGCCGAGATGGCGAATATCGATGTCGTCTCGACGCTGTGCAGGCTCGTGCATGCCCGGCGTCCCGATGTCGACTGCGAGCGGCTCGTCACGTTCGTCAAGGACCGGCCCGGACACGATCGCCGCTATGCGATCGACGCGACGAAAATACGCACGGAGCTCGGCTGGTCGCCGGCCGAGACGTTCGAGTCCGGCATGGCGCGAACGATCGACTGGTATCTCGCAAACACCGCGTGGATAGCGAACGTGCAAAGCGCCGAATACCGGCGATGGATCGACCTGCAATATGCGTAAGGGCATCATCCTGGCCGGCGGTTCGGGCACGCGGCTGCACCCGGTGACGCAAGTCGTATCGAAGCAGCTCCTGCCCGTATACGACAAGCCGATGATCTATTACCCGCTGTCGACGCTGATGCTCGCCGGCATCCGCGACATCCTGCTGATCTCGACACCCGCCGATACGCCGCGCTTCACGCAGTTGCTGGGCGACGGATCGCGCTGGGGACTGACGATTTCGTATGCGGTCCAACCGTCGCCGGACGGCCTCGCGCAGGCGTTCATCATCGGCCGCCATTTCATCGGCAACGATCGGTCGGCGCTCGTGCTTGGCGACAACATTTTCTACGGTCACGATCTCCAACCGCAGCTCGAGCGCGCGCGCAATGCGGCGAGCGGCGCGACGATCTTCGCGTATCCGGTCGCGGATCCCGAGCGTTACGGCGTTGCGGAATTCGACTCTTCGGGACGCGTCACGAGTCTCGAGGAAAAACCGCGCGAGCCGAAGTCGCGCTACGCGGTGACGGGCCTTTATTTCTACGACAACCGCGTGCTCGACATCGCGGCGTCGCTTGCGCCTTCCGCCCGCGGCGAGCTCGAGATTACCGACGTGAATCGCCGCTATCTCGAATGGGGCGAGCTCACGTGCGAGGTGATGGGGCGCGGCATGGCATGGCTCGACACCGGCACGCACGAGTCGCTGCTCGAAGCATCGCAGTACATCGAGACGATCGAGCGGCGCCAGGGATTGAAGATCGCCTGCCCCGAGGAGATCGCGTATCGAATGCATTACATCGACGCCGCGCAGCTCGAGAAGCTCGGCTCGGCCCTCGCAAAGAACGGCTACGGCCGCTATCTGTTGCGGCTCCTCGAAGATCCGCTCTTGCCCTCGTGAAGATATCCGAGACGTCGCTGCCGGAAGTGCTCGTCGTCGATCCGCGCGTTTTCGAGGATGCGCGCGGCTTTTTCTTCGAGAGCTACAACCGCAGGGAACTCGCGAAGGCGGGCATCGACGCCGAGTTCGTTCAGGACAACCACTCGCGCTCGATGCGCGGCGTGTTACGCGGGCTGCACTACCAGATCGAGCACGCGCAGGGCAAGCTCGTGCGCGTGATCCTCGGCGAGGTGTTCGATGTCGCGGTCGACCTGCGTCGTTCGTCGCCGCGGTTTGGTCGTCATGTCGCCATGCGACTCTCCGCGGCGAATCGCCGGATGCTGTTCATTCCGCCGGGCTTCGCGCACGGCTTTCTCGTCGTCTCCGACGTGGCGGAATTTCTCTACAAGACGACCGACTACTGGCATCCCGAGCACGAGCGCACGCTCCTTTGGAACGACCCTGCGCTCGCGATCGCATGGCCCGAGGCGACGCCGACCCTGGCGCCGAAGGACGCCGCGGGCCGGCCGCTCGCGGATGCCGACACGTATGCGTGATCGCGACGCTCGTACGTCGCGGGCAACCATTCTCTTGACCGGCGCACGCGGGCAGCTCGGCCGCGAGCTTGCCGCTGCGCTTCCAGTCGTCGGCAACGTCGTCGCCTGCGACCGCGCGATGCTCGATCTCGCGGACCCGACGAAGATCGCGAACGTCGTTCGTGACGTTGCGCCCGATGTGATCGTGAATGCCGCCGCGTACACGGCTGTCGATCGCGCCGAATCCGAGCGCGACCTTGCCTTCGCCGTGAATGCGCACGGCGCCGGCGTGCTCGCCGACGAGGCGAAGCGCCGCGGGGCGCTTCTCGTGCATTTCTCGACCGATTACGTCTTCGACGGCAAGCGCACGACGCCGTACGACGAGTCGATTCCGACAAATCCGGGCAACGTGTACGGCGCGAGCAAGCTCGAAGGGGAGCGCGCGATCGTCGCGTCGGACGCGTCGGCGCTCATCCTTCGCACGAGCTGGGTGTACGGGCGCCACGGAAACAATTTTCTCGTCACGATGCAAAAGCTCGCGTCGGCGCGAAGCGAGGTGCGCGTTGTCGCGGATCAGACCGGCGTGCCGAACTGGGCGCGCGCGATCGCACGCGTCATTTCGCGCGTGCTCGGTCTTGGCATCGACCAGCTTTGCGATCGATCGGGTCTCTATCACCTGAGCGCACAAGGTGCCACGACGTGGTACGAGTTCGCGCGCGAGATTCTTCGTCGCTATCCGCATGTGCGCGTCGTGCCAATCACCACTGCCGACTATCCGACGCCAGCGCGTCGACCTGCTTATGCCGTCCTCGATTCGACCCGTTTCTCCGACACGTTCGGCATTGCCCTCCCCGATTGGAAAACTCTTTTACACGAGTGCCTGTTGTCCGAGACGGAACCACCACCGGCTTCACCGGTCCACTGACCGGCCCGAATCGGGGCGAAGGCTCGGTCTTTGCATACGGTGCGCGACGGATTCACTCGCGAAGCGTCGCTTCCCGGCGACGGTTCGCGCCTTGATGGGAGTCTTTGAATGACGATCGTATCCTCGCGCCTTCGTGCGTGCTTCGCGTACGCTGCGGTGCTGGTTGGCGTTGCGCTCCCCGTGACGGCTGCCGTTCCAGTCACGGCCGTCCCGCCGGCCGAATATCGCCCGAGCGGCATCGAAAAAGCCGCGCCCGCACAGATGCTGCTTCCGGCGCAAGCGCCCGGCCTTCGCATCGTGCTGAGCGAACCCAGCGACGCCGAGCGCGCGACGCTTAGGGCACGTAACGCGCAACATCCCGCGACTGGCACGAGTGCCCGCGTGCTGAAGGGGCCGCTTGCGGTTGCGTTCCCGCGCGACGTGCCCGCCAGTGGATCGGCGATTTCGCTGTCGAATCTTGCGTGGCAAACGCTCACAGGCGGCACGCGCGCGGCGAAGATCGTCGTTGTCTCGCCGGGTGCGGCTGCGCTTCGCGTCGGCGTGCAGATGCCGGCGAGCGACCCAGGCGTCAGCGTGCGCTTCGCGGGCAATGGGGCGCAGGCGCAGGTGTTCGGGCCGATCGCCGCGAACAAGATCGCGAGCGATACGCAGCGCTTCGGCATGTTCTGGTCGCCGGTGCTCGACGGGGACACGGCGACAATCGAAATCGAGGTCGATGCGAGCACGCCGCTGCCGACGGTACCCCTCACGATTGCGCGCGTGTCGCATCAAGTCGTCGCGCCTGCGTCGATTCACAAGCTGAGCGCCAAGGACGTCCAGGATATCGGCACCGCGGGCGCGTGCGAGATCGACGTCGCGTGCGTAGTGCCGCAGACGACTGCGCTAACCAATGCGGCCAAGGCGGTCGCCGAGCTCGAGTTCATGCAGGACGATGGCTTCACGTACCTTTGCACCGGCCAGCTTCTGAACGATTCCATTTCGAGCAACACCGCGTATCTCTTCTCGGCGCAGCATTGCCTCGATTCGCCGACCGCGGCCAACACGCTCGATACGTTCTGGTTCTTCGATGCGATCGCCTGCGGCAGCAAGGCAACGCCTCCATTCGTCGAGCAGACGAGCGGCGCGACGATGCTCGCGCGAAGCGTCGACTTCGACTGGTCGCTCGTGCGGCTCAACGCGGCACCACCTGCCGGCGTCATGTTCTCGGCGTGGCGCACAGACCCGATTCCCACCGCTTCGACGGTCAACGTGCTCCATCACGCGGAAGGCGATCTCCTCAAATATAGCGAGGGCGCCGTGCAGGGTTACCTGCTCTACGACGATGGCTCGAGCTTCGCGCAGGTGCAATATAGCCAGGGAACCACAGAGCCGGGCTCGAGCGGGGCAGGCCTTTTGACGCTCAATTCGTCGGGCGGCTTCTACGAACTGCGCGGCGGATTGTGGCGCGGCGCGGCGTCATGCGAGGACCCGGGCGGCATCGACGAGTATTCGCGCATCGACAACATGCTGCCATTGACGCGGCAGTATCTGACGCCCGATTCGGGTGGCACGCCAGGGCAGGCAGTCGTCGTCGAGTATTACAACCGCTCGCTCGACCACTATTTCATGACGTTGAGTCCCCTCGAAATCAGCGATCTTGATTCAGGCGTGCATCCCGGCTGGGAGCGAACCGGATTGCGCTTCCTCGCGTATCAGACGCAAGCGCCGGGAACGAATCCCGTGTGCCGGTTCTATCGGACGCCCGGCTTCGGCGATTCGCACTTCTATTCGGCGAGCGCTCCCGAGTGCCAGGCAGTGATCGACAATCCGCAGAAGTATCCCGGCTGGACATACGAGAGCCCGAACGTGTTCTACATCGCGCTGCCGGATCCGGTGAGCGGCATCTGCGCGAACGGCACGCAGCCGGTATGGCGCTTCTTCAATCAGCTCACCACGAATCACCGCTACACGATCGATCACGCGACGCGCGACGAGATGCGCGCCGATCCTTCGACGTGGATACCGGAGGGCTACGGACCGGACAGCGTGATCATGTGCGCGCCGGTGGGATCGTAACGCGGAAATCGGTGCCAGAGATGTATTTCCCGAACAAGCGCAACGATTCGCGACGCCGATGCCGGGAAATACATCTCTGGCACCGATTTCCGCTAGCGTAGTCCCATGGCATATTGCGCGACCGCCTTCATCTGCTCGTCGCTCATGCCACCCGCAATCGCGGCCATGACACGGCCGTTCACATCCTTGCCGCCCGGGTCGGCGCCGCGGCCGCCGGTCTTGAATGCCTTGAGCTGCGAGTACACGTAGTCGGCATATTGACCGGCGAGCCGCGGATAGTTCTTCGGCACGCCGGCTCCATTCGGCGAATGGCATCCGGCGCACGCGGGAACGTCGGTCTCCTCGTCGCCGCCGCGCCACACGTGCTCGCCGTTCTTGACGAGGGAGCCATCCTTCGCCGCGAGACCCTTCGGCGTTTGCTGCGAGAAGTAGATGCCGAGCGCGCGCATGTCGTCATCGGAAAGCGTCGACGCCATCGCCTGCATCGTCGGATTGACCCGCACGCCTGCCTTGAAATGCATCAATTGCAGGGTGATATAGTCCGCTCCCTGTCCGGCGAGATTGGGGTTTACGGGAGCGGTGCTGTTGCCGTCCGCGCCGTGGCACGCCGCGCACACCTGCGTGGCGGTCTGCCTTGCCTTATCGAGATTGGTCGCAGCGGGGGCCGGTTTCGCCGACTCCTGCGCCAGCGCGGAAGCGCAAATCGCGACGGTCGCGACGATGCAGGCATAGCGCCATGGACGAATCATTACGCGCGGCTCCACCGGGTGAGTGCATCGGCATCCGCGCGGACTTTTGCCGCGTGCAATGACGAAGCATCGTGCTGATGAAAAAACGCGCCATTGTAGCGGAGTCGCCGCGGCCGGCCGAGATCGCGCGCATCGACCATGCCCCGGGACCGCTCGAAGGCGCGCGTTTCGTGACCGGCGCCGCGACGTCGTCTCAGCTACCTGCCGAAGGCGCGCGCGAGATCGCATTCGCCGGCCGCTCGAACGCCGGCAAGTCGAGCGCGATCAATGCGCTCGCGCGTCGCTCCGCACTCGCGCGCGTAAGCCGCACGCCGGGACGCACGCGCGAGATCAACTTCTTCGCATTACGAAGCGGTGCGCATGTGGTCGACCTGCCCGGGTATGGCTACGCAGCCGTGTCGAAGGCACAGAAGGAAGCATGGCAACAGCTTTTGTGGTCGTACGTTACATCGCGAACGAGTCTCATCGGTTTGGTGCAGATCGTCGATGCGCGACACGGACTGTCCGCGCTCGACGTCGAGTTGCTGTCCGCGTTCCTTCCCTCGGCTCGGCCGATGCTGATCCTCGCGACGAAGATCGACAAGCTCAATATCGCCCAGGGACGAAAGGCCGTAGCCGACATTCGCTTCGCGCTCGATCGTGCGTTCGGGGACGCCGCCGGCGCGGTCAGCGTTATGGGATTCTCGGCCGCGACGTCGCAGGGTGTTGCAAGCGCCGACGAGGTTCTCGCGCGATGGCTCGAATAGAAAAAGGCCCCGCGATCAAGGGGAGTGACGCGGGGCCTCAAAACGCCCTGCGCCGGACGAACTGGCGCGGGCACCCGCTCAGGGAGGAAAGCGGGAGACGTTGACCGTCCGCAGTTTGGGACCACTCTCGAAATTGCGAGTTCCGTCAAACGCAGGAAAAGGATGATTGCATGAGCTTCAACTATGCGGGCCGGTTTCCCGCGAAGCGCCCGCGTCGCATGAGGCGCGATGACTTCTCGCGCCGACTCGCGCGCGAGA
>DATFCW010000206.1:0-9297 GCA_035252665.1 Casimicrobiaceae bacterium | reverse complement strand
GTTCCCCCACGGGGAGAGGGTTGCGGTGAGGGGCGTTACGCCGCCTTCTCCATCGCCGATGTCCACTTGCCGGCGCGCGCGAGGCTGTTCATCCGCAGCCGATGCGCGAACGCTTGCTGCGCGGCCGCGACGTTGTCCGCCTTGCCTTTCCATATGTGCATCACCGGATCCTGCAACGCGCGCGCATACGAGAACGAGAGCACCCACGGCGCGCGCGAATCCTTCGCGTTCATCGCATTGAGGTTCGCAGTCGCCTCCTCGGGACTCTGACCGCCCGACAGGAAGTTGATCGTCGGCACGGCGGCCGGCACCGTCCTGCGCAACACTTCGAGCGTGGCGCTGCCGACCTCCTCGGGTGACGCCTTGCGTGAATTCGCCTTGCCGGGCAGCACCATGCTGGGCTTCAGGATCATGCCCTCGTACATGACGCCGTGGCGATAGAGCGCGTCGAACACGGCGTGCAGCACCGCCTCGGAGACTTCGCGGCAGCGCTCGATCGTGTGATCGCCATCGATCAGGACTTCGGGCTCGACGATCGGCACCAGTCCTTGCGCCTGGCAGATGGCCGCATAGCGTGCGAGCACTTCCGCGTTCGCGGTGATCCCGAGCGGCGTTGGATTGCGGTCGGTGATTCCATAGACTTCGCGCCACTTCGTGAAGCGCGCGCCCTGCCCTTTGTACGTCGCCAGCCGCTCGGCGAGGCCGTCCAGGCCTTGCGTCACGAGATCGCCAGGCGCGCCGGTGAGCGCCGTCGTGCCCTTGTCGACCTTGATGCCCGGCACGATTCCGCGCTTTTCGAGCAGCTTCGGCAGCGGCGTGCCGTCGTCGGCGTTCTGCGAGAGCGTTTCCTCGTAGAGAATCACGCCGGCGAGATATTTGTCCGCGTGCGGCGCATTCGCGAGCAGCGTCCGATACGCACGCCGCGTTTCGGCCGTCGATTCGATGCCGACGGCGCCGAAGCGTTTCGTGATCGTAGGCGTGCTCTCGTCGGCCGCGAGAATGCCCTTGCCCGGCGCAGTGATGCGCTCGATCGTTGCGCGAAGCTCCGTTGCCTGACTCATTTCGTGCACTCCTTGGACTCGTGTGCGAGGTGAATAAGCTAAGTTTACGCGTCCGAACCGCGCAGCCCTTTTGACCTACACTTCGCGCCGTGGCTGCAAGCGTGCCTTCCCTCGTTTCCCGCTCGTTCGCATCGTCGCCGCTTCGCAACGCGGCGTTTCGCAATTTCTACATCGGCTCGATCGGCGCCGCGCTCGGCTACACGATGCAGGCGACGATTTCGGCGTGGCTCATGGCGACGCTCACGACGTCGGCGTTGATGGTCGCGCTCGTGCAAAGCGCAAGCACCGGTCCGACGCTTCTGTTCGGCCTCTTTGCCGGAACGCTCGCCGACATCGTCGATCGGCGTCGCGTCATCCTCGTCACGCAGGTCGTGCTGTTCGCGGCGAGCCTGTTGCTTGGCATCGCGGCGCTCACCGGCGTCGTCGGCCCGGTATCGCTTCTGTTCCTGACATTCGCCGTTGGCGCCGGCTTCACGTTCTATCTGCCCGCGCAGCAGGCGAGCATCAACGAGATGGTCGCGCGCAGCGAGCTCTCGCGCGCCGTCGCGCTCGGGTCGGTCGCGTTCAATGTCGCGCGCGCCGTCGGTCCGGCGGCGGCCGGTGCGATCGCGGCCGCGCTGAGCTCGGGTGCAACGCTCGTGCTCGGCGCGTTCTTCTTCGTGCCGATGTTCGTCGCGATGCGCATGACGACGCCGAAGGAAGTCGCGCTGCCCGGCGTCCCCGAACGGCTTCTGTCGGGCGCGATGAGCGGCCTGCGCTTCGTTCGCCATTCGGCGCCGATGCGTGCGTTCGTCATTCGCAATCTCTCGTTCAGCGTCTGCGCGAGCGCGTTCTGGGCACTGTTGCCGGTGATCGCACGCGATCAGCTCGGGCTCGGCGCGGGCGGTTTCGGTCTTCTGTCCGCGAGCTTCGGCACCGGCGCGATCGTGGGCGCGGTCTCGATTCCGAACCTGTTGACGCGCCAGCCGATGAACAAGGTCGTCACGTCCGGCGGACATCTGTGGGCGTTCGCGGTCCTGATGCTCGCGCTGACTGGCATCACCGTCATCGCGTTGATCGGTGCGTTCTGTGCCGGCATGGCGTGGGTCTGCGTTTTCGCGACGTTGTCCGCGGGCACGCAAAGCAGCGCGCCGGGATGGGTGCGCGCACGCGCCGTGTCGATGAATCTCGTTGCCACGCAAGGCTGCCTCGCGATCGGCAGCGCCGTCTGGGGCGCGATTGCGAACGGCGTCGGGACGCACTGGGCACTGGGCGCGTCGGCCGCTTCGGTGTTCGCGCTGCAATGGCTCTACCGCCGCGTACGCGTAGAGATGGGACAGGAGGCCGACGTCGTGCCCGGAGCGCGGCTTCCCGAACTTACGCTGGCGGCCGAACCCCTGCCCGACGACGGACCGGTGCTGATCCAGCTCGAGTACCGCATCGACCCCGCGAACCGCGACGCGTTTCTAAAGGCGATCCAGAAAGTGGGACCGACGCGACGACGCAACGGCGCAACGAGCTGGCGCGTGTTTCGCGACCTCGGCGAGGAAGGCCGTTTCGTCGAGCGCTACGTCATCGCGTCGTGGGCCGAGTACGTGCGGCTTCGCGCGCGGATGACGATGGCCGACAGCCGATTGCAGCAGGCGGTGGCCGAGCTGCAACGGCCCGACGTGCCGATTCGCGTGTCGCGCCTGATCGGCATAACGACGATGGCGTGACCAACAGCGTGACCAACGGCATCATGGCCGTCACCGCGATATGATGGCGCCATGAACGCTGCGATGCCGGCGATTTTCTTCGGTCACGGCAATCCGATGAACGCGCTCTCGCGCAACGCGTTCACGGAAAGCTGGTCGACGATCGGGCGCTCGATCCCGCGTCCGAGCGCGATCCTCAGCATCTCGGCGCACTGGTATGGTCCGGGCACGAGCGTGACGGTTTCGGACGCTCCGGCGACGATTCACGACTTCGGCGGCTTTCCGCGCGCGCTCTACGAAGTGCAGTACAAGGCGATGGGCTCGGCGGCGCTGTGCGAGCGCGTGCGCGACTTGCTCGCGCCCATTCGCGTGCAGATGGACGAGCGCTGGGGGCTCGATCACGGCACGTGGTCGGTGCTCGTGCACGTCTATCCGAACGCCGACGTGCCCGTCGTGCAGCTTTCGATCGACGAGACGCGCGAAGCGTCGTGGCACTACGAGATTGCCAAGCAACTGCGGCCGCTTCGCGACGAAGGCGTATTGATCATGGGGAGCGGCAACGTCGTGCACAACCTGCACGCGTATTCGTGGGGCAATCGCGCGCAGGGACCGTACGACTGGGCGGCACGCTTCGAGCAGCAGGCGCGCGCGCTTCTGTCGGCGCACGAGTTCGCGCCACTCGTCGATTACGAATCGTTGGGCCGCGACGCGATGCTGTCGGCGCCCACGCCCGAGCACTATCTTCCGCTGATCTACGTACTCGCGCAGTATCGCGACGGCGATCGCGTGTCGTTTCCCGTCGAAGGTTTCGACGGCGGCTCGATCTCGATGCTGTCGGTCGCGATCGGGTAGCCGCGACAAGTTTCGGTGATCGGCATTCCGGAGATCGCGGCGATCGCGGTCTGCGTGGCCGGTTTATGGTTTGTCTGGAACCAGATGAAAACGCGTGAGATCGCCAACGACGCCATGCGCGAAGCGTGCGAGCTACGCGGCTTTCTGTTTCTCGACGATACCGTGTCGCTGCGCTCGATTCGGCCGAAACGCGACGACGAAGGTCGCGTGCGGCTCGCGCGGCATTACACGTTCCAGTACAGCGATACCGGGCACAATCGCCGCAACGGATGGATCGCGCTCATGGGCACGACCGTAACGGCGCTCGCGCTCGAATAGCGACCTGCGAATGACAACGCCGCTGCCACGCCAAGCGTGCAGCGGCGCCGGATGATGTGGCCCCCACGCTTCGCTGCCCCCAGAGGGGGCGGAATCAGTCGCTTGGGGCGGCCCTGCGCGACTGATCGTATTCGGGCGAACTTACCAGTTCGCGAACATCGCTCCGACGATGGTCGCGCAACCAAAGGCCAGCATCGCGACGAGCGATAGCACTTCCGTCGTCACGCCAACCAGCGCGAGGATGCCGAGCACGACGCCGGCCACGCCGACGAGCGCGCCGATGACGCTCAACACTTCGCTGTCGACTGCGGTCTTCACCGCGGTCTTGATCGCACCGTAGCCCATTTGCTGCGGCTCGACCTCGACCGAGTTCTCGAGCTCGAGACTCGTCAGCCGCGGCAAAACCCCGCTACCGAGCAGAAAGCCGGCCCCAAGGACGATCGCGGCAATCGCCATCAGGACCAATGGCACGACGCCGAGTAGCGCCAGCGCACCGAGCACGATCGCGCCGATGCCCGCAAGTCCTTCCGCACTGAGTCCGCCGCCTACGGCGGGCGTCATCGCGACCGGTCTCATGAGTCCGAGCGTGCGAATTCTGGAAAAGCCCGCTGCAGCGAGACCGCCTTCCAACAGCAGCCCCACGCCGAGAACGATCGCCGAAATTCCGAGCATGTACGGGCTCGCGACGCCGGCCAGGCCGATGATCGAAAGAACAACGGCGGCGAAGCCGGTAATTGCGGCTCCCGTGTAGCCTCCCATCAAAAAGCCGTCTGCACCCAGGCGTTGAGATGAAAGGGATGTTTCGTGAACGATAGTTGCCATATCTGCCTCCGCAAAAAGATCCGTCAAGTAACTGATTTGACTATCGCGGAGACCTAAAATTCCCCCGAGTGATATGCAACCCAACGTTCGTTGAACGTTTCGTGAATCACGGATTGGACGTGCGAATATGGGTGATCGCATGTAGGAAACCGGCTTACGAGCGTGCGCGACGAAGCTTCAAATCGGCGGCACCGAGCCGTTCTTGCCGACGCTGATGCGTTGCGCCGCGAGCTTGCCGTCGCTGCCGCGCGTCGCATAGACGATCACGTGCGCGCCGGGAGTCAGCGAAGCGCGATTGCCGGGCTCGACCATTACGACCGGCGTGCCGGGCGGCACGACGATCGTCTGCTCGCCGCCCTTGTACGTGAGCTTCATCGTGCGCGTGCCGGCTGATGCGCCGATGCTCGTCACGGTGGCGTTGGTCTTCGTATGTTGCGACGCGGGCACGCTCGACACTTCGGACACGGTCGCGTTGATCATCGTGTTGCCGGGCATACCGGTCATGGGTCGATGACCTTCCCCGGTGCCGCGCATCGATTCGGGAAAGATGTGCACCTCGCTCGCGACGAGCATGCCCTTCGCGCCGGGCTTCGCAGTTGCGCCGAGAAACGCGCCTTGCTTGATCGCGTCGAGGTCCGCCGGAACGCGCAGGCTCACGCGCACATCGCTCGACAACTCGATGACGATGTTTCGTCCGGCCGACGATTTGAGATCCAGCTCGTTGCCGTTTACGGACACGATGTCGCCGCGAATTCTTTGTGGAACGGCAGCGAGCGCTGCGCCTGCGATGCCGAGTCCGCACCCGACGACGACAAGGCGAAACAAGTTCCGCAAGATCGATCGATGCAATTTGTGCTCCGTCAGGAGGAGAAACCCTGCGTACGCGCGTGCTCGCGCCACGCAATGATCCCGGTGAAAAACGGCAGCAACGACAACGCGAGGCAAACGGCGACGATGCCGGGCCAGCCGAAGTGTGCGTATGCGTTGCCGCCCGCGCCAATGCCCGCTGCGCCGCCGAGATAGTAGAACAGCGTGTAGAGCGCGTTGGCCTTTCCGCGTTCGCCCGAAAGCGCGCGATTGAGCCCGCCGATCGCCGCTGCGTGCACCGCGAAAAAGCCGATGCAAAGGACGACGAGGCTTGCGACCAGCACGGCCATCACGGCGATCAGCGACGCCGACAGTGCAAGCGCGATGACGATCGCGCCGGCGCTCATCACGACGCCGTTGCCGAAGCGATTCGCAACGCGTCCCGCGATAGGACCTGCGCCCAACCCCGCGACGTAAGCCAGGTATATCGAGGTGATCGTCGGCGTGGAAAGGCTCCATGGCGCGGTCGACAGGTAGAACGGGAAATAGTTGAAAGCGGTCGAGAAGGCGCCGAACGCACCAAAGGCCGCCGCCTGCGCGAGCACTTGCGGACGCCTGATCGCGAGTCGAACAAATCGTGTCCGTTCTGTTGCGTGTGGCCCGATGCGCGAAGGCTCGACAATGCGCATCGCGACGAGCAGCGTCGCAACGAGGAGCGCAAAGGCAACCGTGAAGAACGCCTCGCGCCAATGCGCCGGCGCGAATGCCCAGCCCCCAAGAAGGCGACCGCCGAGGCCACCGGCCACCGTGGCCGACACGTACGTTCCCATGGCGACGTTGAGCGCCCTGGTCGGAAGCGAGCGCGAAAGCCACGCGGCGACGACCGTCGTCAGCATGGGAATGAACGCGCCCTGAATACCCCGCATGAGGACGAGCGTCGGGAACCGCGAGGTCGTCGCACAGACCAGGCCAGCGCCGGCGACAACGCATGCGCCGGTGATCAGCAGGCGCCTGGCCGGATAGCGATCGGCGAGCACCCCGACGGGCAGCGTCGAGAGCGCCATTCCGATGATCACCGCGGACACGGAAAGCGACGCCTTTGCCGGCGACACGCCAAACTGCGTCTCGAGGATCGGCAGCACCGGCTGCGTGATGTAAATTGTTGCAATCGCGCAGGTAACGAGCGCGAAGATGAGCGCAAGAAGCGAAGGGCTCGGCGAACCCGCCGGCCGATCGACTTGCCGCGAACGCCAAGAACGAGGGCCGCGACGCGATGTCACGGCGGACGATGGAGGGATGATGATGAGGACAGCCGCATGTTACGCCGCCGCGCTCGCGCTTCTCGCCGCGGCGAGCATTGCCAGTGCCGATCCAAGAAGCGACTACTATCAGCGCGCCGCCGCGCGCGACGAGGCGACGTTTCGCGCGCTCGACGTCAACAACCGCGGCTATGTCACGCGCCAGGAAGCGACGGGCGACAACGATTTCACCGCGCGCTTCCGCGACATGGACATGAACGGCGATGGGGTGATCACCCGCGCGGAGCTCGCGCGCTACATCAGCGAGCACTACGGCGTCGAGATTCCCGATGCGGGCAAGCCGACGTCGGCGACGCAGCACGTTGACGCGGGCGGCGCGAGCTAAGGCATCGAAAAGCGGGGTGACGGGCGAGGGATGAGGCAGGAGAGTGGCTTCGGCGAAGCGCTTGCCTTGGCGACGCTGCTCCCCACCCCTCGTCCCGCTTTTGCTTTTGCGCTTTTGGTTCTCCCTTAATCCGGCGGCAGCGAATTCGCGGTGGTGTCTCCGGTCGCGGGAATCATCGGCGTCTCAACCACCGGTGCACGCGGCAAGCCGGTGACGGCCAGGATCTGCTCCTCGTTCAGCGTTTCGTGCTCGAGCAGCGCCTTCGCGAGCGCGTCGAGCGACTTGCGATGCTTGCGCAACAAGCGCAGCGCCTCCGCGTGGCTGTCGCTGATGATCTTGCGCACTTCCTCGTCGATCGCTTCCGCGGTCTCTTCGCTGAAGGGCTTCGATCCGCCGAATCCCTCGGGCCCGCTCAGATACGGGTTCTCACGCGGTGCGAGTTGCACCATGCCGACGCGCTCGCTCATCCCCCATCGCGTCACCATTCGGCGCGCGATGCCGGTCGCCTGCTCGATGTCGTTCTCTGCGCCCGTCGTCCTGGTGCCGTAGACCAGCTCCTCCGCGGCGCGCCCGCCGAGCATGCCAACGATGCGTGCACGAAGATACGATTCGGGGTAGTTGTAGCGGTCGCTCTCGGGCCGCTGGTAGGTGACGCCGAGCGCCTGCCCGCGCGGCACGATGGTGACGCGATGGACCGGATCGGCGCCGGGAACGACCAGACCGAGGATCGCGTGCCCGCCCTCGTGATAGGCGATGCGCTCGCGATCCGCGTGTGACAGAAGAATCGGGCGCGCCGGCCCGAGCACGATCTTTTCGAGGGCGTCGAGAAAGTCCTTTTGCCCGACCTTCTCCTCGTTGCGTCGCGCCGCGAGCAGCGCCGCCTCGTTGACGAGGTTCTTCAACTCGGCGCCCGAGAAACCGGGCGTCGACGCGGCGAGATCGCCGAGGCTCGCATCGGGCGCGAGCGGAACATGCCGAACGTGCACGGCGAGAATGGCCTCGCGACCCTTGCGATCCGGAAGATTGACGACGACGCGGCGGTCGAAGCGTCCTGGACGAAGCAATGCACGATCGAGCACGTCGGGCTGGTTCGTCGCCGCGAGCACGATGATGCCCTCGCGACTCGAGAAGCCGTCCATCTCGGTCAGGATCTGATTCAGCGTCTGCTCCTGCTCGCTCGCCCCGCCGATGGCCGTTGGGCCGCGCGCACGCCCGATCGCGTCGAGCTCGTCGATGAAAATGATCGCGGGCGCGTTCTCGCGCGCCTGCTTGAAGAGGTCGCGCACGCGCGCCGCGCCGACGCCGACGATCATCTCGACGAACTCGGCGGCGCTCATGGAGAAGAACGGCACGTTCGCCTCGCCCGCGACCGCCTTCGCGAGCAACGTCTTGCCGGTGCCCGGCGCACCCACCAGCAGCACGCCCTTGGGCGCCGTGCCGCCGAGGCGCGTGTACTTCGGCGGATCGCGCAGGAAATCGACGATCTCGATGAGCTCGTTTTCTGCCTCGTCGATGCCGGCGACATCGTCGAAGGTCACTTTCGTGTCCTTGTCCTGATCGTAGCGGCGCGCGCGGCTCTTGCCGATGCCGAGCAGGCCCCCGCCGAAGCCGCCGCCACCGCCCTGCTGCGCCGTGCGGCGGAACAGCCACACGTAGAACGCGATCAGGAGTAGCGCGGGGCCGAAGCCGAAGATCAGCGTCGACAGCGGGCTCGACCCCTGCGCGATCGGCTCGGCGCTGATCTCGACGTGGTGATCGAGGAGGAGTTGCTCGAGATCGTGCCCCGCGAACGCGGGCACCGTCGTCTCGAAGAACGTCGACGTGCGCGGCGGGCCGCGCCTCGGGATGCCGCGCGACTTGGGCGGCGGGACCGGCGGCGGTGCCGTCTGGCCCTTCGGCTCGGGCGGTGGGTACGTGACCGCCTTCGCGAAGCGCCCGGTCATCGTCTCGCCGCGGCTGAAGATCGCCTCGACATTGTTCTTCGTGACCTCTTCGCGGAAGAGCGTGTAGGGAATGGTCAGCGGCGTCTCGCCGCCGGGCAGCAGGTAGCGCGCGAGCAGGAAGTTCAGGATCAGCGCGATGGCGAACCACCACCACATGCGTCGTGGCGGTATCCG
>DATFCW010000205.1:0-11815 GCA_035252665.1 Casimicrobiaceae bacterium | reverse complement strand
AAGGCGCAAGGCGCGATAGTCAACATCACCGACATCCACGCCGAGCGTCCGCTCAAGAGCTACGTCGTCTACTCGGTCGCGAAGGCAGGACTCGTGGGGCTCACACGCTCGCTCGCGCGCGAGCTTGCGCCCGACGTGCGCGTCAACGCCGTCGCGCCGGGACCGATCCTTTGGCCCGACGAGGAAGTATTCGACGAGCTCGCGCGCCAGCGAATCATTTCGCACACGCCGCTTCGCCGCGAGGGAGCCCCCGACGACGTCGCGAAGGCCGTGCATTACCTCCTCGCCGAAGCGCCGTACGTCACCGGCGAGACGATCAACGTCGACGGCGGCCGCCATATCGCGATGTAATCCTCTACGCTTCCGACGGGGCTTCGCTCAATCGCAGCCGTTCGCAGCTACGCGTTCGGCAAGCCGCTCGAGATAGATGTCGATGACGCCATGTGTCGCGAGCGATACGCGCGTGCGCTCGAGATAATCGGCCGACGATCCAAAGGCGCCGCACGCACGGGCGATGATGTTGGCCTGCGCCTCGATCGTCAGGTGACCGGCGTACTGCGCATGCGCGCGCTTGACGACGAAACCCAGCGCGACAATTGGCCGTCCCTCGCATTCGACGTGCAGCCAGCGCGGCTCGTAGGCTCCGGTCACCATCTCGCGGCGCCACAGCAGCCGCAATTCTTCCAGCGCGCACGACGACGGCAACCGATAGACGACGCCGCGGCACGATCCGCCGCGATCGAGGCCGAGCACGAGGCCCGGCGCATTCGGCGTGCCGCGCGACGCGAGCGACCACAGGCAGAAGCGCCGATGCAGCCCGTGCACCGACGCGCGACCCGCTTCGGCAAACGGAAAGAGCGGATTCCACAGTAGCGATCCGTACGCAAAGACCCACCAGCCCGCACGTTTCGGCTTGGTGCGCAGGGTTTGAGCAAGCGATACCGACATCTCCTCATCGGTCAACGCGTGACCGTCGGCGAGCGCCTCGACGTAGACCTCGCGCATGCGGCCTTCCTCGAGGTCGCGACGGGAAAGCATTACCAGCCTCTCACGATTCGTCGAGCCCGCCAGGATCGCGCGCGAGCTTCTTCACCTCGACGTTCGCTTGCCGACGAAGCGCGCGACGCGATTTTCCATGCGGTCCGCCTTTGCGCAAGAGCGGCGAGCGCGCGACGGGGTTGCGCGGCTTGGACAACGCGTGCTGCTTGGCGCGCTTCATGGTCGCATCGAGCCGCGCTCGACCGCGCCCTGTCGCGAGATCGATCGACCTGCTTTGGCGGACGACTTCGCCAGGAACAGCGCCTGCAAGTCGTTCAGGAATCTTCGTCCGAGCGGCGTCGGTCTGAGGACCGTCGGATCCGCGTCGAGCAAGCCGCGGCGCGTTGCTTCCGCGATGCGCCCGGCGACGACCGCCAGCGGAAGTCCGGTTCGCTCCGCAAGCAGCGACGTTGGAACGCCATCGGTCAGGCGCAGTGCGTTCAGCATGAACTCGAACGGCAGATCGCCGGGCGGAACGATCGTGCTCTCCTGGGTCGCGCATCCCTTCATGGCCTGCGCAAGATACCGCTTGGGCTGCTTCCAGCGCATCTCGCGAACGACGCGATCGGGAAACGAGATCTTCGAATGCGCGCCTGCGCCAATGCCGAGGTAATCGCCGAAGCGCCAGTAATTGACGTTGTGCCGGCATGCGTATCCCGGCTTGGCGTGTGCCGACGTTTCGTAATGCTCGTAGCCCGCGTGCGAGAGCATGCCCAGCACCGCGTCCTCGATGTCGGTCGCCTCGTCCTCGTCCGGCAACGCCGGCGGATGCCGGTAAAAGAGCGTGTTCGGCTCGAGCGTCAGTTGATAGAACGACAGATGTGGTGGCGCGAACGAAAGCGCGGCGGCCGCATCGCGGCGCGCGGCGTCGACCGTCTGCCCGGGCAACGCGAACATCAGGTCGAGGTTGACGTTGCCGAAGACCATCAGCGCAGACTCGGCCGCACGCCGTGCCTCGTCGGCGTCGTGAATGCGCCCGAGCACGCGCAGCATCGAATCGTCGAAGCTCTGGATGCCAAGCGACAGTCGATTCACACCGGCGGCGAAGAAGCCGGCGAACTTCTCGCGCTCGAACGTGCCGGGGTTGGCTTCGAGCGTGATCTCGCAATCGGGCTGAAACGGAAGCCGCGCGCGAAGAGCGGAGAGCAGCCGATCGATCGACTTCGCTGAAAAGAGGCTCGGCGTGCCGCCGCCGAGGAACACGCTCGTGATCTTGCGTCCCCAGATCGACGGAAGCGCTGCTTCGACGTCGGCGATCAGCGCGTCGACATAGGCATCCTCGGGTAAGTCGCCGGCCTCGGCATCGATCGATGCATCTTGCCCGCGCGACGAACGCCATTCGTGCGAATTGAAATCGCAGTACGGGCATTT
This sequence comes from Casimicrobiaceae bacterium, assembly GCA_035252665.1. Taxonomy (GTDB): domain Bacteria; phylum Pseudomonadota; class Gammaproteobacteria; order Burkholderiales; family Casimicrobiaceae; genus VBCG01. The sequence goes on along the minus strand of DATFCW010000205.1, from coordinate 9,406 downwards.
GCGGACGCACCACGGAACGTGTACGTACAGCGACAGCGTTGGCAGCGCCGTGAAGCGTGGCGCAGTGAGCATCGCTGCATCGATGCTCGTGGATCGCCCCTCACCCGCGTCGCTTGCGCTCGGCTCCCTGTCCCCCTTGGGGTGAGCGATAGCTCGCATGCTCATGCCCGTCTTGCCACCGACAACCGCGCAATCAGCCGGCGCATCGCCTTGCCGCGATGCGACAACGCGTTCTTGCGCGCGAGCGGCAACTCGGCGCCCGTCAAGCCGGTGACATCGTCCTGAAAATGCGGGTCGTATCCGAAGCCGCCGCTGCCGCGCGGCGTATCGACGATCTTCCCGCGCCAGATGCCCTCGGCGACGATCGGTTCGGGATCGTCGGCATGCCGGAGCAACACGAGCACGCAGTAGTAATGCGCGCGTCGATCATCGACGCCGCGTAGGGCAGCGACCAGCGCCTCGTTGTTGCGCGCATCCGATAAAGGCTCGCCGGCGAAGCGCGCGCTCCTGACGCCCGGCGCGCCGTCGAGCGCGTCCACGCAGACGCCGGAATCGTCGGCTAGGGCGGCAAGGCCGCTCTGCGCGCTCGCATGGCGCGCCTTTGCAAGCGCGTTCTCGATGAACGTCGCATGCGGTTCTTCGGCGGGGCCTATGCCGAGCTCCGATTGCGGCACGACGTCGAGTCCGAGCGGATCGAGCAATCGCCGGAATTCGCGAAGCTTCCCGGCATTTCCGGAGGCGAGCACCAGCCTCTGCATCATCCCCGAAAGACCTCGCGCTGCGAGCGATGCAGTTGCCCGATGCCGTGCTGCGCGAGCGTGAGCAACGCGTCGAACTGCTCGCGCGAAAACGGCGCACCCTCGGCCGTGGCCTGCACTTCGACGAAGCCGCCGGCGCCGGTCATCACGACGTTCATGTCGGTGTCGCATGCCGAATCCTCGGCGTAATCGAGGTCGAGAAGCATCGCGCCTTCGACGATGCCGACCGATACGGCGGCGACCTGCTCGTGCAATACTTCACCGGCAACGAGACGTCGCCCCTTGCACCAGGCGATCGCATCGACAAGCGCGACATATGCGCCGGTGATCGATGCGCAGCGCGTTCCACCGTCCGCCTGCAACACGTCGCAATCGATACGGATCGTGCGTTCGCCAAGCGACGCCAAGTCGACGACCGCGCGAAGCGAGCGGCCGATCAGCCGCTGAATCTCCTGAGTGCGACCCGACTGCCGGCCCTCGGCGGCCTCACGACGCGTACGGGTGTTCGTCGCCCGCGGCAACATCCCGTATTCCGCGGTGAGCCACCCCTGGCCCTTGCCCTTGAGAAAAGCCGGAACGCCTTCCTCGACGCTCGCGGTGCACAGCACGCGCGTATCGCCCATTTCAATGAGCACGGAGCCTTCCGGGTGGCGAGTGAAGGCGCGCACGATGCGAACCGGGCGCAGCTCGTCGAGCCGCCGGTCGTCGGCTCGGACGTGATGTCTCGACGTCGCTTCTACGTTATCGGTGACAGTTGGAACCATCGTCAATTATAAGTCGCGCGCCGCGTCTGCGACGCATGAACGATCGATGGCAAAAGGCCGCGGTTGCCATCCCGTTGCGCGTGAAAACGACGACACATCGACTTCGAGAGATTGCGTCAAGCGCGCGATCGCCGCATGCTTTCCGGACAACGCGCCGGCCAGGCGCAATATCGGCACCGGCACGGCGAGAAGGCGCGGCGCGACGCCGAGCGCCGATGCAATCGCGCGGACGAGCGTCGGCGTCGATACGCTATCGGCGTCAGCGACGAGATGCGTGCCGATCGGCGCGTGCGGGCCATCGATCACCGCATCGAATGCGTCCATCAGATTGTCGAGCGAAAGGAGCGAGCGACGGTTGTCGATCGCGCCGAACGGCAACGGACGCCGCGCTGCGACGGCGTCGACGAGACGGCGAAAGTTGCCGCGCGCATTGAGTCCATAGACGAGCGGCAGCCGCAGGCTGGTCCCGATCATCGACGTGTTGCCCGCCACTTGCGCGAGCGTGCGCTCGGCGGCGAGCTTGCTTCGCGCATACGCGTCCTGCGGCGCGGGCGCATCGCCGGACTTGAACGGCTTTCCGCGAAGGGTCATTTCGCCGTTCACCTTGATCGTGCTCGCGAGCACGAATCGACGCACGCCGGACGCGATTGCCGCGAGCGCGACGCGCTCCGTGACCTCGACGTTCGCGGCCCTGTACGTCGCGTCCGCATCTCGGTTGCGCTCGTTCATCACGTGCGCGCGTCCGGCGAGATGAACGAGCGCGTGAACGCCGTCGAATGCACGCTCGAGCTCCTCGCTCGGTGCACGCGCGAGATCGAGCGCGATCACGTCGCCACGCTGCGATTGGCGATGGCGCACCAGTTTTCGCACCCGCCCGCCTCGCTCGTCGATGTGCCGGCAGTACGCGCTGCCGATGAAGCCATCCGCGCCGGTTACGGCAATGACCTTCGTCTCTAGAACCACTTCCAGCCGTGCTTCGAGTAGAAGCGAACGCCGCTTGCGACGAACCAGCCGACGTGCCGAAATCCCTTTCGCGCGGCGCCGCCGCCATGGTGGATGATGTTGACGCTCGGAACGAACGCATTCTTCGTCACCGCGCCAAGACGCACGCTCCAGTCGTAGTCCTCGAAGTAGAGGAAGAAGCGCGGATCGAAGCCGCCGGTGCGATCGATCGCATCACGCCGCGCGAGGAGAAACGCGCCCGACATGACATCGACGCCGATTTCCTCGCGTGGCGGATTCGCGTCGGCCACGTCGCGCATCTCAAAGCGCGCGAGCCGCCGCTCGAACATCCGCTGCACGACGCGCGGCGCGAAGCCGCGCAACCACAAGTCGAACACCGCCGGATAGCGTCTGCACGAATATTGGCGGTTGCCGTTGCCGTCGCTGATCGCCGGGGTCAGCGCGCCGGCCTCCGGATGCTCGTCTAGCCAGCGGATCGCGTTGACGAGCGCGTCGGCCGCGGGCTCGGCGTCGGGATTCAGTACGAGGTGATAGTCGGCACCGGTGCCGTGCAGTACGAGGTTGTGCGCGGCGCCAAAGCCGATGTTGGCGTGGCCGTGCACGTACATGCAATGGACGGTCGTGTCTTCGAAGCGCGCGCGAGTGAGCTCGATCACGCGCTCGGCCGTGCCGCGATCCGCGCTATTGTCGATCAGCGCGAGATGGACGGTCTTCAGCACCTCCGCTTCCTGCGCGGCCTCGATCGCGATCGCAAGAGCGTCGAGCGTGCGCGTAAGAAGCGGCAGATCGGGCTGGTAGGTGACGATGCTGATCTGCAGCGACGAAGGCAGCACGGGTGCGTAAGGCATGGCGTTTGCGACCGGCACAGCATACAGTCTCGGGTCGCCGCCATTCGTCGGGGAAGGGGATGAGCACGCATCGAACGCAGGACGTCATCACGTTCGCGCAACACGTGGAGCACGAGGGCGCGCGCTACCCGGCCGACGCGCTCTTGCGCCATGCCGAAGCGCTGCTCCGCGCAGCCGGCGCTCGCGACGATGCGGCGCGCGATGTCGCCGCCGTGCTGCTCGACGGAGACTTGATGGGGCACACGACGCACGGCCTCGCGCTGCTGCCTGGTTATCTGCAGGCGCTCGTCGATGGCTCGATGCGCCACGATGGCGAGCCGTCGACGGTGCATGCAACGCCGGCGACCGCGACCTGGGACGGACGTCGCCTGCCCGGCCCGTGGCTCACGCTACGCGCGCTCGACCATGGCTGTGCGATGGCACGCACGCAAGGCAGCGGGACGGTCGTGATCCGCCGCTCGCATCACATCGGCTGCCTAGCCTCGTATGCGAAGCGGGCGGCCGAGCGCGGCGTGATGGCGATCGTCTGCTGCATCGATCCGGCGACGCACAGCGTCGCGCCGTTCGGAGCCATCACGTCGGTGTTCACGCCGAATCCGCTCGCGGCCGGCATCCCGACATCGGGCGATCCCATCATTCTCGACATCTCGGCGAGCTACACGACGAACGGCATGACGATGCGGCTTCACAAGCGTGGGGAAATGCTCGCGCACCCGTGGCTCCAGGATGCCGATGGCAATCCGACGCGCGATGCGTCGGTGTTGTTTGCCGAACCGAAAGGCACGCTGCTTCCGCTCGGCGGCCTCGAGGCCGGGCACAAGGGTTATGCGCTCGCGCTTCTGATCGAAGCGATCACCGCGGGATTGGCAGGTCACGGTCGCGCCGACCCCGGCGAAGGATGGGGCGCGAGCGTCTTCGTGCAGGTGCTCGATCCGGCGGCGTTCGGCGGGGTTGAAGCCTTTCGTCGCCAGATGAATTGGCTCGTGGACGCATGCCACGGCGCGACACCGCGGCCGGGAGGCGAGCCGGTGCGGCTGCCGGGCGAGCGCGCGCTTCGCCTTTATCGCGATCAACTCGCGAACGGTGTGGCGCTCTACTGCGAAATCATGCCGGCACTTGGCGAGTGGGCGCGAAAGCTCGGGGTCGCCCCGCCATAGAAATCAGTACCCTGGAAATTGGTGCCAGAGATGTATTTCCACGATGCGGAAATACATCTCTGGCACCAATTTCAGGGAGCCTTCACGACGACGCCTTCTCCTCCGCCACCTGCACCGCCTTCTTCGGGTCGATGAGATTCCGGCGTCCGTCGGGCGTCTTCGTCGACGTGTCGCGAATGATCGCGATCACCTGCGGCGGCGTGAGCTTCGGATTCACCACGAGCATCTTCGCCGCCAGATTCGCAACTTGCGGCGACGCCATCGACGTTCCCGATTCGGCCAGCTTCTCGCCACCCGGAATCACGCTGTCGACCTGGTAACCATTCGCGTCGACGACGACGGTCGGCCCGTAACTCGTGAACGACGCCTCGTCGCCTGCCTTGTCCACGGCACCGACGGTAATGAGATTGGGCGCCGAAATACCCGCCGGGATGTCCTCGACGAACGACGCGTTCTCGTTGCTGTTGCCCGCCGCGGTGACGAAGAGAATGTCGGGTGCGCTCGCGAACGCCTTCGTCAGCGCGTCCTTCTGGATGTCGAAATATTCGCGCGCGATCTTCTTGCGCTCGTCCGGCGTATTGCCGATGTTGCAAAGCTCGAGCTGCTCCTCTTCACCCTTGACGCTGCCGCCCCAGCTCATGTTGACGACGCGCACGTGGTGGCGCTTGAAGAAGTCGACGTAAGCCTGCTGGTTCTTCGCGTCGCGCAATGCAAGCTCCTTCGTGGGGCAGGGGTCGGGCAGAAGATGCCAGTCGAACTCGATGCGGCCGACGACGAGCCGCGCGTACGGATTGCCGGCCATCGTGATGCCTGCGACGTGCGTCCCGTGCATCCAGTTGCCGGCAAGCTCGAGGTCCTCGATCGCCGACTTGTATTCATCGGGCTTGAGCGTCGACAACCACTTCTTCACCTCGCTCGCCTCGGGGCTGTCGATGTTCGACTGCAGATCGGAAAAACCCTTGAGCCGCGACTTCATTTGCGGAATGCGATCTTCGAGCTTCGCCGGAATCGGCTGCAGCGTGCCCTTGGCCGGCTCCGCATAACGATCGAACGCGATCAGCGCGGGCTTGCCGTTGTCCTCGACGACGTGATGATCGAAAAGCTTCGTGTCGACGCCGCTGTCCCAAATCGCCACGTTCACCGTCGCGTAGTGCTTGCCCGGCGGCAACACGACATCGCGCGCGGCCCAGATGTCGGGCTTCTCGACCTTGTGCTTGTCGAGGTATGTCGAATACGTCTGGACCAGCGTCGACTTGAGCGGCAGTGTCGCGACGAGGCGGTACTTCGCGTTGATGATCGCGGGCGCAAGCTCCGAGCTCACCGACCCGGCCTTGTCGACGGTCGGCTGAATCACGTTGCGCACGTAGCCGAGTATCAGCGCCTCGCTCATGATTTCGGCCGACGCCTTCGCCTCGCGCACCTCGTTTTGCACGACCTCGTAAGGCATCGCGGCGAGCGCCTGCGCGATCAGTTGGCCGGCTTCACTCTGGTACGCGTCCGAGGTGCGATTGCCGATCTTGTGCTCGGCGCCGATCATCGCGCGCAGTTGCAAGCCCGACATCAGCTTGTCGGCCGGCTTGTCCTGCAGCTCGCGAATGCGATCGAGCCGCTGCATCGCGCTGTCGTCGTTGCCTTCGAGGTAATCGAGCTGCGCGAGCTCGCCTTCGAGCTGGCGCACCGTCGCGTGATCGTCGATCTCGTAGCCGGCGAGCACTGATTCCGCATCGTGGCGAACGGCATCGGCGAAATGACGGAATTTGGCATCGTCGCGAATCACGTCGTCGACGCGGCCCTCGATCGCATAGGTGAAGCGCGGCAGATCGGCCGCCTTGGTGATTCGCGGCTTCGACTGCGCGAGCGCGCTCGTCGCGACGACGAGAAGCAGCGCAAGGATCAGCGATGGGTAACGGTTCGGCACGAGCGGTCTCCTGTCGGTGCGTGGCGCCACCTTCGCGGTGCGCGGAAGCACACAAGTGTAGCGAAGCGCGGCCGTAACCTCCGCGCGATCGGATAAGGCGCGGTACGAATGGACGAAGCGCTTTCCCGAACGATGAGCGGCGCTCGTCAGCCGCCGGCGATGACGCTTCGCGCGGGGATGATCGCGAGCAACGCCACCGCGATCCAGACCCAAAGGGCCGGGTCGCGCAGCATCTCGCGCGGGGACGGCAATGTGCGCTCGTGAATGCGCGGAATCTTCATGGTAGTGCGCGTGTTCTTGCGACCGCGACCCGCGGGATGCCCGACAGGTCGCGAAACGATGCAATGGCGACGAATCCGGCCTCGCGCAGCATCGCGTGCACCGCTTCCGCCTGGTCGTATCCATGCTCGACGGCAAGGATGCCGCCAGCGACAAGCCGGTTTCCCGCGCCGCCGATGACGATGCGAAGCGCATCGAGCCCTCCGGGTCCCGCGCGAAGCGCGGCCCCCGGCTCGAATCGCACATCACCTTCGGCGAGGTGCGGGTCGTTGTCGGCGACGTACGGCGGGTTGCTGGCGATCAGGTCGAAGCGGGACGCGTCGTGCCGAAGTTCGTCGTACCAATCCGATTGGAGCAGGCGGACGTTTTCAAGTTTCATGCGCGCAATGTTTCGGCGTGTAACATCGAGCGCGGAGCTCGAGACATCGGTCGCGACCACCTCTGCCATGGGACGCTGGTGTGCGATCACGAGCGCGATGGCGCCGCAGCCGGTGCCCAGGTCGAGAACGCGTAGCGCACGGTCGGGAGGAAGCGCACGGAGTGCATGCTCGACCAGCGCCTCGGTCTCGGGACGCGGAATCAGCACCGAGCGGTCGACGTCGAACATGAGGCCGTGGAACTCGCGACGCCCGGTGAGGTAGGCGACCGGCTCGCCGTCGCGCCGCCGTCCGGCAAGGTCGAAGAACGCGTCGGCGTTCTCACGCAAAATCGAATCGGTCGCATGGGCCGCGAGCCAGGCGCGATCCGTGCCCAAAACATGCGCAAGCAGCACCTGCGCATCGATCGGCGCAAGGCCTGCTTGCGCGAGCGCGCGACGGACCGTTACGTCCGGCACCGACAGGCTACCTCTCCCGCATCGCGCGACAGGGTGCGAGGCGCGCAGCGCCGAGCGGGTGAGGGCCGCTCATTCCCACACCGGCCGCCATGCAGCGACACGCACGCACTCGAAGAGGCGCACCGGGCGCCCGTAGTAGTGAGCCCAGCCGGCGTCGACAAGCCCCGACTTCAACAGCACGCGCTGCGATGCCGAGTTGTCGGGATGCGTAATTCCGATGATCCGATTGAGACCGAGCTCATCGAGCCCATGCCGCACGAGCGCACGCGTGCCTTCAGTCGCATAGCCGCGTCCCCATTCCGCGTGCCGCAATCGATAGCCCACCTCGATCTCGACGGTGCCGGGGATGTATTTGAGCGCGAACCAGCCGACGAAGTCACCGTTGTCGTGCCGCGTCGCGCGCCATGTGCCAAGTCCCGGATACAGCGCGTACGCGCGCGGGATGCGGCGAACCGCGTCGTCGATCTGCTCGCGCGTCGACACGCGGCCGCTGCCGATGTACTGCATCACGCGCGGATCCGAATCGAGCTCGTGAAGCTCGTTCGCGTGGCGCTCGGCGATTTCCGAAAACGCGAGGCGCTTCGTCACGCACCACGGCGGCGCATCGACCCATTGATCTTGCGCGAATCGCCGCGGCATCAGGTTGACGTTTTGCGTCTGCGCACTCATTGCAGATTCGAAAGCTCGGCAAGCTGTTCCGCCTTGAATTCGCGCGCGAGCGCGGCGATGAGCTCGTCGAGGTCGCCCTGCATGATCGCGTCGATCCGGTAGAGCGTAAGGTTGATCCGGTGATCGGTGACGCGGCCCTGGGGAAAATTGTACGTCCGGATGCGCTCGCTGCGATCGCCCGATCCGATCAGGCTCTTGCGATGCGCGGCTTCCTTCTGCTCGCGTTCGCGTCGCTCCTTGTCGACGAGGCGCGACGCGAGCACCGACATCGCCTGCGCGCGATTGCGATGCTGCGAGCGATCGTCCTGGCATTCGACGACGATGCCGGTTGGAAGGTGGGTGATGCGCACCGCCGAATCGGTCTTGTTGACGTGCTGTCCGCCAGCGCCCGACGCGCGAAACGTATCGATTCGAAGGTCGGCCGGATTGATCTCGATGTCGGCGACCGGATCGGCTTCGGCAAGCACGGCCACCGTGCAGGCGGACGTGTGAATTCGGCCTTGCGCCTCGGTCTCCGGCACGCGTTGAACGCGATGGCCGCCGGACTCGAACTTGAGCTTCGCATACGCGCCTTCGCCCACGATGCGAGCGACGATCTCGCGATAGCCGCCGAGGTCGGAGGGCGATTCGGACACGATCTCGACGCGAAAACCCTGGCGCTCGGCGTAGCGTGCATACATGCGGAAGAGATCGGCGGCGAAGAGCGCCGACTCGTCGCCGCCGGTGCCCGCGCGAATCTCGATGAAGACGTTGCGCTCGTCGTTCGGATCCTTCGGCAGGAGCATTGCCGACAGCTCGCCTTCGAGCGATGCGAGCCGAGCCTGCGCGGCGTCGCGCTCTTCCTGCGCGTAATCGCGCATCTGCGGATCGTGCGAAAGCTCGATCGCCGTCGCAAGATCGGCTTCGGCCCGCGCGAACTCCGAGAAGCGCCCGACGATCGGATCGATCTCGGCGCGCTCGCGCGAGAGATTGCGAAAGCGCTCGAGATCGCGCGTCGCATCCTCGGAGGCGAGCAACGCGTCGATCTCGGCAAGCCGTGCGCTCAACTGGTCGAGCCTGGTGCGAAGCGAAGGTTTCATTCAAAAAACCGAGATCGGCATCGAACGCCGTGAACACCTGAAGCGTGCACGCTCCACATGCGCGCGTGCAACCCGGAGCCGCGCGATGCGCGGCGTGCGGGAAGGGCAGCTACCCTTCGTCGGTGGGCGGCGCCGC
>DATFCW010000204.1:0-4643 GCA_035252665.1 Casimicrobiaceae bacterium | reverse complement strand
TCGCCTTGAGGCCGTACTCGCCGAAGCTGACCTTGTTGCCGACGGTCGCGACGCCCTTGTTGCGGCCCTTCTGCTCCTTCCGGTACTTCCTTCTAGCTGGTTGCAGCATGCTTCGCTCCTGCTCCTGCGCGTTCGTCGCGGCCCGCGCGATCCTCGCGTGGTCCGCGCCGCGGACGCTTGGTCGCCTCGGGCGTCGGCGCCGGGGCCTGCGCCGGCTCCTGGTTGTGCGCCATCACCTCGCCCTTGAATACCCAGACCTTGATGCCGATCACGCCGTACGTCGTGCGCGCTTCGGCGAATCCGTAGTCGATGTCGGCGCGTAGCGTGTGCAGCGGCACGCGACCCTCGCGATACCACTCGCGGCGCGCGATCTCGACGCCGTTCAGGCGGCCCGAGCTCATGATCTTGATGCCCTGCGCGCCGAGGCGCATCGCGTTCTGCATCGCGCGCTTCATCGCGCGACGGAACATGATCCGCTTCTCGAGCTGTTGCGCAATCGAATCGGCGACGAGCTGCGCGTCGATTTCGGGCTTGCGGATCTCCTCGATGTTGAGGCCCACGTCGCTGCCCATCATCTTGCGCAAATCGCCGCGCAACGTCTCGATGTCCTCGCCCTTCTTGCCGATGACCACACCCGGACGCGCGCTGTGGATCGTGATCCGTGCGTTCTTCGCCGGGCGTTCGATCGTCACCTTCGCGACGGACGCGTGCGACAGCTTCTTCTTCAGGTACTCCCGCACCTTGATGTCCTCGGCGAGCGTGGGCCCGTAGTGCTTCTTGTTCGCGTACCACTTCGAGCCCCAGTTGCGGTTGACCGCGAGGCGGAAGCCGGTCGGATGGATTTTCTGTCCCATGGAATGTCCTATTTCCCGTCGCCGACGACGACGCGGATGTGGCAGCTCTGCTTGAGGATCACATTGCCGCGACCCTTCGCGCGCGCGGTGAAACGGCGCAGCGAATCGGCCTTGTCGACATAGATGGTGGTGACCTTGAGCTCGTCGATATCGGCGGCCTCGTTGTGCTCGGCGTTCGCGATGGCGGATTCGAGCACTTTCTTGATGATCCGCGCGCCCTTCTTGGGACTGAACGCGAGGACGTTGAGCGCGCGATCGACCGGCAATCCGCGAATCAGGTCCGCGACGAGGCGGCCTTTCTGGGCGGAGAGTCGAACGCCGCGAAGCGTGGCAGTGGTTTGCATCGTCACCTCACTTGCGCCGCGGCCCGGGCGCGGCCGGCGCGGCGACCTTCTTGTCGGACGAATGTCCCTTGAACGTGCGCGTGAGCGCGAATTCGCCGAGCTTGTGGCCGACCATGTTCTCGGACACATAGACCGGGATGTGCTGCTTGCCGTTATGCACGGCGATCGTCAAGCCCACGAATTCGGGCGTGATCGTCGAACGGCGCGACCAGGTCTTGATCGGCTTCTTGTCGTTGACCGCGCGCGCCGCGTCCACCTTCTTCACCAGGTGGTCGTCGACGAACGGTCCCTTCTTGATCGAGCGTGCCATCTTGCGTTATCCCTTTGTCGCGTGCCGCCGGCGCACGATCATCGAATCGGTCCGCTTGTTCTTGCGCGTCTTGTAGCCCTTGGCCGGGGTGCCCCATGGCGACACCGGGTGATGCCATCCGCCGCCGCCATTGGTGCGCCCACCCATCGGATGGTCGACCGGGTTCATCGCGATCGCGCGCACCGTCGGACGGATGCCGCGCCAGCGCGTCGCACCGGCCTTGCCGATCGAGCGCAGGCTGTGCTCCTCGTTGCCGACTTCGCCGATCGTCGCGCGGCAGTCGACGTGCACCTTGCGAATTTCGCCGGAGCGCAAGCGCACCTGCGCATACACGCCTTCGCGCGCGAGGAGCTGCACGCCGGCGCCCGCGGAGCGCGCCATCTGCGCGCCCTTGCCGGGCTGCATTTCGATGGCGTGAATGGTCGTGCCGACCGGGATGTTACGCAACGGTAGCGTATTGCCCGGACGAATCGACGCTTCGCTGCCCGACATCAACTGCGTGCCGACCGCGACGCCGCGCGGCGCGATGATGTAGCGGCGCTCGCCATCGGCGTAGAGCAGAAGCGCGATGTTCGCGCTGCGATTCGGATCGTATTCGAGGCGCTCGACCTTCGCCGGCACGCCATCCTTGTTGCGCTTGAAGTCGACGATCCGGTAGTGATGTTTGTGGCCGCCGCCCTTGTGACGCGTGGTGATATGGCCGTTGTTGTTGCGACCCGATCCGCGCTTCTGGCTTTCGACGAGAGACGCGACCGGCGCTCCCTTGTGAAGCGTCGGGTTGACGACCTTGACGAGCGAGCGGCGCCCGTTCGACGTCGGCTTGACCTTGACGAGTGGCATCGCTTTACGCCTCCGCCGCGAAATTGATTTCCTGGCCTGCCTTCAAACTCACGTAGGCCTTCTTCCAGCTGCGCCGCCGGCCCGCGTGCGTGCCGAAACGCTTCTTCTTGCCCTTGACGTTGGCCATCTGCACCGCGTCGACGTTGACCTTGAACATCAGCTCGACCGCTGCCTTCACTTCGGGCTTGGTCGCGTTTTGCAGCACGCGAAAGACGACCTGATTGTGCTTGTCAGCGATGAACGTGCCCTTCTCGGACACGACCGGCGCGAGCAGCAGCGTCATCAGGCGCTCGCTGCTGTACTTGGCGGGCGTGCTCATGATCCCCAACGCTCCTCGAATTGCGCCACGGCGCCCTTCGTCAGCAGCACGTTGTCGAAACGAACGAGGCTCACCGGATCGACCTCGCGCGTCTCGAGCACCAGCACGTCGGCCAGGTTGCGCGACGACAGGAACACGTTGTCGTCGAGCTTCTCGGTGACGACCAGCACGCTGCCCGAAAGTCCGTAGCCTTTCATCTTCTGCACGAAGAGCTTCGTCTTCGGCGCGTCGACCGTGAGCGCGTCGATGACCGACAAGCGTCCTTCGCGAACGAGCTGCGACAGGATAGATGCGACGCCCGCGCGGTACATCTTGCGGTTCACCTTCTGCGCGAAGTTCTCGCTCGGCGAGGATGGAAAGATCTTGCCGCCGCCGCGCCACAGTGGGCTGTTCGCCTGTCCCGCACGCGCACGCCCGGAACCCTTCTGCTGCCAGGGCTTGCGATGCGACTTGTTGATCTCGCCGCGGCTCTTCTGCGCCCGCGTGCCGCGACGCGCATTCGCCTGGTACGCGGTGACGATCTGGTGAATCAGCGCTTCGTTGTAGTCATGACCGAAGAGCGCATCCGATCCCGGAAGCGTCGCGCTGCTCTGGCCGTTCGCATCGATGATCCGAAGGTCCATCGTCAGCTCCCCTTCTTGTTCGCGGGCGTCTTGGCCGCGACGCGAACGACGATGTGACCGCCGTCGGCGCCCGGAACCGAGCCCTTGACCAGCAGTAAGCCGCGCTCCTTGTCGACACGCACGACCGGCAGCGTCTGCGCGGTGCGCGTCACGTTTCCGTATTGGCCAGGGAGCCGTTTGCCGGGAAAGACGCGGCCCGGGTCCTGCGCCATCGAGATCGAGCCCGGCTTGTTGTGCGACACCGAGTTGCCGTGCGACGCACGGTTGCTGCTGAAATTGTGACGGCGGATCACGCCGGAGAATCCCCGGCCCTTCGTCACGCCGCTCACGTCGACGAGTTGGCCGACGGCGAACGTGTCGAGATCGACGAGGTCGCCCGCCTTGAACTTCGCGAGCTCTTCCGTCGTGACCTCGAACTCCTTCAGCACTTCACCCGCTTCGACGCCGGCCTTGGCGAGATGGCCCGCCATGGGCTTGGCGACGCGCGACGCGCGCCGCTTGCCGAACGTTACCTGCAGCGCTGCGTAGCCGTCGTTGTCCGGCGTCTTCACCTGCGTGACGCGGTTGCCGCCGACGTCGAGCACGGTGACGGGGATCGCGGTGCCGTCTTCGGCGAAGACGCGCGTCATGCCGACCTTGCGACCTACCAATCCTAAACTCATGTTCGTCTCTCTTTGTGTTGACCGCTGGTGCGGTGCCGGCTGCGATGGGCCGACGCAAGACTCAACTGCAAATTCGGGAAGAGGTTGGGGGATGAGAGGGGCCATTCGCCTCTCTCAAAACTCCGTACCTCTCGTTCGTAATCCTTATGCTTCCTGTTGCTTCACTAACCGGGGCGCCCGGAAAGGGCTCTCTCATCCCTCGCCCCGTTATTGCCTTGCGCAGCACCGTCGTCCCTCGTCCCTCGCCGCTTTATTGCAACTTGATCTCCACATCCACGCCCGCCGGCAGATCGAGCTTCATCAATTGATCGACCGTCTTGTCCGTCGGATCGATGATGTCCATCAAGCGCAGATGCGTGCGAATCTCGAACTGATCGCGCGACGTCTTGTTGACGTGCGGCGAGCGCAGCACGTCGTAACGCTCGATCTTCGTCGGCAGCGGCACCGGACCCTTGACGACCGCGCCCGAGCGCTTGGCCGTCTCGACGATCTCGAGCGCCGACTGGTCGATCAGCTTGTAGTCGAATGCCTTGAGGCGGATGCGGATACGTTGGTTTTGCATGGCACTTCCTCAAAAAGCGGGGTGAGGGACGAGGGGTGAGGGATGAGAGTGGTCATTCGATCTCTCTCGACGACTTCCCTACCTCTGCTTCCTTCTCCCGTTATGTCGTGCTGTTCAGTGACTTTGGGC
>DATFCW010000203.1:0-2353 GCA_035252665.1 Casimicrobiaceae bacterium | reverse complement strand
GCCAATGCGACCGCGGGCGGCAACATCGTGGCGGCATTCGCGGAGGCGGGCCACGCCGTCGTGCTCGGAACGTTTTACGACCAGGATCGCAGCGACGCGACCGGCGGCTCGACGATGCCACACGGGTGGGGCGCGCTCGAGACGATCGACCCCAACACGACCGACGGCGTCGGCACGCCTTACGCGATTCGCACGCTCGATCCTTCGAGTATCGTCGCGCATCCCCTCACCGTCGGCGTCGAAAGTCTGGCGGCGCTGCGCGGCAATCCCGGCCCGTACGCGGGGGGAAACCAGGCGAAACAGGGGACGACCGTCGTCGCAAGGTGGGCGCAACTGAATGCGTTGGGTAACCCGGATCCAGCCATCGCGTATCGACAAACGGGTGCTGCTTGCGTCATTCATATTGGCATCGCGCCGCAATATGGCGTGCTGCCGACGTTCGGCACGTACGGGACCGATTTCTCGGGCAACTTCTACACGGCGTGGAAGAACGCCTTCGACTTCGCCGCGACAAGCTGTGCCATGCCCGATACCGTGCCGGGCGATCCTGCACAGATCGGCGAAGGCTTTGCCAATCGCGCGCAACTCGACTACTGGCGCACCGGCTTCGACTTCGCGATCATCCTCGACGGCGCCTATTTGCAACCCGGCTTCGGTCCTCCGCTGACGCTCGTCACGAACCCCGACGGCAGCATCGTAGCCGGCGGCTGATCTCCCCGATGGACTTCGCGATTCTGGCGTGCGCGGGGCTCGCGCGGCGCGGGCGGCTCACGCTTGTGCACGGCAGCGTCGAAACGCCGGTGTTCATGCCGGTCGGCACTTACGGCAGCGTCAAAGCGATGTCGCCCATGGAGCTGGTCGAGCTCGGCGCGCAGATCATTCTCGGCAACACGTTCCACCTATGGCTTCGCCCGGGCACCGACGTGATCGCCGCTCACGAAGGATTGCACCGGTTCATCGGCTGGGAGCGTCCCATCCTGACCGATTCCGGCGGCTTTCAGGTCTACAGCCTTGGCGCCCTTCGCAAGGTGCGCGAGGACGGCGTCGAGTTCGCATCGCCGGTGAACGGCGATCGCCTGTTTCTTTCGCCGGAGCAGTCGATGTCGATCCAGCGCGCGCTCGATTCGGACATCGCGATGGTGTTCGACGAGTGCACGCCGTTTCCGGCAACGCACGAGGAGGCGGCGCGGTCGATGGAGCTTTCGCTTCGCTGGGCAGCTCGCTCGAAAGCCGCGCACGTCGGCAACCGGAACGCGCTCTTCGGCATCGTGCAGGGCGGCATGTACGAGGATTTGCGCGATCGCTCGCGCGATGGCCTCGCCGGCATCGGCTTCGACGGCTACGCGATCGGCGGCCTGTCGGTCGGCGAGCCCAAGGACGAGATGATGCGCGTGCTGCGTCACACGGCGCCGCGTCTTCCGGACGACAAGCCGCGTTACCTGATGGGCGTCGGCACGCCGGAAGACATCGTGACGGGCGTCCTGACCGGCATCGACATGTTCGATTGCGTGCTGCCCACACGCAACGCGCGAAACGGCTGGCTCTTCACGCGCCATGGCGACATCCGCATTCGCAACGCCCGCCACCGCGGCGATACGGGACCGCTCGACCCGACGTGCGGCTGCTACACCTGTGGCCATTTCTCGCGTGCCTATCTGCATCATCTCCAGCGCGTGAACGAGATTCTCGGCGCGCGACTCGCGACGATCCACAACCTGCATTACTACCTGACGCTCATGGCCGAGCTTCGAGAAGCGATCGCGAGCGACGCGCTCGCCGACTACGTGCACCGATTCGAGTCGCATCGGCGCGGCGGCGCACTGCTAGAATAGCTGGTTGAACAAAGACGGTCCCGGGCCTTTCAGCGCCCATGCACGTGCGGGACCGGCGCCGGCGCATCGAGCGTCGCGCCACAACCGGAGACTCCTTCGTGCTGATTTCCCCGGCCTTCGCGCAGGCGGCCTCGGGCGCCTCGCAAGAGAACACGCTGCTGACCTTCCTGCCGATGGTCGCGATTTTCGTCGTGTTCTATTTCCTGCTGATCCGCCCGCAACAGCGCAAGCAGAAGGAAGCGCGCGCGATGCTGGAAGCGCTCGAGAAGGGCAACGAGGTCGTCACGTCGGGCGGCATTCTGGGCAAGATCGTCAAGCTCGACGAGCAATACGTGACGGTCGAAGTGGCGCCGAACGTGCAGATGATCGTGCAGCGGGGTGCGATATCGCAGTTGCTGCCGAAAGGAACGATCAAGGGCTTGTAAGGCAGCAATGAACCGCTACCCCCTCTGGAAATACATCGTCATCGGGCTGGCACTGCTGTTCGGCATCCTCTACATGGTGCCGAACTTCTTCCCCGA
>DATFCW010000202.1:0-7894 GCA_035252665.1 Casimicrobiaceae bacterium | reverse complement strand
AGGGATCAGGTATCAAAGGTCAGGGATCAGAAAACCCTGCCTCATCTCCCAACGTCCTTGTTTAAGCTTTCGCCCCTGCGGTCTTTGACGGTCCGTGCATCGCTTGCCGCGTTGCCCGTGCCCTCAAATCAGTTGTCTGTTGACGGTTGACAGTTGCCAACCGCACTCTCGTATCTTTGCCGGCGCCGAGCCGCTTCCCTTGTTTGTTACCCGTTCGCCGTCGGTTGCGACAGTCCCGCCGTGTCGACGCGCACGCCGGCGCCCATCGTGCTCGACACGCTTACCTTGCGCAGATACACACCCTTGACGCCGGCCGGCTTCGCCTTGTTGAGCGCGTCGAGCAACGCCGTCAGGTTCGTCTTCAACTGCTCCGGCGAGAAGGAAGCGCGGCCAATCGTGCATTGAACGATGCCCGCCTTGTCGGTGCGGTATTGCACCTGACCGGCCTTCGCGTTCTTGACCGCCGTCGCGACGTCCGCCGAGACCGTTCCGACCTTCGGATTCGGCATCAACCCGCGTGGACCGAGAATCTGGCCCAGTTGCCCGACGACGCGCATCGCATCCGGCGAGGCGATCACCACGTCGAAGTCCATGAAGCCTTCCTTGATCCTCGCGGCAAGATCGTCGAAGCCGACGATGTCGGCGCCCGCGTCCTGCGCGACCTTCGCCTTGTCGCCCTGCGCGAACACGGCGACGCGCACCTTCTTCCCGGTTCCGGCCGGCAGCACGACCGAGCCGCGCACCGTCTGGTCGGACTTCTTCGCGTCGACGCCCAAGTTGACGGCGACATCGACCGATTCGTCGAACTTGGCGGTCGCCGTCTGCTTGACGAGCGCGAGCGCTTCGTCGACCGGATAGCTCTTCGCGCGGTTGACCTTGCCGCGCACCGCGTTCATGCGTTTCGACAGATGCGGAGCTTTCTGCTCGGCCATGATCACTTCACCCCTTCGACCGTGATGCCCATGCTGCGGGCACTGCCGGCAATCGTGCGCACGGCCGCGTCGAGATCGGCCGCGGTAAGGTCGGGCTGCTTCGTCTTCGCGATCTCCTCAGCCTGCGCGCGCGTGAGCTTGCCGACCTTGTCCGCGTAGGCGGTGATGATCACCGGGATCGGAAGGCCCGCTTCCATCCCTTGCGTCTGCGCGTTGAACGCCTTGCAGAACTCCATGATGTTCAAGCCGCGCTGGCCGAGCGCCGGACCGATCGGTGGGCTCGGGTTTGCCTTGCCGGCAGGGACCTGGAGCTTGATGTAACCAACGACTTTCTTTGCCACGTCTCATCTCCTGATTGGGTGCGATCGGGCTCGTTGCCCTCCCCGAAGAACTACGCCTTCTCTACCTGACTGAAATCCAATTCGACGGGCGTCGATCTACCGAAAATCGTCACCGACACGCGCAGCTTGCTCTTTTCGTAATTCACGTCCTCGACGTTGCCATGGAAGTCGGTGAACGGACCTTCCTTCACGCGCACGGCCTCGCCGAGCTCGAACAACACCTTCGGCCGCGGCTTCTCGACACCCTCCTGCACCTGGCGCAGGATCGCGTCGACTTCCTTCTGGCTGATCGGCGTCGGCCGATTCGCGGTTCCGCCAACGAAGCCCGTCACCTTCGGCGTGCTCTTCACGAGGTGCCACGTGTCGTCGGTCATCTCCATCTCGACTAGCACGTACCCAGGGAAGAACTTGCGCTCCGAGATCGCCTTCTGGCCGCCCTTCATCTCGACCACTTCCTCGACCGGCACCAGGATCTGGCCAAACTGATCCTGCAATTCCGAGCGCTTGATGCGATCGAGCAGCGTCCGCTGCACGCTCTTCTCGAATCCCGAGTAGGCATGCACGACGTACCATTTCTTGTCGGCCATCACTCGACCCGCCCCGTCACCAGTTTCACGAGCCACGCGAGCGTGGAATCGACGGCGAACAGAAACAGCGCCATCACGACGACGAACGCGAACACGACGGCGGTCGTCTGAATCGTTTCCTTGCGCGTCGGCCACGAGACGCGGCCGGCTTCCGCCCACGCGTCCTGCGCGAACGCGAAGAACTGCTTGCCAGGCTCGGAAAGCCATGCGACGCCGGCGCCGGCGAGCAGGCCACCGACGACCATCAGGAAGCGCAGCACGTTCGCCGTGTCGGCGAAGTAGTAATACGCCCAGACGCCGAGGACGATGCAGCCGATGGCGAGGGCGATTTTGAGTTTATCCATCTCGGGGATCAGGAATCAGAGGACAGGGATCAGTGGCGTCAGCGTGTCCAGTGCCGCGACATCGGTCGCGTCCGCTTTCGACAGTGAATGAATGCTGACCTTGATCCTGCTTTTTCCTTTTACACACACATTTCAAACGCGACCCATGTCGGGCAACCGAAAACAGAGGCGGGTCCGATACCTGTCCTCTGATACCTGACCTCTGACTGATACCTGTCCTCTGATACCTGATCCCTGGCAAGGGCAGGCCAGGAGGGAATCGAACCCCCAACCTGCGGTTTTGGAGACCGCCGCTCTGCCAATTGAGCTACTGGCCTTTCGAATCCTTACTCGATGATCTTCGTTACCACCCCCGCGCCCACCGTCCGGCCGCCTTCGCGGATCGCGAAACGCAACCCCTCTTCCATCGCAATCGGCGCAATCAGCGTCACCGTCATCGCAATGTTGTCCCCCGGCATCACCATCTCCGTCCCCGACGGCAGCTCGACACTGCCCGTCACGTCGGTCGTGCGGAAATAAAACTGCGGCCGATAACCGTTGAAAAACGGCGTGTGCCGCCCCCCCTCTTCCTTGCTCAGCACGTACACCTCGCAGCTGAACTTGGTGTGCGGCGTGATGCTCGCCGGCTTCGCCAGCACCTGCCCCCGCTCCACCTCCTCCCGCTTCGTCCCCCGCAGCAGCACCCCGATGTTGTCTCCCGCCTGCCCCTGATCCAACAGCTTGCGAAACATCTCCACCCCGGTGCATACCGTCTTCAACGTGGGCTTGAGTCCGACAATCTCCAACTCCTCGCCCACCTTCACCACCCCGCGCTCGACCCGCCCGGTCACCACCGTCCCCCGACCCGAAATCGAGAACACGTCCTCCACCGGCATCAGAAACGGCCCGTCGATCGCCCGCTTCGGCTCCGGGATATAACTATCCAACGCCTCGGCTAGCTTCATGATCGACCCCGCCCCCAGGTCGCCGGCGTCGCCTTCCAGAGCCATCTTCGCCGAGCCGATCACGATCGGCGTCTTGTCCCCCGGAAACTGGTACTTCGACAACAGCTCCCGCACCTCCATCTCGACCAGCTCCAGCAACTCGGCATCGTCGACCATGTCGGCCTTGTTGAGATACACCACGATGTAGGGCACCCCCACCTGCCGGGCGAGCAGGATGTGCTCGCGCGTCTGCGGCATCGGACCATCCGCCGCGCTCACCACCAGGATCGCCCCGTCCATCTGCGCCGCACCCGTGATCATGTTCTTGATGTAGTCGGCATGACCGGGACAGTCCACGTGCGCATAGTGCCGCTTGGCCGTCTCGTACTCGACGTGCGCGGTGTTGATCGTGATCCCGCGCGCCTTCTCTTCCGGCGCGTTGTCGATCTGGTCGTAGGCCTTGACTTCCCCGCCGTACTTCTTGGACAGCACCAGCGTCATCGCCGCCGTCAGCGTCGTCTTGCCGTGATCGACGTGCCCGATCGTGCCCACGTTCACGTGCGGCTTGGTGCGTTGGAACTTGCTCTTTGCCATGTCAGTCCCTTTGGCTGAAAGCGAAAACTTACTTTCGCTCGTCTTTCATTACCGCTTCGGCGACGTTCTTCGGTGCTTCGGCGTAGTGCTTGAATTCCATCGTGTATGTCGCGCGTCCCTGCGACAGCGATCGCAACGTCGTCGAATACCCGAACATCTCGGCGAGCGGCACCTCGGCCTTGATCACCTTGCCGGTCGGGTTCTCTTCCATGCCCTGCACGATGCCGCGCCGCGATGACAGATCGCCCATGACGTTGCCCATGAATTCCTCGGGCGTCTCGACTTCGACCGACATCATCGGCTCGAGCAGCGCGGGCGCCGCTTTCCTCATGCCGTCCTTGAACGCGATCGACTCCGCCATCTTGAACGCATTCTCGTTCGAATCGACGTCGTGATACGAACCGTCGAAGAGCGTCACCTTGACGTCGACGACGGGGAAACCCGCGAGCACGCCGTTCGGCAACGATTCCTTGAGGCCCTTGTCGACCGCGGGAATGTATTCGCGCGGCACCGACCCGCCCTTGATCGCGTCGACGAACTCGTAGCCCTTGCCCTGCTCGTTCGGCTCCATCTTGAGCCAGACGTGTCCGTACTGGCCGCGCCCGCCCGACTGCTTGATGAACTTGCCTTCGATCTCGACCGGCTTGCGAATCGCCTCACGGTACGCGACCTGCGGCGCGCCGACGTTCGCTTCGACCCCGAACTCGCGCTTCATGCGATCGACGAGGATCTCGAGATGGAGCTCGCCCATGCCGGAGATGATCGTCTGGCCCGACTCCTCGTCGGTACGCACGCGAAACGAAGGGTCCTCCTGCGCGAGACGATGAAGCGCGATGCCCATCTTCTCCTGATCGGCCTTCGTCTTCGGCTCGACCGCCACGTGGATCACGGGCTCGGGGAACACCATCTTCTCGAGCGTGATCACCTTGCTCGGGTCGCAGAGCGTGTCGCCGGTCGTCGCTTCCTTGAGGCCCACGGCCGCCGCGATGTCGCCCGCGCGCACCTCCTTGATGTCCTCGCGCTGGTTCGCGTGCATCTGCAGGATGCGTCCGAGGCGCTCCTTCTTGTTCTTGACCGGATTGAATACCGTGTCGCCGGAATTCACGACGCCCGAATAGACACGGAAGAACACGAGCTGACCGACGAACGGGTCGGTCATGATCTTGAACGCAAGTCCCGCGAACGGCTCGTCGTCCGATGCCTTGCGCTCGCCGACCTTGCCGTTCTCGAGCTCGCCTTTCACCGGCGGAATGTCGGTGGGCGCGGGCATGTAGTCGATCACCGCATCGAGCATCGCCTGCACGCCCTTGTTCTTGAACGCCGAGCCGCAGAGCATCGGCACGATCTCGCCGGCGATCGCACGCGCACGAAGACCTTGCTTGATCTCGTCGACAGTCAGCTCGCCGGTCTCGAGATATTTGTTCATCACCTCTTCGTTCGCTTCGGCCGCGCTCTCCACCATCTTCTCGCGCCATTCCTTCGCGAGATCGGCGAGCTCGGCCGGGATGTCGCGCATCTCGTAGCGCATGCCGAGCGTTGAGTCATCCCAGTAGATCGCCTTCATCCGCACGAGATCGACGACTCCCTCGAACTTGTCCTCCGCGCCGATCGGTACCTGGATCGGCACCGGGTTCGCCTTGAGGCGCGCCTTCATCTGGTCGTAGTCCTTGAAGAAGTTCGCGCCAATGCGATCCATCTTGTTGACGAACGCGAGCCGCGGCACCTTGTACTTGTTCGCCTGCCGCCAGACGGTTTCGGATTGCGGCTGCACGCCGCCGACCGAGTCGTACACCATGCACGCGCCGTCGAGCACGCGCATCGAGCGCTCCACCTCGATCGTGAAGTCGACGTGCCCCGGCGTGTCGATGATGTTGATCCGGTGCTCGGGATAGCTGCCGTCCATCCCTTTCCAGAAGCACGTGGTGGCGGCCGAGGTGATCGTGATGCCGCGCTCGCGCTCCTGCTCCATCCAGTCCATCACGGCCGCGCCGTCGTGGACCTCCCCCATCTTGTGCGAAACGCCGGTGTAGAAAAGGATGCGCTCGGTGGTCGTGGTCTTGCCGGCATCAATGTGCGCACTGATGCCTATGTTGCGATACCGTTCGATGGGGGTGGTTCGTGGCATATCCGACAAAGTCGAGCAAGAAGTTATCCATTGCTCGTGGGATTCGTTTCTCCAGCTTTTTAATAGGTTCTGCCTTTAGAACCGGAAATGCGAAAACGCCTTGTTCGCCTCTGCCATCCGGTGCACTTCCTCGCGCTTCTTCACCGCGCCGCCGCGGCCTTCGGATGCATCGAGCAGCTCGGCCGCAAGCCGCTGGCCCATCGACTTCTCGCCACGCTTGCGCGCCGCTTCGCGAAGCCAGCGCATCGCGAGCGCCATCCTGCGCACCGGGCGCACTTCGACCGGCACCTGGAAGTTCGCGCCGCCTACGCGCCGGCTCTTCACCTCGACCATCGGACGCGAATTCGTGAGCGCCTGATTGAACACTTCGAGCGGGTCCTTGCCGCCTCTTCGTCCGATCTGCTCGAACGCGCCGTAGACGATGCGCTCGGCAACCGACTTCTTGCCGCTCGTCATCAATACGTTGATGAACTTGGCGACGTCGATGTTCGAAAATTTCGGATCCGGCAGGATCTCGCGCTTCGGGATTTCTCTGCGACGAGGCATCTCGTGACTCCGTTACGATTTCGGCTTCTTCGCGCCGTACTTCGACCGCGCCTGCTTGCGATCCTTGACGCCCGCCGTGTCGAGCGCGCCGCGCACCATGTGATAGCGAACGCCGGGAAGGTCCTTGACGCGGCCGCCGCGGATCAGCACGACCGAGTGCTCCTGCAGGTTGTGACCTTCGCCGCCGATGTAGCTGATGACCTCGAAGCCGTTCGTAAGCCGCACCTTGGCGACCTTGCGCAGAGCGGAATTCGGCTTCTTGGGCGTCGTCGTGTAAACGCGCGTGCACACGCCGCGCTTCTGCGGGCTTTGCTGCAGCGCCGGCACCTTGCTCTTCGACACGGGGGCCTGGCGACCCTTCCGCACGAGCTGATTGATGGTTGGCATCTAAACGTTGTCCGCTCTGGTTTTCCTGAGTGTGCGACAGAGCTCCGAGAGCTCGGCCGCATGGCTCATGTCGCTTCAAAATCAAAGTGGCCCAAGCGTCAAGGCTCGCGAAACGTCCGCGAAGCGCCGGCTTAGGCCACTTTGTGGCGCGACGACCGCGAGGCCGTGGCACCGGGCCGTCCGATCGCCCGCGCTTTCGGCGCGCGACCGGAGGGCGAAAAGATCGCGATTATACGGCGCGCCGGCGCACCCGGTCAAATTTAATTTCCCATTGTCCGAGGGGAAGACGCTTGCGCCGGTTCGGACGGGAGCGGCTCGATCGGCGCACGCAGCACCTCGTAACCGTAAAGCCACTGGTGCTCGATCTTTCCGTGCCCCCACTCGTCTGCCTCGGAGTCGCGCTTCAGGCGCGAAGTTCGCGCGAAGCGATTGCGCTCGTACAGGCGAAAGGCCGGCTCGACATCACCATTCGTGTGCTGAAGGCAGCGCACGAGCATCGCCGCGTCCTCGACCGCCATGCCACCGCCCTGACCCATGTGCGGCGTCGTCGCATGACACGCGTCGCCGAGCAGCGCGACGCGGCCGACGCACCACGGCAGGCTCGGCGGACGCACGAGCATCGGCCACCGGCTCACGCTTTCGCACTTGTCGAGCATCCGCTGAACGTCGGGATGAAAACCCGCGAACGCCGCACGCAGCCGCGCGGGATCGACGGCGACGGGAGTGAAATCGTCGCTGTCCCACGGCTCGGGGCCGCCAGTGACGACGTACACCTGATCGCGCGCTTCGCTCATGAAGTAGACGAGCAGATAGCGATCGGGTGCGAGCCAGCGCGTGTTGTCCGCGATGTCGAGGTCGGGCAGCAGAGAGCGCGGGAAGATCGACCGATACGCGACGTGCCCGTAATACACCGGCGGCGTCGCGTCGATGATCGCCGCGCGCACCCGCGAATGCAGCCCATCGGCGCCGATGACGGCCTCGGCGAACGCGGACGTCCCATCCTCGAACGCGAGGCGCACCTGCGAGCCTCGCGTTTCGAGACCGACGAAGCGTTTGCCGAGATGGAACGTCCCCGGTGAGACGGCCGACGCGAGAACATCGTGCAGATCGCCGCG
>DATFCW010000201.1:0-2670 GCA_035252665.1 Casimicrobiaceae bacterium | reverse complement strand
CCTTGCTGCGCGCGATGACGAGCAAGTACCCTTCGAGCGTCGCGCGCGCGGGATTGAAATTGCGAAGCAGCGCGCAGTCGTCGGTGAGGAGCCAGCACATCACCTCGCCCACGATCTCATCGACGTCGCGCAGTGCGGCAGGCATGCAGCTCGCGACGCACCGGACGCGCGCGCGGATCTTCCACCGGTAGCGCTGATCGAACTCGCGCCACGCGCCCGCGTCGCGCCGCAGCAGGCCGTCCACGAGATCCGTATCGCTCGCGTGCTTCCAGTCGATGCGAGCTGTGGGAATTGAAACTGGGCTGTCGGTCGAGTTGTTATCCATCGCGCTTTTCCCTTTCACATGGATCTACGGGAGCGCGATACGACCCGGCATGCGACCAGGATGCGACCAGGATGCGACCCCAATACGACCAGAGCGACCCGAGTCCGCGGCGTTTTGCAAAGTCAGAGATCCGAGGGCAAGATTTCGCTTATGGCGGGGAATACTTGGACGCTCAAGCCGGGTGAGATCGAACGGCGGCGGCGCGCGCTCGGCTTCTCCATCCAAGAGCTAGCCGACAAAGCGGACTTGGAGCGCAGGATGATCGAGCGCTACGAGAGCGGCGAGCGCAAACGAGTCACGCGAGAAACGATCCTCAGTGTCGCGGAAGCGCTCAAATGCGAGCCGAAGAAGATCGCCGATCCCGACGAGGATCAGCCGTGGACCGATCCGCCGATGAAGTCGCCCGCAGAGTCGGTTATCGCCACCGGCGCCGACACGAAGCAGGCGCAGCGCGAGCGCGACATGGGGATCGACAAGCCTTACCTGATCTGGGCCGGCAAGCAGGTTCCAATCATGAGCTTCGCATTAAAGAAGGACTGCGAGATCGATTACGCGGCCAAGGACGGCGCGCAGATCGCCGTCTGCGGCAAGATCCGTCACTATGACGAGATGCCCGCCGACGCGGCGAAGCTCCTGCGCTCAGACGGCGGCGCAAGCTTCTTTGTCATCCAGCGCGAGATACCCGGACTCGGCATCCAGGGCGGAAGCGAGTACGTGCGAACCGTCATCTACGTTCCCTCGCGAAAGCATTATCTCCAGCTCCGGGACTTTCGCACGCAGGTCGCCGTGATCGTGCGGCTCGTGGTGCATGAACCAGTCGGAGACTGGATCGGGTTCAAGACCTTTGACGCGGACAAGGCGTTTCGGCCGTGGGCGCTCGTATCTCAATGGGTGACGGCACGCGGCGAGCTGCCAGAATTCGATATTGAGCCTCGCAAGCGAAAACGTCCGTAAGGACTTTTCGTACGCTGCGGCTTGCGTGAAGACTTGTTTGCTTGCCAGTCGAGTTTCTGATGAGTTGCGTATTAAAGCCCTTGAGTAAGGCTTTCGCGGCGTGCTCACTATTTCGCGGGCTTGGCGATTGATAACTCACGCCATAAGTCGCGCCATAAGGTTATCGTGAAACTTTTATGTCCAGATGCCACCGAGAGATTCCGCCGCAAAGACCCTTATGGCAGGGCTTACGGCGTAGCCGAGCGGGAGCGGGGTTGCGTGCTGCCGGTTCGCGCGTCCTCAAAGCCCGGAACAGTCGCCGGGGAGAGCCGCAACTGAATTGAGCGCGGTCGTCGCGGCTTGATGAGCACTCTCTTTGACGAATGCCGTTGCAGCGGCCGGCTCGCCTTGCGCCCCGCCGCCGAACGGCTGCATCGTCAAAGCGTGAGCGTACTGGTCCGCGCGATTGGCAGCCTCGTTTTGGTTAGCCGATCGCAACGCGACGGCGCACGCCTGCCAACGCGCGGCGAGCGCGCTGACAGTCGAGCGAGCTGCTTCCGCCTTCGTCGGTTCGCGCTGATGGCTCGTGCAGCTCGCCAGCGCGATGATGAAGGTCAATTGAAGGATTCGCATGTGCTCGGCTCCGATTACGTCCACAACGCCCGTTGATCAATGACTGCGGATGATTCCCAGTCCACCGACGTACAGGTGCTGCGGATCGGTTCCCCAAACTGAGAACAGTTGGAGCCCGTTGGCGGGCGGGACCGTCGCGACGGTCCACATCGAGCCATTGTAGCTCGCGATCTGCGCGTTGTCGCCGACGACATAGACTGCGCTTGGACCAAATCCGTAAATCGCGCGCATGCGGCCTGTGAACGGCGGCGGCGTCTGCTGCGTCCATTGCGATCCATTCCAATGCGCCATGTCGTTCACGTACATGCTCGTGCTGCTGTCGAAGTGATTACCGATCACGTAGCCGTCGGTCGTCGCGTTGATCCACAGAGCAACGTTCGTCGATGTGGACGGAAGGCCACCGATGTTGTTGAACACGATTGGCATCGTTCCCGAAAAGCACATGCGGCCGTTCGTCGAAATCGCGAACACGTCCGTGCCTGTCGGATCGCCCATTACTGCGAGATAGGTTTGGTTGGTCGCGACTCCGCAATCGTTTGCGGAGAACATATTACTGCCCTTGTACTGCTCGATTACGTCGAAGCTCGCACCAAAGAAGACGTTCGTCGCGCTCGTGCCCCACACCGACGATGCGCTGTTGCCGCTGAAATTCGGAATCGTGAACGCCGACCACGAGCCACCGCCAACGGAGTGCAGGACGTTCGGCGTGTCGTTGTTGACGATATAGATGTCGTTCGGACCGCTCCCCCAAATCTGGAGCGGATCGAACGTGGCAGGCA
>DATFCW010000200.1:0-3426 GCA_035252665.1 Casimicrobiaceae bacterium | reverse complement strand
GGCGTCCTTCGTCGCCTGGCGTTGCGAGTCGTTGAAGTACGCCGGCACGGTGATCACCGCATCGGTGACTTCCTCGCCGAGATAATCTTCGGCGGTCTTCTTCATCTTGCGCAGCACCTCAGCCGAGACCTGTTGCGGCGCGATCTTCTTGCCGCGCACCTCGACCCATGCATCGCCGTTGTCGGCGCGCACGATCCTGTAGGGCATCAGGTCGATGTCCTTCTGCACTTCCTTTTCCTCGAAGCGGCGGCCGATCAGCCGCTTCACGGCGAAGATCGTGTTCTTCGCGTTCGTGACTGCCTGCCGTTTGGCGGGCGCGCCGACGAGGATTTCACCGTCCTCGGCGTAAGCGACGACCGAAGGCGTGGTGCGCGCGCCTTCCGAGTTCTCGATCACCTTGGGCTTGCCGCCCTCCATGATCGCGACGCAACTGTTCGTCGTCCCGAGGTCGATGCCGATGATCTTTGCCATTGTTGGTTTCCTCCGGTACGGGGATATTCAGATTGATGGTGGAAATGGGGTTCCCGGGCGCGCGAATCAACGTCAGTCGTGCAGGGCCGTCCCAAGCGACTGACTGCGCCCCCTTGGGGGGCAGCGAGCAAAGCGAGCGTGGGGGTCGTTCATTCCGGAGCCTTCGAGACGACGACGAGCGCCGGCCGCAGCACGCGGTCGTTCAGGAGGTAACCCTTCTGCAAGACGTTGACGACGGTGTTCGGCGGCAAGTCGCTTTCGACCACCTGCATCGCCTGGTGCATGTGCGGATCGAATTTCTGCCCGGTGGGGTCGACCTCGCGAATCGCCGCGCGATCGAACGCCGCATCGAGCGACTTGAGGGTCAGATCGGCGCCGGCCTTCAGCGTGTCGGCGGACACGGATTCGCCGGCCGCGAGCGTCTGCTCGAGCGCGTCCTTGACCGGCAGAAGATCGGAAGCGAACTTCTCGATCGCGTACTTGTGGGCCTTCGCGGTGTCGGTTTGCCCTTGCCGGCGTACGTTCTCGACATCGGCGCGCGCACGAAGCCACGCATCCTTCATCTCGGCGGCTTCGGCCAGCGCTTTTTGCAGCGCGCTTTCGACGGGGCTGCCGTCGTTGCGGGCGGCCTCGTCGGCCAACATATCGGCGGCGCGATCAGTGCCGTCGCGGGACGCCTCGGCGTCCGGTCCGCGCCGATCGCTCGCCGGTCGGGGTTCTCGAGCGGTCATCGTGATTTTTCTATCGGGAAGTCGAACCAAAGACCCCCCGCACATGGGGCCCTGCCGGCGCCCTTTCAACTAGCGCCCGCGTCGGATGCAACCCGAAGAAGCGGGCAGCGGCGCGCCGCGCACGCGCACGTCGGGAGACGACCTACGCCGTCGCGCCGAGCGCCTTGGCGCGAAGCAGCGTCGACTCGCGTTCCGCCGGCCCGGGCGGCGGGGCGAGCCACGCCGAAAGATTCGCGAACGACAGATCGGCGAGTGCCTGGATCCAGCGCGAATGCTCGTTCAGGCACGCGATCACGTCGTAGTCGCCTCCGCCGGCCGACTGGTAGGTGTGCTTGCCCGCGATGGCGAGCTCTTCCAGCGTCTCCAGGCAATCGGCGACGAATCCCGGCGCGAACACGTCGAGTCGGCGCAGCTTCGCTTTGCCGAGCCTGACAAGCGTTTGCGACGTATAGGGCTCGAGCCAGCGGCTTCGCCCGAAGCGCGACTGAAACGCGAGCGTCCATTGCGCTGCCTCGAGTCCGAGCTCGCGCGCGAGGAGCCGTGCCGTCTTATGGCAGTAACAATGGTACGGATCGCCGCGAGTGAGCGAGCGGCGCGGCAGCCCGTGAAACGACAGCACGAGATGGTCGGGTTGCCCGTGGCGCATCCAGTGATCGTTCACGACCGCAGCGAGCGCCGCGATATAACCCGGATCGTCGTGGAACGTGTCGACCATACGAAGTCCCGGCACACGACGCATCCGACGAAGATGCGCTGCGACCGCGTCGAAGACCGAGCCCGTCGTGCTCGCCGAATACTGCGGATAGAGGGGCACGACGAGGAGGCGCTCGCAGGCCGCCGCACACAGTCGCTCGATCGCCGAGCCGATCGAAGGCGCGCCGTAGCGCATCGCATGGTCGACGACAACCGCATCCGCTGGGAGGCCGATCGACTTCAGTCGCTGTCCGAGGTAGCCGGACACAAGCACGCGTTGCTTGTTGGTGTGGACGGCAAGCGGCGAGCCGTCCTTCGTCCAGATGGCCGCGTAACGCGCCGCCGACTTCGCGGGCCGCGTTCGCAGCACGACCCCGTGCAGCAATGGTCGCCACGCGAACGACGGAATCTCGACAACCCGCGGATCGGTCAGGAACTCGTGCAGATAGCGCCGGACCGCGGCGGGCGTAGGCGCGTCCGGCGTACCAAGATTGACAAGCAGCACGCCGACGCGAGGGATGCGGTCGTGCTGCATCAGAGGTCGGAGGTCAGGGAGCAGAGGACAGAAGCGGCGCTAATCTTCGGCGAGGTCGCGCGACAGCGCGTTCGACAGCAGCCGCGCCGTCACATCGACGATCGGGATCACGCGCTCGTACGCCATGCGCGTCGGGCCGATTACGCCGAGCGTTCCAATCACCTGACCATTGGCCTCGTAACTCGCCGTCACCACGCTGCACTCGTCGAGCGGCACCAGGCCCGACTCGCCGCCGATGTAGATTTGCACGCCCGGCGCGCGCTGGGAGATGTCGAGCAAATGCAGGAGCGATGTCTTCTGCTCGAAGAGCTCGAAGAGCCGCCGCAGACGTTGCATGTTCGACGCGAGGTCCTCGGCGTTCAGCAAATTTCGCTCGCCGGTAACGACGAGCGCGTCGCTCTCGGACAGCACGCCCTCGCCCGCCTCGACCGCGGCGGTCATCAGCGAGGCGATATCCTCGCGGAGCGCACGAAGCTCCTCGGTGAGGCGCTCGCGAATGCCGGCGAACGGCTGGCCCGCGAAATTCTGGTTGAAGAAATTTGTCGCTTCGATCAGTTGCGAAGGCGTGTACGAGCGGTCGGTATGCAGGATGCGATTCTGGACGTCGCCTTCGGGCGTGACGATGATGAGCAGCACGCGCCGATCGGAAAGGCGCAGGAATTCGAGATGGCGAAACGACGCCTCGCGGCGCTTCGGCGTCGCGACGACGCCCGCGAACTGCGTGAGCTGCGACAGGACCGACGCGGCCGCACTCACGATCTGCTGCGGGCGATCGGCGCTGAGCTCGTCCTCGAGACGGTGAATCTCGACGTCGTCGAGCGGCTTGACGACCATCAGGCTGTCGACAAAGAAGCGGTAGCCGCGCGGCGTCGGCACGCGACCGGCCGATGTGTGCGGACTCGCGATCAGGCCCATCTCCTCGAGATCGGCCATGACGTTGCGGATCGTCGCTGGCGAGAGGTCGAGGCCCGAGTGGCGCGAAAGCGCGCGCGAGCC
>DATFCW010000199.1:0-14661 GCA_035252665.1 Casimicrobiaceae bacterium | reverse complement strand
GAATCGCGTCGTGAGCGAGAAGTGGTCGGTCGAGAAGGCGGTCGACGAAATGCTGGCGCGGATCAAGGAAGTGGCGGGGTAAGAGGTTGCAACGGCGGCCGCGCGGCCGCCCCCGCCTTTGCGTTATGTCCACCCTCGCGCTGCCGACACCGCTGGAGCCGATCCGGCCGAAGGCGCGGCACCTGTCGCCATGGCAGGTGTGGAGCATCGTCCTGCTGGCGCCGTATGCGCTCGTCTTCGCTGTCTTCGTCGTCTACCCGGTCGCGTACGGCTTCTGGCTCGCGCGGCAACCGCAGAGCTACACGCAGCTCTTCTCCGACCCGATCTTCTCGGACGCCGTCGTCAACACGCTTTTGTTCCTGATCGTCGGCATCAATCTCAAGATGCTGATCGCGCTGTTTCTGTCCGGCTTCTTCGTCAATACGCGCCCATGGATCCGCTGGCTTTCGGTGCTCTTCATTTTGCCTTGGGCGGTGCCGTCGATTCCAACGATCCTCTCGGTGCGCTTCATGCTCAATCCCGAGTGGGGTGTGATCAATCAGCTGATCTTCAAGCTCACCGCCGAAGATGGGCCGAACTGGCTCAACGACCGCTGGCTCGCGCTCGCGATGGCGGTCGCGGTTCATGTATGGAAGAGCCTGCCGTTCTGGACGATGATCCTTATCGCCGGCCGGCTCGCGATCCCCGGCGAGCTCTATGAAGCGTCGAGCGTCGACGGCGCGTCGGCATGGCAGAAGTTCCGGTTCGTCACATGGCCGTCGCTTGCCAAGCTTTATCTGACGTCGACGATCCTGTCGATGATCTGGACGCTCGGCGACTTCAACAGCGTTTATCTGCTGACCGGCGGCGGTCCCGCGGATTTGACGCACGTTCTCGCGACGCTCGGCATTCGTTACCTGCGACTCGACCAGGTCGACCTCGCGATGGCGACCATCGTCGTCGCAATGCCGTTCGTGCTGCCGCTCGTCTACTTCATGATGAAGCGACTGTCGAAATGAGACGCTTCGCCACCGAGGCGAAGCTGCTCCTGATCGGAATCCCGGTTGCGATCTGGACGCTTCTGCCGATCTATCACCTGTTCGTGTTCTCGATCTCGAGCAAGGACGAGGCGTTCGCCGGCAAGCTCTGGCCGGATCATCCGACGCTGCGCAATTTCGGAGTCGTCTTCCGCGAGCAGCACTACTTTCTCAATCATTTCTGGCAGCAGTTCGGCAACTCGCTCGTGATCGCGGTCGCCGTCGGTGCGATCACGCTCGGCATCGCCGCTACGGCAGCCTTCTCGATCAGTCGGCTCAAGGCGCGCGGTGGACGCACGGTGCTCAATTGCGCGCTCTTCACGTATTTCATTCCCGCGGCGTTCCTCGCCGTGCCGATGTACAAGGCGATGAGCGCGTACGCATTGCTCAACACGCGCTGGGCGCTGATCCTGGCGATGGTGACGATCGCATCGCCGTATGCGATCTGGGTGCTCAAGCAGGCGTCGGACAAGCTGCCGTTCGAGCTCGACGAGGCGGCGCGCATCGACGGTGCGTCGCCGCTGCAGCTCTTCCGGCTGGTGTTCCTGCCGCTGATGGCGCCGTCGCTCGTCGCGGTCGGCACGTACGCGCTGCTGCTCGCGTGGAATGAGTATCTCTACGCGTTCCTGCTGCTGTCGCGCGACGAGGACATCACGCTGCCGGTCGCGCTCGGACACTTCCTGTCGGCCGACGACTCGCCGTGGGAGCTATTGATGACGACCGGTTTGATCTACGCGCTGCCGCCGGCCGCGATCTATTATGCTTTCAAGCGTTACATGGTCGCCGGACTGACGAGCGGGGCGGTGAAGGCGTGATGGAGTAAGCGATGGCGTCGGTTTCTTTCAACAAGGTCGAAAAGGCGTTCGGCAGCACGAAAGTCATCCACGGCTTGTCGTTCGACATCCGCGACGGCGAGTTCATGGTGCTCGTCGGCCCATCCGGTTGCGGCAAGTCGACGCTCTTGCGCATGCTCGCGGGACTCGAGGAGATCACGGCCGGAACGATCGCGATCGATGGGCGCACGGTCAACGATGTCGATTCGAAGGACCGTGACATCGCAATGGTGTTCCAGAGCTACGCGCTCTATCCGCATATGAGCGTGCGCGAGAACATGGGCTTCAGCCTGCGCCTGCGCCGCGCGGACAAGCGCGAGATCGAAACGCGGGTCGCGCGCGCCGCGCAGATCCTGAATCTGGAGCCGTACCTCGACCGCTATCCGCGAGAGCTCTCCGGCGGTCAGCGCCAACGTGTCGCAATGGGTCGCGCGATCGTGCGCGACCCGAAGGTGTTTCTCTTCGACGAGCCGCTGTCCAATCTCGACGCCAAGCTTCGCGTCCAGATGCGCTCCGAGATCAAGGCGCTGCACCAGCGGCTGCGCACGACCACGGTTTACGTGACGCACGACCAGATCGAGGCGATGACGATGGCCGATCGAATCGTCGTGATGCACGACGGCGTGATCGAGCAGATCGGCACGCCCCTCGAGCTCTACGATCGCCCCGAAAACCTCTTCGTCGCGCAGTTCATCGGCTCGCCGGCCATGAACGTCGTGCGGGGAACGTTGCGACGCGCCAATGGAAACGCGCACGTCCTAACGCCCGATGGCATTCGCTGGCCGCTTGGCGCATCGAGCGCCGTCGATGGACAGCCGGTCACCTACGGCGTGCGGCCCGATCATCTCGAGCTGGTTGCTGGCAGCGAGAACGGCGTGCCCGCCGAGATCGTCGTCGTCGAGCCGACCGGCTCGGAAACCGAGCTCGTCGTGAAAATCGGCGAGGCGCAGCTCACCGTCGAAGCGCGCGGTCGTGCGAGCGTCAAGCCGGGCGACAAGGTGATGTTCGCGGTGGATCCTGCCAACGTGCATCTGTTCGATCAGGCGTCCGGCGCGCGACTTCCGTCGTAGACTGTCCGCGCTCGACGCGTCGCTTGGGCGCGCGGCACGCGCGATCCTTTTCGCGTCCCTCCATACATTGACGGTTCCTCCCATGCGCGACGACTCTCCGCAGCTCTTTCTCGATCAGCTTCTGGGATTCCAGAAGACCGCGGCCCTCAAGGCCGCTGTGGCGCTCGACCTTTTCAGCGTGATCGCCATGGGAGATAACACGTCGGCTGCGATCGCCCGTCGCGTGGACGCGGCCGAGCGCGGCATTCGCATCCTGTGCGATTTCCTCACGGTCAACGGCCATCTCGCGAAGAGTGGCGGCCGCTACCTATTGACGCCAGCGTCGGCGATGTTCCTCGATCGCGCATCGCCGGCGTGCATCGCGAGCGTTGTCGATTTCCTCGCGGCGCCCGTCCATGTGCGGCGCTTCCTCGACGACCCGGTCGCTTACGTGCGAAACGGCGGATCGCTCGGCGCGGAAAGCACGGCGCCCGACGACGCGACGTGGGTGACATTCGCGAAATCGATGGTCCCGTTCATCGCGCCCGTGGCGCAAGATGTCGCTGCCGCCATCACCCGCGAGGCCAAAGCACCGCGCAAGATTCTCGATATCGCGGCCGGACATGGTTTGTTCGGCATTGCGCTCGCGCAGAAGGCGCCCGATGCAAAAATCGTCGCGCTCGATGCGGCGCCGGTGCTCGCGGTAGCGCGCGAGAAGGCCGGGAAGGCGGGCCTCGGGACTCGCTTTTCGACGATCGAAGGCGACGCGTTCGAGGTTGACTGGGGCCGCGACTACGACGTCGTGCTGTTTCCGAATTTCCTGCACCACTTCGACGGGCCGACGAACGAATCGCTGTTGCGTCGCGCGCGAAGCGCGCTCGCGCCGCGAGGTCGCGTCGTCGTCGTCGAGATGGTGCCGAACGACGATCGCGTGACGCCGCCATTCCCGGCAACATTTGCGTTCATGATGCTTGGCGGGACGCCGCGAGGCGATGCGTACACGTTGCGCGAATACGAGTCGATGGCGCGCGCGGCGGGCTTCGAGAATATGTCGGCGCAGGCGCTGCCGCCGTCGCCGCAGACGATGATCGTGCTCGAATAGCACGGAAGGCATCTGCCACTGCGCGAGCGGCGGTTTCAAGGTCACAATTTTGCCTCGAAACCGCCCGTGGCTCGCAAGCCAGGGTGCGGCTCAATGCGGTAAATCGAGGGATGCGCGGCCGATACTACGAAACCACCGAGTCCGATGGAGCCGTCCTTTGGCGGCACGTCGAGGAGCGGGTTCGGACCAACGCCGATCCAGAAATTGTGACCGCAGCGGAAGTCGCCCGGATGTTACGGTGAGCCACTACTCGTCAAGCCGCGCATCGGCCAAAAGGCATTTCGCGTTCTTTACGGGCGCCTACCAGCGACGATGCGCGATCACCGGTGAACATACGTTGCCAGTGCTCGAGGCGGCGCACATACTGCCGTTCTCGGAAAAGGGACCCAATCATGTTTCCAACGCATTGCTATTGCGTGCTGACTTTCATAAATTGTTCGATCTGGGCCTCGTAACGGTCACACCGGAGCTTCGCGTCGAGGTGAGTCACCGAATCCGAGACGAATGGTTCAACGGCAAAGCTTACTATCGGCTTCACGGCTGTACCCTTGCAAACCTTCCGGCAAGCGCCACGATGAAGCCTGATCGGGAATTCTTGCGATGGCACAACACCCACCGATATCAGGACTAACAGCTGAAAGGTGACCCTTGCTGTCGGAAACGACACTTAATGCGCTGCTCGCATTCCGCCGGGAGAGGGACTGGGAGCAGTTTCATGCACCGCGAAATCTAGCGGCTGATATCTCGGTCGAGCCTGCGGAGTTACTCGAGACATTCGTATGGGCAGCCGACAACGACTTGGGCGAGCTGACTCGAGTGCGCCGCGCACGGATTCTCGACGAAATCGCCGATATCGTGATATTGGTGAGCTATCTCGTGCACGATCTTTCGGTCGACCTCGAGGCAGCCGTAAAGACGAAGCTCCTCAACAACGCAAGCAGATATCCGAAAAGGCAAGAGGGCGCAATACGAAGTATCAAGGCCTGTGACTGTCTGGGCCAGAAGCCACCTTTTCAGCGTGTCGATTGTCCGCGATCGCATTCGCAAATGAAAATCGTCGTCTACGTCGATGGCGAACTGCTCGCTGCTGCACGAAGGTTGACAGGCACATCCGAGGCGGGTGCTCCTGTTCACCGCGCGCTCGAGGCATTCATCGAACGCCAAAGCGCAAGACGTCTGGCCGCCACGGGAGGCAGCCAACCGCAAATGAAGCGAATCCCGCGTCGTCCGCGGACGTGACGGAAGCGCAGGAAATCGCCATGACCACCGATTCCTCGAACCCCTCCCGCAAGCTCCGCTCCGCCCAATGGTTCGGTCGCCACGACCGCGACGGCCTCGTCCATCGCTCGTGGATGAAAAACCAGGGCATGCCGCACGATCAGTTCGACGGCCGGCCGGTCATCGGCATCTGCAACACGTGGTCCGAGGCGACGCCGTGCAACGCGCACTTTCGCGATCTCGCCGAGCATGTGCGCCGCGGCGTGCTGGACGCAGGCGGCTTCCCGATCGAGTTCCCGGTGATGAGCCTCGGCGAGACGCTGATGCGTCCCACGACGATGCTCTTTCGCAATCAATGCGCGATGGACGTCGAGGAATCGGTTCGCGCGAACCCGTTCGATGGCATCGTGCTCATGATGGGCTGCGACAAGACGACGCCGGCGCTCCTGATGGGCGCCGCATCGTGCGACCTGCCGACGATCGGCGTCTCGGGCGGGCCCATGCTGAACGGAAAATTTCGCGGCGAAGACATCGGCTCGGGCACGCACGTGTGGAAATTCACCGCGATGCTCAAGACGGGTGAGATGAACGAATCCGACATGATCGAGGCGGAATCGTGCATGTCGCGCTCGGCGGGTCACTGCATGACGATGGGCACGGCGTCGACGATGGCCTCGATGGTCGAGGCGCTCGGCATAGGCCTCCCGACCAACGCCGCGATTCCGGCGGTCGATTCGCGGCGCAAGGTGCTCGCCCGCGTGGCGGGTCGGCGCATCGTGAAGATGGTCGACGAAGATTTGCGGATGTCGAAGATTCTCACGCGCGAAGCCTTCGAGAACGCGATCATGGTAAACGGCGCGATCGGCGGATCGACCAATGCGGTCGTCCACCTGCTCGCAATCGCGGGGCGCCTTGGCGTGACGCTGACGCTCGACGACTGGGATCGACTCGGACGCGAGATGCCGTGCCTCGTCAACCTGATGCCCTCCGGCCAGTACCTGATGGAGGATTTCTACTACGCGGGCGGGCTCCCCGTCGTTATGCGCGAGATCGGCGATTGGCTGCACAAGGACGTGAAGACGGTCAACGGCAACACGATCTGGGAGAACTGCAAGGACGCAACCAACTACAACGCCAAGGTGATCACGCCGATCGCGACACCGTTCAAGCGGCAAGGCGGCATCGCCATCCTGCGCGGCAATCTCGCGCCCGATGGCGCCGTGCTGAAGCCATCCGCGGCAACGCCTGCGCTCATGAAGCATCGCGGGCGCGCGGTCGTGTTCGAGGACATCGACGATCTCAATCGGCGCATCGACGACGATGCGCTCGACGTGGCGCCCGACGACGTCCTCGTGCTCAAGAACTGCGGCCCCAAGGGCTATCCCGGCTTTCCCGAGGTCGGCAACTTCGCGCTGCCCGCGAAGATCCTGAAGCGCGGCGTCACCGACATGGTGCGAATTTCCGATGCGCGGATGTCGGGCACGGCGTATGGCACGGTTGTGCTGCATACCGCGCCCGAAGCCGCGGCCGGCGGACCGCTCGCGCTCGTGCGCAACGGCGATTTAATCGAGCTCGATGTGGACGCTCGGCGCTTGCATCTCGACGTGCCTGACGCCGAGCTCGCGCGCCGCCGCGCGCACTGGAAAGCGCCGCCACCGCATGCGCATCGCGGCTGGGTCAAGCTCTACTGCGATACCGTGCAGCAGGCCGACCGCGGCGTCGATCTCGATTTTCTCGTCGGCGGGTCAGGCGCCGCCGTGGGTCGCGAGAGCCACTGATTCTGATGATGGACCGCGCAACGGCAGCGCCCAAGGCGCAGGCTACACACTTCGCAAATACGTTTCACGGCGGCTGCCACTGCGCCGCCATTGCATTTACGTTCGAAACCGCGAAAGCTCCGCGACACTGGTCTATCCGCGCCTGTCAATGCAGCTTCTGTCGTCGGCATGCTGCGCGAACGACGTCCGATCCCGATGGGAGACTCCGCTTTCGGTTCCGCGATGCATCGACGGTGTCGCGATATCGTTTCGCGATGCGCACTGCCGATTTTCTCGTCTGTAGAAACTGCGGCGTCTACGTCGCCGCTGTGGTGGACAGCTCTCAAGGCAGCTTCGCCACGCTCAACGTCAACACGATCGCGCCTGCGATCGACGTGCGGGACGCCATGCCGATGACTTACGATGACGCATCGGAAGCCGACCGAAGGCGGCGGCGTGAATCGCAGTGGACACCCGTCGCTAATGCAACGTGAAAAAAGGAGACCAAATGCGCCACACCGTTACGCTCGCAGTCGCCATCGTCGTTTCGTTCGCTGCCGGCGCGCTCGCCCCGCAGCTCGCGCGTCATGCGGTGCGCGAGGCGCGCGCCGCGACGGCGCCGCCGCTCGTTCCCGCAATGATCGACCTGATGGCGCTTCGCCACGACGACCTTCCGAAGACATCGAATCCCGAAATGAACACGAAGATGCTGGTCGTCACCGACAACGCGACGATCCAGATCCAATCCGGCAACGTGGCCAAGCACATCCATCCCCAAACCAACGAGATCCAATACATCGTGGAGGGCAGCGGCACCATGTGGCTCGGCGACGAGCGCAAGGAGTTCAAACCCGGAACGCTGATCGTGATTCCGAAAGGCACGGCGCACGCGGGAACGATCGTCGCGCAGGGCCCGGTCAAGGCGATCGCAATCAAGATTCCACCGCAGCCCAAGGACGATACGGTGTTCGTCAAGTGAACGTGGCGGTGCATCCCGCATGCGAACGCTGAGCCACCTCTTCGCGAACAACAGGGCCTGGTCGGCGCGCATCCGCGCGCAGGATCCCGACTTCTTCCCGCGTTTGTCGCGCCAGCAGCGTCCCGATTACCTGTGGATCGGCTGTGCCGACAGCCGCGTGCCCGCGAACGAAATCGTCGGTCTGCCTCCGGGAGAGGTGTTCGTTCACCGCAACGTCGCCAACCTCGTCGTGCACACCGACCTCAACTGCCTGTCGGTGACGCAGTTCGCGATCGACGTTCTCAAGGTTTCGCACGTGATCGTCTGCGGTCACTACCGTTGCGGCGGCGTCCATGCTGCCTTCGCGCGCGAGCGCGTTGGGCTCTGTGACAATTGGCTGCGCCACGTGCAGGACGTCCATCAGCGGCACGAGCGTCTTGTCGCGGCCATCGCCGATCGTTCTTTGGCCGTCGATCGTCTATGTGAGCTCAACGTGATCGAGCAGGTGCGAAACGTCTGCCAGACGACGATCGTTCGCGATGCGTGGGATCGCGGCCAGCCGCTGTCGATTCACGGCTGGATCTACGGCCTCCACGACGGCCTGCTTCGTGACCTCGATTGCACCGTGAACGCGTTCGCCGAGACCGAGCCGATGCATGCGAGGGCCATCTCGTCACTTTCTTGAACGCAAGGATCGAACGACATGCCTGCCTATCTCGTCGCCGATATCGAAGTCACGGACCCCGAAGGCTATGCCGAATGCCGGCGAACCGTCGGCGAATCGATCGCGGCCTTCGGTGGACGCTTTCTCGCGCGCGGCGGCAAGACCGTGACGCTCGAAGGCAACTGGTCGCCATCGCGTCTCGTGATCGTCGAGTTTCCGTCGATCGAACGCCTGCAGGCGTGGTACGACTCGCCCGACTACGCGCCTGCGCTCGCGCTTCGCAAGCGCGCTTCGGTCGGAAGCCTGGTGATGACCGAAGGCATTTGAAAGTCTTACACGCTGCACCGCCATGCACCGACGCATGGCAGTTTGTAATGACTTTGCGAATCATGCGCGAGCCGCGTGGTCAAAGTCGAGGCATGAATGCACGACTCGCCGGACGGCCACTGCGAATCGCTCAGGTCGCACCCCTCTACGAAAGCGTTCCTCCGAAGTACTACGGCGGAACGGAACGCATCGTTTCCTATCTGACCGAGGCTCTGGTCGCGCTCGGCCACGACGTCACGCTCTTCGCGAGCGGCGATTCGGAAACGTCGGCGACGCTCGTGCCCGTCTGTCCAAAAGCGTTGCGGCTCGATCCCGGATGCGTCGACCAACTCGCGCACCACATCGTACTGCTCGAGCAGGTGATGCAGCAGTCGGACGAATTCGACGTCATTCACTTCCATATCGACTACCTGCATTTTCCCTTGTCGCG
The DNA here is from genome assembly GCA_035252665.1 of Casimicrobiaceae bacterium. Lineage (GTDB taxonomy): Bacteria > Pseudomonadota > Gammaproteobacteria > Burkholderiales > Casimicrobiaceae > VBCG01. Next base: position 5,307 of record DATFCW010000199.1, on the reverse strand, counting down.
ACGCCAGGCATACCGGCACGTGACGACGCTGCACGGACGCCTCGACATTCCCGACCTCGTGCCGCTCTATCGGGCGTTTCCCGAAATGCCGCTGGTGTCGATCTCCGATTCGCAGCGCGAGCCGCTGCCTTGGGTCAACTGGCAGTCCACCGTCTACCACGGTTTGCCGCCGAACCTGTACCACTTCCGTCCGGAGCTCGGCGACTATCTCGCGTGCCTCGGACGCGTCTCGCCGGAGAAGGGCATCGACCGCGCGATCGAGATCGCGCGGCAGGTCGGCATCCCGCTGCGCATCGCGGCGAAGGTCGACAAGGCCGACCAGGATTACTTCGAGAGCATCGTCGAGCCGATGCTGCACGACCCGCTGGTCGAATTCCTGGGCGAGATCGGCGACGATCGCAAGGACGAGTTCCTCGGCAACGCGCGCGCGCTCCTGTTCCCGATCGACTGGCCAGAGCCGTTCGGCATCGTGATGATCGAGGCGATGGCCTGCGGTACGCCGGTGATCGCCTACAGCAGTGGCTCTGTGCCCGAAGTCATGGAAGAGGGCCGTACGGGCTTCATCGTGTGCGATCTCGGCGACGCGATCGAGGCCGTGCGCCGCGTGCCGCAGTTGAGCCGTGCGCGCTGCCGCGAAGTGTTCGAGCAGCGCTTCACGGCCGACCGGATGGCGCGCGACTACGTCGACGTGTACGAGCAACTGATCGCGCAATCGGCGAAGCGCGTGGCCTGAAGACCGCAGGAGGTCGCAACGAACAGGAGACGCGAGGCATGGAAGATGTCGTTCGCCTTCAGGACGGGTTCTACATTCTGTCAACGTCGAGCCGCGTCGACGATCGCACCTGCGTTCTCAAGCAGGGCGACACGTTCGCGATCTTCGATCGGTTCGGCGACATCGAAGAGATCGGCACCGGGGCACTTGGTCTTTACCACCGCGACACGCGCTTCCTGTCGAAGCTCGCGCTTCGCATGGCGAGCGAGCGGCCGCTGCTCCTGAGCTCGACGATCAAGGAGGACAACGCCGTCCTCGCCGTCGACCTGATGAACCCGGACATTCCGCACGCGGCGGAGGTGATCATCCCTCGCGGCAGCGTGCACGTGTTCCGCTCGAAGGTGCTGTGGGGACCCGCGTGCCACGAGCGGCTGCGCGTTTCGAACTACGGTCTCACGGCGGTCGTCATCGAGCTGACAATCGATTTCGACGCCGACTATCGCGATATCTTCGAAGTGCGCGGGGCGAAGCGCGAGCGGCGCGGAAAGAAGCTCGATGCCGAAGTCATTGCCGACGCGGCGCTTCTCGTCTACGAAGGTCTCGACGGCTGCGTTCGCGGCACGCAATTCGTATTCGAGCCGAAGCCCACGCAGCTTTCACAATCGCAGGCGCGCTATCGGCTGCGTCTCGAGCCGCGCGGCGAAGCGACCTGTCACGTCGAGATTACGTGCGAGGAGGATCTTCCACGCGACATGGCAGCGCGGCGAAAGCATCTGTCGCGCTCGTCGCGCTCGGTATCGAGCTACGAGAACGCCGCGCACGCATCCGCCGACGCGCTCGGGCACGCGCGGTCGAAGACCCCGGCGATCACGACGTCGAGCAGCGGCTTCAACGAATGGCTGACGCGCGGCGCGTCCGATCTCTACATGATGGAAACGAAAACCGCGCACGGTCGTTATCCGTTTGCCGGGGTGCCGTGGTTCAGCACGGAATTCGGCCGCGACGGCATCATCGTCGGGCTCGAATACCTCTGGTTCAAGCCGGATGTCGCGCGCGGCGTACTGCAGTTTCTCTCGGCCACCCAGGCCGATTTCGTGAACGACGAGCAGGATGCGCAGCCCGGCAAGATCCTGCACGAGATGCGTGGCGGCGAGATGGCGAAGCTCGGCGAGGTCCCGTTCGGCCGCTACTACGGCTCGGTCGACGCGACGCCGCTTTTCCTGATGCTCGCGGGCGCGTACTACGAACGAAGCGCTGACCTGTCGTTCATCCGCGAGATCTGGCCGAACATCGACCGCGCGCTCGAATGGATCGACCGTTATGGCGACAGCAATGGCGATGGATTCGTCGACTACGCGCGCCAATCGAAGCACGGTCTGGTGCAACAGGGTTGGAAGGATTCGTACGATTCGGTCTTCCACCACGACGGCAGGCTCGCCGAGCCGCCGATCGCGCTTTGCGAAGTGCAGGGCTACGTCTACGCGGGCAAGAAGGCGGCATCGATGCTCGCGCGGGCGCTCGAGATGCCAGAGCGCGCCAACAAGCTGGCGCGGGAAGCGGAGTCGCTACGCGAACGCTTCGAGCAGTCGTTCTGGTGCGAGGATCTCGGAACGTATGCGCTTGCGCTCGACGGATCCGGGAAGCCTTGTCGGGTTGTCGCGTCGAACGCCGGGCATTGCCTCTTCACCGGAATTGCGAGCGACGAGCGCGCGCGCGCCGTCGCGCAGACGCTTCTCGATCGCGCATCATTTTCGGGCTGGGGCATTCGCACGGTCGCGAACACCGAAGCGCGCTACAACCCGATGTCGTATCACAACGGCTCGGTATGGCCGCACGACAATGCGATCGTCGCCGCCGGGTTCGCGCGCTACGGATTGCGCAGCGAGGCGGTGCGCGTCATGTCGGCGCTCTTCGACGCGACCCGCTGGTTCGACCTGCATCGGCCGCCCGAGCTCTTTTGCGGTTTTCCGCGGCGAAACGGCGAGAGCCCGACGCTCTATCCGGTGTCGTGCAAACCGCAAACGTGGGCGTCGGGCGCGGTGTTTCTTCTGCTCACCGCGTGTCTGGGCCTGGCGATCGACGGTCCGCGCAAAATTGCATCGTTCAATAGCCCGATGCTCCCGCAGCCGCTCTCGGATCTGCAGATCAACGGATTACGGATCGGCGATGCGGCCGTGGATCTTGCGTTCGCGCGCCAGGGAGACGACGTCGGCGTCAATGTGCTGCGGCGCGAGGGGGCCTGCTCGGTCGTGGTGCACAAGTGATACCGAAATCGGTCCAGAGATGTATTTCCCGGCGCTGCTGCTAGGAATTGTCCCGGCCGTTGGGGAAAAACGTCTTTGGCACCGACTTCGTTTCTGACCCCGTCTATGGCCTAAACTGTTCTGCGCGGCGCTCGCCCGAATTCGTTCAAAAACTCCGCGAGCTTCGGCCCGATGCGTCGCAATTCGTCGCGATGCACGCCGGCCAGTCGCTCGAACACCCGCGCACCTTTGCGCGTGAGCCGCAGGTTGACCTTGCGGCGATCCTCGAGTGCGATGTTTCGCGTGACGAGTCCCTCCGATTCGAGCCTGTCGACGAGCCCGACGGCGCTGTTGTGCTTGATGAAAAGCAGGCTCGCAAGCTCGTTGATCGTCACGTCGCTGCGCCCGGCGCAGGCCTTGATCGCGAGGAGCGCCTGGTATTGCTGCGCCGCGAGCCCCATCCGTGCGGCGGCCAGCTCGCTGAACGACAGGAAGTGCCGAAGCTCGTAGCGAAACGCGGCGAGCGCCTCGTATTCCGACGAATCGAGCTTCGCTCGGGGCCGCCGCGGGTGCGTGGTGCGGCTGGTTCTGTGGGCTCCGTTCGACCTAGGTAACATTTCCGGCGTTGTCGACGAACGTCATCGGGTGTCGATCCCGGGATGGGTTGACAACATATCGTACTCCGATACACTCCCGCCCCAAGCATCGGCTCGCTTTCGCGGGTTCGCTTTGCCGGAAGGTCGAGGGCTCGCCGGCGCATCGATCGACCGCCCAAACGGTGCCCGTCTGCCTCCATCCTCGAAGGACGCCGAAAGGCCAAGCTGCCGCAGTGCGCCCGTCGTACAATCCGGGAAACTTCAGGCTGACGGAAGGCCGGCGATCGCGCCGAACCATCGGCTGGCAATTGCAGTAGTAATATCCCGCGCCACGCGAATTGCGGCAACGTCGCGTCGCGATATCGAAAGACAAACCGGCAGTTCATCTGGAGGAGAATGTAATGCGAGATCGTAAATCGAATTCCAGCGGCTTCAGCCGTCGCGACTTCGTGCGCGCGGGCCTCGGCGTTGCGGGTGGGCTCGCGCTCCCGGCCGGTTTCGCATCGCGCGCATGGGCGGCCGATCAACCCCCGATCGGCACGTGGCCCGCGGGATCGCAGGGCGATTCGGTATACATCGGCATCACGGTGCCGCGCACCGGGACCTACGCAGTGCAGGGCGAGGACGAGCTCAAGGGCTACGAGCTCGCGGTCGATCACATCAATACCGGCCATCCGCTCATCAAGGCGATGTCGCCGAAGACGACCAAGGGCGTGCTCGGCAAGCAGGTGAAGTATGTCGTCGCCGATTCGGAGGCCAAGCCGAATACCGCGGTGCAGGCGCAGCAGCGCTTCATCAGCGAGAACAAAGTGATCCTCATGACGGGCTCGACGTCGAGCGCGGTCGCGGTTGCGTTGAACAAGCTCGCGCAGCGCGAGAAAGTTCTCTACGTCGCTGGAATCTCGGGCTCGAACGATACGACGGGCAAGGATTGCGTACGCTATGGATTCCGGCAGGATTTCTACGGCGAGACGGCGGCCAACGCGATCGGTCCGGTGCTCGTCAAGGTGTACGGCAAGAACCGCAAGGCAGCGTTCATGACGCCCGACTACACCTACGGCCATACGGTCACCAAGTCGGTCAACGACTATCTGACCAAGAACGGCGGCTGGACGATGGTGACGAACCAGGTGTCGCCGCTCGGCGCGCCCGATTACAGCTCGTACCTGACGAACATCGCGAACTCCGGCGCCGAGTTCCTGATCAACGTCAACTGGGGACACGACGCCGTGCTGTCGACGCAGCAGGCGAAGCAGTTCGGCATCCTGCCGAAAATGAAGCTGGTCATTCCCTACCAGATCCCGTTCCTCGCACCTGAAGTGGGCGCCGACATCACCGAAGGCGTTTACGCCGCGACGGACTTCTGGTGGACACTCGAAGACAAGTTCCCACTCGCGAAGATGTTCGTCGACGCGTTCCAGAAGAAATACAACTATCGTCCCGAGTGGGGCGCCGAGAACTCCTACATGGAATTCGCCCTCTGGGCGGATGCCGTCGAGCATGCCGGAACGTTCTATCCGCCCGACGTGATCAAGTCGTACGAAGCGGGGCGCAAGATCAATTCGATCGTCGGCGAGGTGTACTGGCGCGCCGCCGACCATCAGCTCGTCCGGCCGGTGATCATCGTCAAGGGCAAAAAGCCGTCCGAGATGCGCAACAAGGAAGACTTCTGGGAAGTGATGGAAGTCTTGCCAGGAGCACCGCTGATGCAGGCGCCGGACGCTTTCGGCTGCAACCTGGGGTCGTATACCTGACG
>DATFCW010000198.1:0-2442 GCA_035252665.1 Casimicrobiaceae bacterium | reverse complement strand
GCCGGCAAGGACGATGCTCTCCGTCATTGGGCTCTCGGCGAGGGCGTCGACGAGCGCCCTTACGAAGGGCGCCGCCGGATGATCGTCCCGATTGTAGACGACGAGCGTCGGCCGCCTCACTTGCGCGGCCAGCGCGGTATCAGGCTCGTACGGCGAGAAGATCATCAGACCGATGCGTTCATCGCGCGGCGACCGGACCGCGACGTCGAGCGCCGCCGTCGACGAAGCGCTGCCGCCGGCGATCCAGATCGGAACGTCGTCGCGACGACGCAGGTATGCGACGACGGAGCGAATGTCGTCGAATTGTCGAATCCTTTGGTCCGACGTCTGGTCGACGAGCGCGAGCGCGAAGCCCCGCGCCGCCAAAGCGGCGCGGTTTCGAACAAACGGCCCGCAGTGGCCGGCGCGCGTGGGCATCGTGCCGTCGTTCGTGATGCCGAGAATGCCATTGGTGCCCGGAAGATAGACGATGTTCGCCACGGGCGCATCCGGGCGCACGTAAAGAAAGCGCTGCGTGGCATCGCGCGTCGGGATGTCGACAACGCTCGTCGATGTTGCATGCGCACAAGACGCCGCCAGCGCAATCCATGCCGACGTCAATGCGAGCGACCTCGCAGCAAAGCCAAGAGCGCGTGCTCCGCGCTGTCTGCGTCCGCGAGCGTCGATGGCTTCCCTCATCTGAATGCGTACTTCACGCCGACCCAATATTGCCGGCCGCGCGGATCGGCGTACGAAGGGTCGTATCCGACCTGCGGATTCTGATTCTGATTGGAGAACGGTGGGTCGCGGTCGAAAAGATTCCTGATGCCCGCGGAAAGCGTCCAGCCGGGAAAGCCACGGTAGGCATAACTCACGTCCCACAGATCGTAGTCGCCGATTCTCCTCGGTCCCGGGACCGGGAACTGATCGTACGCACCCGTCTGGTAGCGCTCGTCCATCGTGATCGAGCTCCGGCCGAAGCTCCAGCCGATCACGAGGTAATGTCGCCATCGCGGAATCACGCCGGGATTGCCGCCCGAGGCGGAATACCTGCCGACCAGGTCGACATAGCTGCCGTCGGCTTGCTGCTCGAGATGCTGAATGTTGTACGTGCCACTGAAGTCGACAGTCATCCGTCCCCAGGTCCACGGCGGAGATGCGTAATGCGCGTCCACGTCGATCGCGCTCACCTTCGCCTTGCCAAGGTTCGTCAGGAACTGATCGACCTGAACGATCGGCCCTGGAAGCGCGGGATACCGCGGATCGATCGGTCCACGATGGATCAGGTAGCACGTCCGGCCGTTCACCCCGTCGGGACACTGACCGAAGATCTGCGCGATCGAGAAGAAATTGATGCGGTTGTCGAGCGCGATCGACACGTAATCGACGCCTAGCGACAAGCCCGAGAGCGGCGACCAGACACCACCTGCGCTCCACTGCGTCGACGTGACCGGACGAAGCGCCGGGTTGCCGCCAAATTGCACCGAGAACAGGCGGTCGCAATCCTGTGCCGACATCGTAAAAGGACAGCGTGCCGGGTCGTCGTGGCGTTCCTGGGTGACGCCGAAACTCGGCGAGAGGGCGAGTCCCTGCAAGCTTGGCGCGAGGAAGCCGGTGCCCGCCGAGGCACGGAGCAGCACCTTCGACTTCGGCTGCCAGCGAACGGAGATTTTGGGATTCGCCGTGCCGCCGAAATCGCTGTAGTGGTCGTATCGCAGCGCGAGATCGACTTCCAGCGACCGGTAAAGCGGAACGCTCGTTTCGGCGAATGCCGCGAAGACGTTACGCGAGCCCGCCAGCGACTCGGACGATCGCGTGTCGAGGACGTCGCCCGACGCGAACACCGGGTCGGCGCCGTTGGTGAGCCTCTCCTGGAATACGGTGGCGCCAAGGGCCGCGAGCAGCGGACCCGCCGGCAGCGCGAGCACATCGCGTGATGCATGGAGATCAACCGAGGCGATGCTCGACGTGCCGCTTCGCATGATGCCGTCGATCTTCGCGGTTGACATCCGGTCGACGATGTCCTGCGCGTTCGCGGCGAACGGGTCGACTGCGCCGCTGTCGAGGATTGGCAGAAGCAGCGACTCGCGCACGAAGCCGCCGTTGTAGCGGGTCTCGACCTCGCCGCGACTGTAATCGAACGCGCCGTCGTAGCGCCACCCTGCAGCGACGCTACGCATGCCCGCGACGATGTTCCATTGCCTCGTCGTCGGTTCGATGGCGCGGTCGCCGAGCTCCTGGGCGCGCCAATACACGTTGAGTGGCGTGCCATCGATGCCGAATGCCCGCGCGAAGTCATGCGGATAGAACGGGCTTGCGGGCGGAAGCAGAAAGCGGTTGCGTCCGACGAAGGTCGTCTCGCTCGAGACCGCCGTGGGGCTCAACCGGAACGTGAAGTCGTTGCGAGCAAAGGTGGTCTTCAGGAAAAGCTCGTGATCGGGTGCGATTCGAAAGACGAGCGAG
>DATFCW010000197.1:0-13483 GCA_035252665.1 Casimicrobiaceae bacterium | reverse complement strand
GTCATCGCGATGTCGTTCGTCACCTGATCGCCCGCGATGGGAATGACCGCGGTGTGACGAATCGCGCCGCCTGCGAACACGGCGATGTCGGTGGTGCCGCCGCCGATGTCCATCAGACACACGCCGAGCTCCTTCTCGTCGTCGTTCAGGACGGCTTTCGCGGATGCGAGCGGCTGCAACATCATGTCGCGCACCTCGAGGCCGCAGCGTCGCACGCACTTCGTGATGTTCTCGACGGCGGACACGGCGCCGGTGACGATGTGCACCTTCACCTCGAGCCGCACGCCGCTCATGCCGAGCGGCTCGCGCACGTCCTCCTGCCCGTCGATGATGAATTCCTGGGGCAGGATGTGCAGCACCTGCTGATCGTTCGGGATCGCGATCGCCTTCGCCGTGTCGACGACGCGATCGATGTCGGCCTGCGTGACCTCCTTCTCCTTGATCGCGACCATGCCGCTCGAGTTGAGGCTGCGGATGTGACTTCCGGCGATCCCCGTGACGACCTCGCTGATCCGGCAGTCGGCCATCAATTCGGCTTCCTCGAGCACGCGCTGGATCGATGCCATCGTCGCTTCGATGTTGACGACGACGCCCTTCTTCAAGCCGCGCGACGGTTGCGTGCCGAGACCGATGACGTTGAGACCGCCGTCGGGCAACACCTCGGCGACGATCGCGACGATCTTCGAGGTCCCGATGTCGAGCCCGACGATCAGGTTGGTGTTGTCTTTCACGATTCCCCTTGGCCCTTCTTCATGAAACCTTGCGCGGCGGCTTCTCGCGGAATCCCGGCATGCGGGCCGCGAAACCGTTGCGATAGCGAAGATCGATGCGATCGATGTGCGTGCCGTTGCGTGCCAGCACACCGATCGTGCGTCCGTACACGCCAACGAAGCGCGCAAGCCGCGCGTCGACATCGTCGCGTCCGAGCTCGAGCGTGATCGGACCTTCGTCGTCCTCGGCGTCGATTTGCCAGCCACCGCGCGCGGAAAGGTCGAGACCGGTGACTGAAAGCCGCAGCGGCGCGAGTACGGCCTTCCATTCGCGGTACCGCGTCTCCATCAGCGCAGCCTGCCCGTCGGGACCGTGAAACTGCGGCAGCTCGCCGGCGTAGCTCGCGACGAACACCTGCCCGTCGTTGTCGACGAGCGCGTTGTCGTTGAAGCGCGCGAACGGCTCGTGCTCGTCGATCTCGATCTCGAGCCTGCGCGGCCATCGACGGCGAAGCGCCACCGAGCGCACCCAAGGGATTTTCGCCAGCGCCTCGCGCGCGCGATCGAGGTTCATCGTGAAGAACGTGCCGGACAGCTCGCTGCGGACGACCGCCTCGACGTGCGCGCCGCTCGCCCTCGCGAGCGGTGTGGTGACGACGACGTCGCGAAATGCAAACGTGTGCATCCTCGCCACACAGCCGACGACGGCCCAGCCGAGAAAGGCGAGTGCGATCGACGCGAGCGTGATCGCGATCGCATTGAGTTGGCGCGCGTCATCCCACATGGGCGCTCGCGAGGATTTCGATGCAAAGATCGGCAAACGAAATGCCGGCCTGCCGCGCCGCCATCGGGACCAACGAATGTCCGGTCATGCCGGGCGACGTGTTGACTTCGAGGAACGAGTACGAGCCATCGCCGCGAAGCATCAGGTCCAGCCGGCCCCATCCGCTGCAACCGACGACGTCGAACGCGGCGAGGGCCTTCGCGCGAATGTCGGCTTCGAGCGTCTCAGCGATGCCGCTCGGACAGAAGTACTTCGTCTCGTCGGAGAAGTACTTGTTGTGGTAGTCGTAGTTGCCTTGCGGCGCCTCGATGCGGATCAGCGGCAGCGCGCGGCCGTTGACGATCGACGCCGTGAGCTCGGTGCCCGCGACAAACTCCTCGACGAGCACGAGCGTGTCGTGACGCGCGGCGACCTCGTAGGCAAGCCACATCTCGTCGTGGTCGACCGTCGTCACCTTCGTGATGCCGATCGTCGAGCCTTCGCGCGCGGGCTTCACGATCAGTGGCAATCCGAGCTCGGCAACGATGCGTTGCCAGTCGGTCGACGCGTCGACGACGCGATAGCGCGGCGTCGGGATGCCGCTTGCAATCCATACGAGCTTCGTGCGCCACTTGTCCATCGCGAGCGCGGACGCCATCACGCCGCTGCCCGTGTAGGGAATGCGAAGCGTCTCGAGCGCGCCCTGCACGGTGCCGTCCTCGCCGAAACGGCCGTGCAGCGCGATGAAGACGCGCTCGAAGCCTTCGCGTCGAAGCTCGGCGAGATCGCGCTCGGCCGGATCGAACGCGTGCGCGTCGACACCCCTCTCACGCAACGCCTTCAATACCGCGTTGCCGGAAAGCAGCGAGATCTCGCGCTCCGACGAAGGCCCGCCCATCAGGACGGCGACCTTGCCGAAATTCTCGGCCGTCATGCCGCTTCCCCCACGATCCGTACTTCCGGCTCGAGCGAGACGCCGGTCTTCGCCGAGACCACCGCCTGAACGTGCGCGATCAACGCCTCGATATCGGCCGCGCGCGCGCGCCGCTGCGCGTTCACGATGAAATTGGCGTGGCGCTCCGAGACGCGTGCGCCGCCGATCGCATGTCCCTTGAGCCCGCACGATTCGATGAGCCGTGCCGCGTGGTCGCCGGGCGGGTTGCGAAACACGCTGCCTGCGTTCGGCAGCGACAAGGGCTGCGTCGCGATGCGACGCGCGAGCAGCGACTTGATCTCGGCGCGCGCGTTCGCGATGTCGCCGAGCGGAAAACGAAACCAGGCAACGGTGAAGATCTCGAAGGACACGTCTGGATCGCGAAGGCGAACGCTGCGATAGCCGATCTCGTAGTCGTCGCACGTACGCACCGCGAACTGCCCGTCGCGCGAAAGCGTCTCGACCCGTGCGACGTGCCGCCACGTTTCGCCGCCGTAGCAGCCGGCGTTCATCGCGAGCGCGCCGCCGACGGTGCCGGGAATGCCGGCAAGGAACTCAGCTTGCGCGCAGCCATGCACTGCCGCGAAGCGCGCCAGCTTGGGGCTTGCGAGGCCGGCATCGGCGCGAACGAGCCCGTCGGCGATCGCGATACCCGCGCCCGGGTCGTGCATGAGCACGACGGCGCCGCGCACGCCGCCGTCGCGGACGAGCACGTTGCTGCCGAGCCCGAGCGTCGTGACCGGTGTGGCGGGTGGTAACGTCCGCAGGAAACGCGCGAGGTCGTCTCGATCCGCCGGTACGTACAACACATCGGCGGCGCCGCCCGCACGCCACGTCGTGTGGCGGGCAAGCTGCGCGTTCCGCAACAACATGCCGCGCAGTCCACGAAACGTGAGCGGGTCCGTCATCATCATGGCGCCGAGCCCAACTGCGCGGGCACCGTACCGATCGACCCCGCTCCCATCGTGACGACGACATCGCCGTCGCGCGCCACGTCGCGGATCGCATCCGCCATGTCGCCGATCGATTCGACGAACACCGGCTCGACGCGTCCCGCCACGCGCACAGCGCGCGCGAGCGCACGCCCGTCGGCAGCGACGATCGGCGCTTCGCCGGCCGGATAAACATCCGTCAGCACGAGCGCGTCGACAGTGGAAAGCACGCGCACGAAATCCTCGAACAGATCGCGCGTGCGCGTGAAGCGATGCGGCTGGAACGCGAGCACCAGCCGCCGGCCGGGAAAGCTGTCACGGACCGCCGCGAGCGTTGCCGCCATCTCCGCGGGGTGATGGCCGTAGTCGTCGATCAGCGTGAACGTGCCGCCATGAGCAAGCGCGATGTCGCCATGGCGCTGGAAGCGCCGGTCGACGCCCTTGAATTCGGACAACGCACGCGCGATCTCGTCGTCGCGCACGCCGGCCTCACGCCCGACTGCGATGGCCGCGAGCGCATTTCGCACGTTATGCGTGCCGGCCAGCGCGAGCTCGATGTCGAGCGGTCGCGAACCGTTCGCGTGCGCGACGAAGCGCATGCGACCGCCGGCGTTCACGACGTCGGACGCCCGCACGTTGGCATCGTCATCGAGGCCGTAGGTGACGACTGCTTTCGCGATGTCGGGAAGGATCGCGCGCACATGCGGATCGTCGATGCACAGGACGGCAACGCCGTAGAACGGAAGCCGCTGGACGAAATCGACGAACGCGCGCGAAAGCTTGGCGAAATCGTGCGCGTACGTCTCCATGTGATCGGCGTCGATGTTCGTGACGACGGCGAGCACCGGCGAAAGATAGAGGAACGACGCATCGGATTCGTCCGCTTCGGCGACGAGGAACTCGCCGTTGCCGAGCCGCGCGTTCGCATCGGCGGCGAGCAGGCGCCCGCCGATCACGAACGTCGGGTCGAGGCCGCCTTCGGCGAGCACCGATGCGATGAGGCTCGTCGTCGTCGTCTTTCCATGCGTGCCGGCGACGGCAATGCCCTGCTTCAACCGCATCAGCTCGGCGAGCATCAGCGCGCGCGGAACGATCGGGATGCCGCGCTCGCGCGCCGCGCTCACTTCCGGGTTGTCCTGCGCGACGGCGGCCGACACGACGACCGCGTCGGCGCCTTGGGCGTTCTCAGCACGATGCCCGATCGCAATGTCGACGCCGAGCGCGCGAAGGCGACGCGTCGCAGCGCTCTCGTGCAGATCGGAGCCGGACACGCGATAACGCTGCGTCGCGAGCACCTCGGCGATGCCACTCATCCCGGCGCCGCCGATGCCGACGAAGTGCACGCGCTTGACCTTGTGTCTCATTTCACTTGATCAGCGCCAGACATTCGTCGGCGACGCGCTCCGCGGCATCGCGTTTTCCCACGCGGTGAGCAGCGAGCGCCATCGTGAGCGCGTCGCTGCGCGTAAGCGCGGCGAGCACGCCGGCGAGCGGCTTGTCGGCGGATTGCAATTCGTCCTGCGGCATCACGATCGCCGCGCCGGCGTCGAGCAGAAAGCGCGCATTTGCACTTTGCTCGTCGGCGATCGCGCCCGGCAAAGGCACGACGATCGCGCCCAGGCCCACCGCCGCGAGCTCGGCTATCGTCAGCGCGCCGCCGCGGCATACGACGAGGTCGGCCCACGCGTAGCGCGCAGCCATGTCGTCGATGAATGGCAGGCACTCAGCGGCCACGCGCGCGTTCGTGTAAGCGTCGCGCACCGCGTCGATGTGGCGCTCTCCGGTCTGATGCACGATCAGTGGACGGCGCGCTTCCGGAATGCTCGCGACGGCGGGGGGCAACGCATCGTTGAGCGCCGCGGCGCCGAGGCTTCCGCCGACGACGAGCACGCGAAGAGAGCCGCTTCGCTCGGCGAAGCGTTGCGCTGGCGGCAAAAGCGAGACGATGTCGTCGCGCAACGGGTTACCGACCCACTTCACGCGCGCGGAACGGGCACGATCCGCATCCGGAAAGCCAAGCAGCACGCGGTCGGCCGCGTGCGCGAGGATCCGGTTGGCGAGCCCGACGATCGCGTTCGCATCGTGGACGATCAGCGGCTTGCCCGCCGCGACACCCATCAGCGCACCCGGAAACGACGCAAATCCGCCGAATCCCACGACGACGTTCGGACGTCGGCGCCTGATCACGCGGATGCTGTCGATGCACGCGCCAAGAAGCGCCAATGGACCGAAGAGCAGCGTGCGAAGCCCTTTTCCGCGCACGCCGCGAAAGGACACGGCCTCGAAGTCGACGCCGTGCGCGGGTACGAGCCGCGCTTCCATCCCTTCGCGCGTGCCGAGCCAGAAGACACGGCAACCACGAGCGAGAAGCTTGGCCGCGACCGCGAGTCCCGGAAACACATGGCCGCCGGTGCCGCCGGTGGTGATCATGACCGTGGCAGTCATACCGTGAAGCCCCGCAGGACCTGCCTATTCTCAAAATCGATCCGCAGCAAAATCGCCACTGCGATGCAATTCGCCACGATTCCGCTGCCGCCGAACGAGAGCAGCGGCAGCGTCAATCCCTTCGTCGGCAGCACGCCCATGTTGACGCCCATGTTGATGAACGCCTGCACGCCGATCCACGCGCCGATGCCGTGCGCAACGAGCGCGGCAAACGGACGCGAATGGCGCGCCGCTTGCCGACCGATCGCGTACGCCCGAAACAGAAGCCACGCGAAAAGCGCGATCACTGCGGCAACACCGATGAAGCCCAGCTCCTCGGCAATCACCGCGAGGAGGAAATCGGTGTGCGCCTCGGGCAAGTACAGAAGCTTCTCGACGCTCGCACCGAGTCCCACGCCGAACCACTCGCCGCGGCCGAACGCGATCAGCGAATGCGAAAGCTGATAACCCTTGTGCAGCGGATCGGACCACGGATCGAGAAAGTTCGTGAGCCGCTGCACGCGATACGGCGCCGCGATCAGGATCGCGGCGAGCGCGACGGGCAGGAGCACCGCGAGTCCCAGGAACAGCCGCCAGTCGAGACCGCCGACGAAGAGGATGGCGAACGCGATCGCGAGAATCACGACGAACGCGCCGAAATCGGGCTCGACGAGCAACAGCGCGCCGATCAACACCATCACGGCCGACAGCGGCGCGAAACCGCGCAGCAGCGTTTGTCGCAACGGTTGCTCGGCGTGCAGGAACGCGGCCTTTCGCACCGCGTAGCTCGCGGCGTAGAGCACGACGGCGAGCTTCATGAACTCGGACGGCTGAACGTTCAGCACGACGAACGAAATCCAGCGCTTCGAGCCGTTGACCGACTTTCCGATGCCGGGAATCAACACGAGCACGAGGAGCACCCCGCCCGCGACGAAAAGCCAGATCGCGAAGCGCTGCCACACCTTCATCGGTACCTGGAACGTGAAGAACGCCGCGAGCAATCCGAACGCGAGGAATGCCGCATGCCGCGCGAGGTAGTACCACGCGTGATAGCCGGTGCCGGCCGACGCCTCCGCCATCGCGATCGATGCCGAATAGACCATCACGAGGCCGAACGCGAGCAGCAGCAGCGCGCACCATGCGAGCGACACGTCGAACGCGAGCATCGTGCGCGGCTCGCGCGGCAGCGGATGAAGCGCCGTTCTGGCGACGATCGCCGTCGCGGTGATCCGCTTACGCATGGACGTCCGCTCCGAGGCGTCGGTGAACGAGCTCCGCGAAACGTCGCCCGCGTTCGGCGTAATCGCGGAACTGGTCGAGGCTCGCGCACGCGGGCGAAAGGAGCACCGCATCGCCCGGGTTCGCGAGCTCGATCGCGCGTGGAACCGCCATGGCGAGCGTGCCCGGCATCTCGACGCGCACGCCGCTTCCCTCCAACGCGCGCGCGATTCGCGGCGCATCGCGGCCGATCAGAAGCACCGCGCGGCATGTGCGCGCAACGCTCTCGCCAAGCGGCACGAAGCTCTGTCCCTTGCCGTCGCCGCCGGCGATCAGCACGACGGGCCGGCCGATGCCATCGAGCGCGACCTGCGTCGCGGCAACCGTCGTGCCTTTCGAATCGTCGATATAGAGCACGTCGCCCGCTTCGACCACGGGCGCCATTCGATGCGGCAATCCGCGAAACGCGACGAGCGCGTCGAGCATCGGGCGGCCGATCTTCGCGACCGATGACGCGAGCGCGAGCGCGGCAAGCGCGTTTTGCGCGTTGTGCCGACCCACGAGCGCAAGGCGCGACGCCTGAATCACCAGCTCGCCGCCGCGCGCGAGCCATGTGCCGTCGGCGCGTTCGACGACACCCCATTCCTCTTCGGAAAGCGGCACGCCGGCGCCGAACGTCTGCACGGTGCGTCCCGGGAGTCGCATCAGGCGCACGATCGAATCGTCGCGATTCAGCACCTGCACGTTGGCGCGCGTGAAGATGCGACCCTTCGCCGCCGCGTAATCGGCAATGCCCGCATAGCGGTCCATGTGATTCGCGGAAACGTTCAGCACCGTGGCGGCAACCGGTTGCAGGCTTTCCGTCACCTCGAGCTGGTAACTCGAAAGCTCGAGAACGAACACGTCGGGCCATCGAGCGCCGGCTTCGATCGTGGCAAGCGCATCGAGCACCGCGTAGCCGATGTTTCCCGCGATGATCGTCGAAAGTCCTGCGGCCTTCGTGAGCGCGCCCGCCAGCGAGGCGACGGTCGATTTGCCGTTCGTTCCCGTGACCGCGAGGACCTTCTGTCCGGCGGGCAATGCGCGCGCGAAAAGCTCGATATCGCCGAAGAGCTCCGCGCCTTCCGCAATTGCAGTGCGGATCGCCGGATGGTTCTGGCTGACGCCGGGACTGATCGCGATGAGATCAACGCCGTCGAACGTCGCATCGGAGAAATCGCCCATTTCGACACGCACCCCCGGCAGCGATCGTGCGAGCGCGCCGCGATTCGGCGGGTCGTTGCGCGTGTCCGCGACGCGAACGCTCGCGCCATGTCGCGCAAGATGCAACGCGAGCGAAAGGCCCGTCATGCCGAGGCCGAGCACGACGGCGCGCCGACCCTCGTAGCGCTTATGCATCGCGCTTCCTCCCGTGTCCACGATCAACCACGCCGCTCATCTCAACTTGAGCGTCGACAAACCGAACAGCACGAGGAGCATGGTGATAATCCAGAAACGCACGACGACCTGGTTCTCCTTCCATCCCTTCAATTCGTAATGGTGATGCAATGGCGCCATGCGGAAGACGCGCCGTCCGGTCGTCTTGAACGATGCGACCTGGATCATCACGGACAGCGTCTCGACGACGAACACGCCGCCCATGATGAAAAGGACGATCTCCTGACGCACGATGATCGCGATTGCGCCAAGCGCCGCGCCGAGCGCAAGCGCTCCGACGTCGCCCATGAATACGTCGGCGGGATATGCGTTGAACCAGAGGAAACCGAGTCCCGCGCCGCCGATCGCGCCGCAGATGACGGCGAGCTCGCCCGCGCCGGGAATGTGCGGAAACCCGAGGTAACGCGCGAAGATCGCATTGCCGGTGACGTACGCGAAGATGCCGAGCGCCGCGCCGATCATCACCGTCGGCATGATCGCGAGTCCGTCGAGCCCGTCGGTCAGGTTGACCGCGTTGCTCGCGCCGACGATCACGCAGTACGAGAGCGCCATGAAGCCCCAGACGCCGAGCGGGTACGAAACCGTCTTGAAGAACGGCACGATCAGGTCGGCCTTCGGTGAAAGTCCCGCGGAGAAACCGCTCTCGACCCAGGCGAGAAAGAGCTGGCCGAACGTCGCGTTGTTCGGCGCCGACACCGAGAACGCGAGATAGACGGCGGCAACGATGCCGATGATCGATTGCCACAAGAACTTTGCGCGCGCCGACAGCCCTTTCGGATTGCGCGCGACGACCTTGCGCCAATCGTCCACCCAGCCCACCGCGCCGAAGCCGAGCGTCACGAGCAGCACGACCCAGACGAAACGATTGTCGAGGTCTGCCCATAACAGCGTCGTGACGGCGATCGACACGAGGATCAGCGCGCCACCCATCGTCGGCGTGCCTGCCTTCGTGAGATGGGTCCGCGGACCGTCGTCGCGCACCGCCTGTCCGATGCGCATCCGCGTGAGCCAGGTGATCATGCGCGGGCCAATGACGAAAGAGATCACGAGCGCGGTCATCGTCGCGAGCACCGCGCGAAGCGAGATGTAGCCGAACACGTTGAACGTGCGGATGTCGCGCGACAGGACTTCGGTCAGCCACAACAGCATCAGTGCGAATCCTCAACCCGCTCATCGGTCAATGCCTCGACGACGCGCTCCATGCGCATGAAGCGCGAACCCTTGATCAGCACGGTGACGCCCGGTCGAATCTCGGCCGCGACCGCCATCGCGAGCGCATCCACAGATTCGAAGTGCATGGCGTCCGTGCCGAACGCGTCCGTGGCTTCGCGCGCGAGCGGACCTGCGGCGAGCAATCGGTCTATTCCGGCGTCACGCGCGTAGGCGCCGATCTCGCGATGAAACGATGGCCCGTCATCGCCCACTTCGCCCATATCGCCCAGCACGAGCCAGCGAGGTTTTGCGCTCGAGGCGAGCACGTCGATCGCGGCGCGCATCGAATCGGGATTCGCGTTGTAGCTATCGTCGATGACGACCGTGCCGGACGCCGTCGTCTTTGATACCAGACGCCCGCGCACCGGGCGAAAATTTTCGAGTCCCGAGACGATTGCCGATAGCGGGACCTCCGCCGCGTACGCAGCCGCGACGGCAGCGAGCGCGTTTTGCGCCATGTGCCGGCCGGGAACGCGCAGACGTACGCGCGCGTTGCCCGCCTTCGAGTCGAGCTCGAGCGCCGCACCTTCGACCGCTGTTTCGTATCGTCCGGCGAAATCCGCAGGCGCGTCCATCCCGAACGTCAGCGCGGCGCAACCGCACGCGTGCGCTAAATCGCGCCATGTCGCGACGCGCGGATCATCGGCGTTGAGAATCGCCGTGCCGGGATGGCGAAGTGCGCGAATCACGTCCGCATGCTCCGCCGCGACCTCGTCCACGTTGCGCAGAAATTCCTGATGCTCGCGCTGAGCGTTGGTGATGACGGCAATCGTCGGCTGCGCGATCACGGCGAGCTCGCGCGTCTCCCCGCGGTGGTTCATCCCAAGCTCGAACACCGCGAGACGGTGTTCCGCGCGAATCCCGAGCACCGCGAGCGGCAGGCCGATCGCGTTGTTGAAATTGCCCGGCGTCGCGGCGACACGATCGGCACCGACCGCCGCGCGAAAGATCGACGCGATCATCTCCTTCGTCGTCGTTTTGCCGTTGCTGCCCGTCACCGCGACGACCGGAATGTCGAAGCGGTTGCGCCAGAACGCAGCGAGCGCGCCAAGCGAACGCAGCGGATCGTCGACGGCGATCAGGTTGCCGGACAACGCGCCCGCGCGATCGCGTGCGACGAGCGCCGCCGCCGCACCCGCATCGCGCGCCTTCGCGACGAAATCGTGTCCGTCGAAACGTTCGCCACGCAACGCAACGAACAGATCGCCGCGAACGAGCGCGCGCGTATCGGTCGTTACGCGCTGGAAGGGAACGGAGCCGCCGATCACGGATCCACCGATCGCGCCGGCGGCCGTCGCCGTGTCCATCATCGGCTCCTCCGGCGTGAAAGCGCGTCTGCCACGCAACGCGCGTCGGAGAACGTTCGCCGCTCGCCGTTCGCTTCCTGGTAATCTTCGTGCCCCTTGCCGGCGACGATCACGATGTCGTTCGCGCGTGCATCGGCGATCGCTTGCTCGATCGCGTGCCCCCGGTCGAGGTCGATCGTCCACCGCGCTTTCGCGCCGACGAGTCCCTGGGCGATCGCCTGCGCGATCTCGCGCGGGTCCTCGCTCCGAGGATTGTCGGAAGTGACGAAGACGCGGTCGGCGAGCCTTCCCGCGACTTCGCCCATCGGTGCGCGCTTGCCGCGATCGCGATCGCCGCCGGCGCCAAAAATGCAGACGAGACGACCGTCACCGCGCACGGCGGGCCGCATCGCGTCGAGCACTTTCGCGAGCGCGTCGGGGGTGTGCGCGTAATCGACGATGACGAGCGGATCATCGCCACCACCGAAGCGCTGCATGCGTCCCGGCGGCGCGTCGAGCGTCGACAGCGCGGCGATCGCATCGTCTTGCGCGATGTCGCTTGCGAGCAAAACGCCGAGAACGCCTTGCAGGTTCTGCACGTTGAATGCGCCGACCAGCGGCGTCGACAGGCGCGCCGCTCCCTGCGGCGTGCGAAGCGCGATCGCCATGCCCGATGCGCGAGCTTCCACGCTCGTCGCAAAGACATCGGCGTCATTGGTGCCGTAGCTGATCACCCGCGTGCCACGTGCGCGCGTGCGCTCGATCAGCGCCGCACCGAACGGATCGGCCGCGTTGATCACCGCCGCGCGCAGTCCGGGCCGTTCGAAAAGGCGCGCCTTGGCCTCGCCGTACGCGGCCATCGTGCCGTGGTAGTCGAGGTGATCGCGCGTGAGATTGGTAAAGAGCGCGACGTCGAACTCGACGCCATTCACGCGGCCCTGGTCGAGGCCATGCGACGACACTTCCATCGCAACCGCGGCCGCGCCTTCGCGCCGCCAGCGTGCGAGCCATTGCTGCAAAAGACACGCGTCGGGCGTCGTGTTCGACGACGGCGAGAGCGCGTCGACGAACCCCTTGCCGAGCGTCCCGACGACCGCGGCGCGTCGGCCGCACTTGTCGAGCGCGCGCGCTATGAGATGGGTGCACGACGTCTTGCCGTTGGTCCCCGTTACGCCGATCATGAAGAGCACCCGCGACGGATGACCGTAGACCGCCGACGCGATCGTGCCGACGTTGCTTCGCAGCGCGTCGATGCCGGCGTGCGCGATTTGCCAGCGTCCCGGCCAGATGAAATCGCGCGCCTCGAAGACGACGGCGGGCGCGCCGCGGTCGATGGCGTCGCCGATGAAATCGCGTCCGTCGCGCCCGCTGCCGGGATACGCGGCAAACGCGATGCGGGGCGCGGCGGCGCGACTGTCGGCGCTGATGCCATCGAGCGCGGGAAGCGTCGCGACGAGCGCGTCGGCTTCCGCGAGCGTCACGATTCCTCCTCCACCACGCTCCCCGGCGGCGGCAACACGACGTTGTCGATCGGCGCGTCGGTCGGCACGTTCAGCATCCGCAACGCGCCGCCCATCACGTTGGCGAAGATCGGCCCGGCGACGCTGCCGCCGTAGTAATCGCCGCCGGAGGGCTCGTCGATCATGATCGCGACGATGAGCCGCGGATTCGTTGCGGGCGCGATGCCGACGAACGACGCGATGTACTTGCGTGCGTACTGCCCGCCTTCGATCTTTCGCGCGGTTCCCGTTTTTCCGGCGACGTGATAGCCGGCGATCTGCGCTTGCGGCGCAGTGCCGCCCGGCTGCGTCACGAGCTCGAGCATCTTGCGCACCACGCGCGCCGTCGCCGGCGAGATCACCGGCTGTCCCGCGACCGCACCGTCGCTGCGAAGTAGCGTCACCGGCTTCAACTCGCCATCGTCAGCGAAGATCGTGTACGCGCGCGCGAGCTGGACCAGGCTCACCGAAACGCCGTGCCCGTACGACATCGTTGCCTGCTCGATCGGCTTCCACGTCGAGGGCGCGCGCAGCCGTCCGCCGACTTCGCCGGGAAAACCAGTTGCGGGCCGCGCGCCGAAACCCGCTCCGGAGAACATGTGCCAAAGCGTTTGCGATGAAAGCGACAGGCCGATCTTCGCCGCACCGATGTTCGACGATTTCTGGATTACCTGCGCAACGGTCAACGGACCCGCGCGATGCGCGTCGTGGATCGTGTTCGGTCCGATCGTCAGCGCGCCGGCCTCGGTATGAATCACCGTGTCCGGCCGCACCTTGCCGGCCTCGAGCGCCGCGGCGATCGTGAACGGCTTCATCGTCGAGCCGGGCTCGAACGTGTCGGTCAGCGCGCGGTTTCGCATGCGCTCGCGCGCGACCTTGTCGCGACGATTCGGGTTGTATGCGGGAAAGTTCGCGAGCGCAAGAATCTCGCCCGTTTTCGCATCGAGGATGCAGATGCTTCCCGCGCGCGCCTTGGTGCGCGCGATGCCGGCCTCGAGCTCGTGAAACGCGAGATATTGCAAGCGCGAGTCGATGGAAAGCGCGAGGTCGCGTCCGGCCTGTGGCGCG
>DATFCW010000196.1:0-4156 GCA_035252665.1 Casimicrobiaceae bacterium | reverse complement strand
GTTCGTAATGACCGCCGGCGCCATTGCAGTATACGGATTCGGCGCGAATCTCGTGAACTCGGAAGCGAATTTTCTGTTTGCGCTCGTCTGGCTGTCGACCGTCATCCTGTCGCTACCCGGCACGCGCCCGGTGCTGCGCGGCTACGTTCTACCGCTGATCGCCTTTGCACTATTGCGTGTGTACGAAGGCATGTTGCTCGCTGGACCCGTGCTTGCGCTCCAATCGTTCGTCTTGGCGAGGCGGCAGGCAGGATCGGAAGAGCAGCCGGGACTCGTGATCGCAGCGTTGGCGTTTGTCGTGGCGACGCTGATTGGCTTCTCGGGTTTTGTCGCGCCACGCGACGCGGGAAACGCCTCCAATTTCCTGGCAAATGTCTTCACCTACCTGCGCGATCCGCAGGCGTTCGTGCTGGCATCGGCCGTGCTGGCGATCGCGTCGGCGTGGATCGCGCACCGGCCGATGCGTTGGCTCTGTCTCGCGGCATCGGGTGTCGCTGCGGCCGTATTCGTCGGGCGAATGCTCGATCTGCAGGGCTATTACGCCTATCGTCTCTACTATTTCAATCGGTCGTTCCTGGTCCTTCTGCTGCCCCTCTTCGTTGTCGGCGCCATATTCGCCATGCATCATGCGGCGCTACGTACCATCCATAACACGCGAATCGCACTGATCGCCGCTGTCATGCTGTTTGTGGCGCTGGTCATCGTCGATCTCGCGGGCAGCGTTCGATGGTTCACTTACATGCGGACGTTTTGCGGCGTGCTCGACGAGCCCGGCACGGCGTCGCAGGGAATCGAGCGACTGCGGCAAAGCGGCACGCTCATGGGAACCCGGTGGACCCATCCGTCACTGAGCCTGCTCTTGCGGCGGCAGGGCAGTCACGCAATGGTGCAAAACGACCCCGGCGAATTCGAGCCTTTCGATCCCGCTGGCCCGATGAAAATCGGCTATCGTGGCGCCTGCGAGAACCGGCGATTTGCGAGCAGACGATGAGCGGCGAAGGATCATCGGCCGATTCGGTGCTCTACTCGCTGATCATCCCGGTTTATCGCAACCGCGAATCGCTCCCAAAGTTGATCGAGGAGCTCGAATCGCTGCACGCGGGCCTGGCCGGCGCCCTCGAAACGATCTTCGTTGTCGATGGAAGCCCGGACGAGTCGTGGCAATGGTTGCGCTCGGCGCTTCCACGATCGACGCTGCGTTCGAGGCTCATTCTTCTCGCGCGCAACTTCGGCTCGTTCGCTGCGATCAGCGCCGGCCTCGCGCAAGGCAGCGGTCGATATTTTGCAGTTCTCGCCGCTGATCTCCAGGACCCGCCGGAGGTCGCGGCACGCTTTTTCTCGACGCTCGCCGTCGGCGATGTCGATGTGGTGGTGGCCACACGCGAATCGCGCGCGGACCCGCTGGCAACGCGCCTCGCGTCCACCTTCTTCTGGGGACTTTACCGGCGCATCATCCAGCCGGACATTCCGCCAGGAGGCGTCGATCTTTTCGGATGCAATCGCGCGTTTCGCGACGAGCTCGTCAAGCTCGGCGAAGCGAACACCTCGCTTGTCGCGCTTCTATTCTGGCTCGGATTTCGACGCAAGACGATCTCCTACGCGAGGCGGCGAAGACCCTATGGCAAGAGCGCATGGACGCTGAAGCGCAAGCTCAAGTATCTTTCGGACAGCGTGTTCGCCTTCTCCGATTTGCCTGTTCGCCTGCTGTTCTTCGCCGGAGTCGCGGGCCTCGCGCTTTCGATGGTACTCGGCCTTCTTGTGCTTATCGGAAGACTGACCGGCGCGATCGACGTGCCGGGATACTCCGCGACCGTGCTCGTCATCCTGTTCTTCGGGGCGCTGAACGTGTTCGGTCTCGGCATCGTCGGCGCCTATGCATGGCGCGCTTACGAAAACACCAAGGGACGGCCGGCGTACCTCGTCGTGTCGAGTGAAGGTTTCGCGGGAAAGACGACGCCATGAGCGCTGACGGGCCCCCCCAAAGCATTCATCCGACGGCGCTTTGCGAATCGCAATCGCTCGGCGTCGGCACGCAGATCGGCCCGTTCAGCCATGTCGCGCGAGACGCCAGATTGGGCGACGCCTGTATCGTCGGCGCCCATGTCCACATCGAAAACGACGTGATTGCCGGCAACCGCGTCACGCTCGAAAGCGGCGTACGAATCGGCCGCGGACTGCGCATCGGCGACAACGTCTTCGTTGGCGCCAATACGACGCTCGGCGGCCATTCCGCGTCGCGCGCAGGCGAGAATCGCGCGACGACCGTCGGGCGCAACGCATCGATTGGTGCGAACGCGACGATCGTGCGCGGCATCGCGATTGGCGACTGCGCGAAGATTGCCGCGGGGTCGGTGGTCACGCGCACGGTACCGGCCAATGCGATCGTCCGCGGCAACCCGGCGACGATCAGCGGGTATGTCGATACGTCGTCGATCCCCGACTCGACTATTGCGCCGCCGGCGATGTCGCGAGGTGCGCATCCAACGCCGGTCCCGGGCGTCACGTTGCACGAAATGGTGCTCGTGCATGACATGCGCGGCGATCTCTCGGCCGGCGAGTTCGGGCGCGAGGTGCCTTTCGCGGTGCGGCGCTATTTCATGGTGTTCGACGTCGCGAGCGAGGAGCTTCGGGGCGAGCACGCGCATCGGACGTGCAAGCAGTTCATCGTGTGCGCCCGGGGTCGCTGCCGCGTCATGGTCGACGATGGCACGACTCGCGCGGAAATCGTGCTCGATCGCCCCAACCGGGGACTCTACGTGCCGCCCATGGTGTGGGCGGTCCAGTATCAGCATTCGGCCGATGCGCTGCTGCTCGTGTTCGCGTCCGATTATTACGATCCGGACGATTACATTCGCGACTATTCCGATTTCCTCGCAGCGGTTGGCGCAGGTGCGCGTCGCGCATGATGCCTGCCGACACGCGCGGCGAGTTTGTCCGCTACTTGGTCGTTGGCGGCGCCAATACGCTCGTCACGTACGCGCTTTTCGTCGCTGCCATGCGCGTGACGAGTTATATCGTCGCTTATTCGGGCGCGTATGCAGCAGGCATTGCGCTCGGTTACGCGTTGCAAAGCCGATTCGTTTTCCGTGTGGCCATTCAATGGCGAACCGCGCTTCGCTTTCCGCTCGCTTACGTCGTTCAGTATGTCGCGGGCGCTGCACTGCTTTGGCTGCTCGTCGATCGGCTCGCGATTGCACGCAGCATCGCGGCGTTGATCGTCGTTGCCGGCGTGGTGCCTCTGGGATTCGTGCTGAACCGAGTGGCGTTGCGCCAGACCGGGAGAAGCCGCGTGATCGCGTCGCGATCGAGCATCAACGCCTCCGAAACACCCATCGAAGACCGCGAAGCATCAACTCCGACTCGGCATATCCACGTTGCAGCAACGAGCGCACGTTCGGATGCGCACGATGCGATTCGTCGGTGACCGCCGACCAGCCATCGTGGTGAAGCACGTCGATGCTTCCGTTCGCGACGGCCGCGTCGACAACCGCGCGATAGTCCTTCTCGCGCCAGCGGTTCATGGCCGTCTCGTACTCGCGCGTTTCCGATTCTGACGCGCCGCTTACGCGCATTCTTGCCGTGAACTCTTCGTCGCTGCAGACAAGGTGTGCCCAAGGCTCGGGGACGCGGTGAAAGAAGTGGCTCCCGGTGTCGGCCGTCCAGATCGGATCGGTCGATACATAGAGGCAACCGCCGGGGCGCGTGACGCGAATCATTTCGGCAAGCGCTTTGCCCGGATGCCCGATGTGCTCGAATGCGTTGATCGATACGACCGCATCGAAGAGCCCATCGCGATAGAAAAGATTCGTGGCGTCGGTCTGGTGGAACGCGATGCGATCCAGGTGGAACTCGACGCCGTTTCGTCGATGCTTCTCGTCGAGAAGCTTCAGGAACTCGCCGCCATAAAGCGAGCTGTAGTCGATGATGTCCGCGCAGAAAACGCGCCCTGCGAGCGCGGAGAGAAAGCCGACGTGCATGCCCTGGCCTCCCCCCGAATCGAGGACAAGCATGTCGCGCGAGAGCGGGACGCCGACGCTCGCAAGGATCGCGACCAATGCGTCGATCTCGAAACGATGCTCGCGAAAGTCCTGCGCCTCGTCGTACATGGTGTTGTACTTTTTACAACCGACTGTCGTGCAGGATTTTTTCCGTCTGT
>DATFCW010000195.1:0-2211 GCA_035252665.1 Casimicrobiaceae bacterium | reverse complement strand
CTACGCGCTGTTTCCGCACTTGACGGTCGCGGAGAACGTCGCGTTTCCGCTCTCGGTGCGGCATATGTCGAAGACCGAGCAGCAGGCGCGCGTCGGCCGCGCGCTCGACATGGTGCAACTCGCGCACCTTGCCGGCCGTCGGCCTGCGCAGTTGTCGGGCGGCCAGCAGCAGCGCGTGGCGCTCGCGCGCGCGTTGGTGTTCGAGCCGCGCGTGGTGCTGATGGACGAGCCGCTGGGCGCGCTCGACAAGCGCCTGCGCGAAACGATGCAGTACGAGATCATCCGGCTGCATCGCGACCTCGGCCTCACCATCGTCTACGTGACGCACGACCAGGGCGAAGCGCTCACGATGTCCGACCGGGTGGCGGTGTTTTCCGATGGTTGCGTTCAGCAGCTCGCGACGCCGACCGATCTATATGAGAACGCCGCCAACGCATTCGTCGCGAACTTCGTCGGCGAGAACAACGGCCTGCGCGGACGCGTCACCGAGCTCAGCGACCACTGGGCCACGCTTGCATTGGACAACGGCGAGATCGTTCGCGGACGACGAAGCGACGGCTTACGTGCCGACAGCTCGGCAACGCTTGCCTTGCGCCCCGAGCGCACGCGCCTCGGCATCGACGAAGCGACGACGAGCAACGCACTGTCGGCGCGCGTGCAAACGCTCATCTATTGCGGCGATCATTACCGCGTCGAAGTGAGCCTCGACGGCGGCGTCAGCATGATCGCCAAGGTGCCGAACGTGAAGCATCATGAATTGCCGTCCGTAGGCGAAGACGTCAAAGTCAGTTGGCGCCACGACGACTGCAAGGTTCTTCAACTGCCTTCCGCCGGCGCGAGGACGTGACGCGCCGGACAACGCACGATCACTTTTTCCGCCCCCCAACAGGAGGTTCACCGTGTCGCTTCGTTTTCGTTCCGGACGCCTGCTCGGCTCGACCCTCGCATGCGCATTCCTGACTGGCATCGTCCACGCCGAAACGCTGTCGGTCGTGGACTTCGGCGGTGCCTATGAAGAGGCCGCCAAGCATGCGTATTTCACGCCCTTCACGCAAAAGACCAAGACCGATTTCACGTTCGAATCCTACGATGGCGGCATCGCGAAGCTGCAAGCGATGGTGCAAGCGAAGAACACGACGTGGGATCTGATGGACCTCGAGACCAACGACGCGATCACCGCGTGCGACGAGGGCCTGCTGCAGAAATTCGACGCGAGCAAGATCGGCGACACCAAGGATTTCCTGCCGGGCGCCATTTCGAAGTGCGCCGTCGCGAGCATGGTGTGGTCGACCGTTTACGCGTATGACAGCTCGAAGATGAAGACCGCGCCGACGACGATCGCAGACTTCTTCGACCTGCAGAAATTCCCCGGCAAGCGGGGGTTGCGCAAGGCCCCGAAGGTGGCGATGGAATGGGCGCTCCTGGCCGACGGTGTGCCGAAGGCGGATCTCTACAAGGTGCTCGCAACGCCGGAAGGGGTCGCGCGCGCTTTCAAGAAGCTCGACACGATCAAGAGCAGCATCGTGTGGTGGGAGGCCGGCTCGCAGGCGCCGCAGTTGCTCGCCGACGGCGCGGTCGCGCTCGTCATGGCCTACAACGGCCGGATCGCCGACGCGGTCAAGAAGGATGGCAAGCCGTTCAAGATCGTATGGGACGGCCAGGTGTACGACTACGAGTGGTGGGCCGTGCCGACGGGCGCGAAGCATACGAAGACCGCGGAAGAGTTCATCGTCTTCGCGTCGCAGCCCCAGCCGCTTGCGGACCTCAGCAAGTGGATTCCGTACGCCCCGCCGCGCAAGGACGCGATCCCGCTTGTCGAGAAGTCGCGACTGAACGACCTGCCGACCGCGCCGGACAACTTTCGAAACGCGGTGCAGATCAACGCCGCGTTCTGGGCCGACAACGGCGACGCGATCGGCAAGCAGTTCCAGACGTGGATGGCGAAATAGGAAAGCTCGCCTGATCGACCGGCGCGCGGCGCATGACTCCGGAGCTCTCGGTCCGCACCTTCCCTGCCGATTCCATCGGCACGACGGGCAGCGGCGCCGAGGGTTACCGCCAGGCGAAGCGGCGCGCTGCGCGCGATGCGCTGTTGCTCGCCCTGCCTTTGCTGCTGTTCCTGCTGGCGACGTTCATCACGCCCATTGCACTGCTGCTGGCGCGCAGCGTGCAGAACTCCGAGATGCCGGATGCGCTGCCCAACCTGACACG
>DATFCW010000194.1:0-3060 GCA_035252665.1 Casimicrobiaceae bacterium | reverse complement strand
CGTGTGGCAATTGCACCGGCTCGCCGAACGCCGCGCGTTCAATGCGCAGTTCGAGCAGCGGCTGGCTGCGGCGCCGGTGCCGCTCGACAGCATCCCGCGCGACACCGCGCTCGCGAAATATCGCCGCGTGCGCGTCCACGGCACGTTCGACTACGACCACCAGTTCGTCATCACCGGCCGGTCGCGCGACGGTGCGCCCGGCGTATTCCTCATCACGCCGCTCAAGCCCGACACGGGCGCGCGCGCGGTGCTCGTGAATCGCGGCTGGGTCTACTCGCCGGATGCGTCGTCGGTGAACGCCTCGTTGTGGCTCGAGCCCGAACGCACCACCGTCGACGGATTCATCGAGCCGATGCCCGCGCGCACCCGCGACGCATCGCAGTCCGCCACCAATCCGCGCGCATGGAGAGAGCTCGACTATGCGCGCGCCAGCGCGGATCTGCCTTACGCAATCGAGCCGTACAGCGTCGTCGAGCTGGCGAACGGATCACGTCCGGTCGGCGCCCCAACTCGACTCCAGCTGCCGGCCATGGACGACGGTCCGCACCTGAGCTACGCGATTCAGTGGTTCACGTTCGCCGCCATCGCGCTCTACGGCGCCGTCTACCTGATATGGCTGGAACATCGCGGATCAGGATGACAGCTGATTGTCCGGCCTCCCGGCGCGCGTGTATTTTGAGAATGCGACGCGGGAGCGCCGCCTCCCGCACAGGCGGGACACAACCGACAAGGGTGATCTCGCATGGCAGACACCACACACGGACTGGCCTCCGAGCAAGAAGCCCGCGACGTTGCCGAAGCCGCGCGCGAGAGCGAATGGGCCCAGCCGAGCTTTCTTCAAGAATTGTTTCTGGGCCGGTTCAGGCCGGAGATCATTCATCCATTTCCGGCCGACGACCCCGAAGAAACGGCGCGCGCGAAGCCGTTCTTCGATGCCTTACGGAGCTACCTCGAACGGTATCCGTCGGACGACGTGGACCGAACCGGCGAGATCCCCGAGCCGCTCGTGCAGGAGCTGCGCGAGATGGGCGCCTTCGGCATCAAGATTCCGCGCGAATACGGCGGACTCGGGCTCTCACAGACGAGCTACATCCGCGCGATGGGCATGGTCACGTCGCGCGATGGCTCGCTCACCGCGCTGCTCTCCGCGCACCAGTCCATCGGCCTGCCGCAGCCGCTCAAGTTGTTCGGCAGCGACGCGCAGAAAAAGAAATATTTTCCGCGACTGGCCAAGGGCGCGATCTCCGCGTTCGCGTTGACTGAAGTCGACGCGGGCAGTGATCCCGCCAACATGCGCACCTCCGCCGAACCCACCCCGGACGGCTCGGCCTTCATCCTGAACGGACAGAAGTTGTGGTGCACCAACGGCACGCGCGCGGAACTCATGGTGGTGATGGCGCGCACGCCGGATGCAGTCGTGCACGGCAAGCCGAAGAAGCAGATCACCGCGTTCATCGTCGAGACCAATTGGCCCGGCGTCGAGATCGTGCACCGCTGCCGGTTCATGGGTCTCAAGGCCATCGAGAACGGCGTCATCCGCTTCACCAACGTGCGGGTGCCGCGCGAGAACATTTTGTGGGAGGAAGGCAAAGGCCTCAAGCTGGCGCTGATCACGCTCAACACGGGCCGCCTAACGCTGCCGGCGAGCGCCGCGTATGCGGGCAAGAGCATGGTGCGCGTGGCGCGCGAGTGGTCCAACGAGCGCGTGCAGTGGGGACAACCCATCGGCAAGCACGAAGCCGTGGCGCAGAAGCTCGCGCGCATGGCGGCGAATACGTTCGCGATGGAATCGGTGGCCGAGCTCGCCAGCAAGATGGCCGACCGCGGTGGCTACGACATCCGCCTCGAAGCCGCGATCGCGAAGATGTGGAACACCGAAGCCGGTTGGCGCATCGTCGACGACACGCTGCAGATTCGCGGCGGCCGCGGCTACGAAACCGCGGACTCGCAGCGCGCCCGCGGCGAACGTCCGATCCCCATCGAGCGCGCGATGCGCGACTTCCGGATCAATCTGATCTTCGAAGGCTCGTCGGAGATCATGCGACTGTTCATCGCGCGCGAAGCAGTCGATTTCCATTTCCGCACGGCGTTCGACCTGGTGAATCCGAAGGCGACCGGCAAGCAGCGCATGGCCGCGCTTCGCCGGTCCGCCAGGTTCTACCCCATGTGGTACACGTCGCGCTGGGTGGGCGGCTTCCGGTCGTACGGCGACTTCGGCCACCTCGCCGACCACATGCGCTTCATCGAACGCGCCACCCGCCGGTTAGGCCGATCGATTTTCCACGCGATGGTCAAGCTCGGCCCCAAGCTCGAGAAGCGGCAGATGGTGCTCTTCCGCGCCGTCGACATCGGAGCCGAGCTGTTCGCCATGTCGGCATCGTGCGTGCGCGCGGTGAGCGTGGCCAGGAACGGCGACGCAAACGCCATCGACCTCGCCGATGTGTTCTGTCGCGAAGCCCGGATGCGCATCGCCGAGCACCACCGCAATTTGTTCGGCCCAACGGACGGCGCGCTCTACCGGCTGTCGCAGCGCGTGATGGCGGGCGAGTTCACATGGCTCGAACAGGGCATCGTCGCCATGGAGTCGGAGGAGACCGAAACGGCCACTGCTGAGCTGATCGCGGCTGCGCGCTAGCGGCCGAGCAACGGCAGCCGCCGCTCGTCGCGGATCTCGGTCACGACGTAGCCGGCCGTTTCGATCGCGTCGATGATCTGCTCGTGGGTCGCCCGACCGTCATGCTCGATGGTCGCGCGACCCACTTTCACGTCCGCGGTACTGATGCCTTCCACCCCCGTCAGAGCGGTGAAGACGGCGTGTGCCGCGTGCACGGACAGCATGCCCTGGATGGCGACCGACGTCGTGATGCGCACGCCGCAAAATAGCGCGCGAGCACCAGGCGCGCGGTACCGGTTCTTAGCCGGGGGAAAAATCGAACGAACGAGAAAAGTATGGATCGTGAGGCGGGCCGGACGGGCAGAGTGCTACGCTCATGAAGAGCGGACAAAGCAGGACACAACAGACAAAGCACCGAAAAAAATCAACGCCCTGGTAACCAAAAA
>DATFCW010000193.1:0-6695 GCA_035252665.1 Casimicrobiaceae bacterium | reverse complement strand
CGCCAAATCCGAAAACGCGCCCGCTGCGCCAGCGCGAATCGCGCCGGCGCGTGCCGCGGCTGCGCCTTCGACGCCACCGCCACCGTCGCCCACCCCGCAAGCCGACGTTGACGCCAATCCGCCGAACGTGGCGCCCGCGCCGCCGCCCGATCAACCCGAGGCGCCCGACGGCGAGGAGGCGGGCGGATGACGCCCCGACTCATGTCGAAGCTTTCGCCGTCGCGACAGCGCGCGCTCGCCGTGCTGCTCTTCGTCGTGACGATCGCTGCGGTGCTTGCGATCGTGCTCGTGCCGGTGATCCTTTTGCATCGCCATTACGACACGGCGATCGCCGATCTCTCCGATCGCCTTCGCCGCTATCAGCGCGTGGCCGCGCAGGCGCCCGAGCTCCGCGTCGCGCTCGTCTCGATGCAGCAGCGCGACGGCCGTCGCTTCTTCCTGCGCAATACCGCGAGCAACCTTGCGGGCGCCGAATTGCAGGAGCTCGTCAAGGCAGCTATCGAAGGCAACGGCGGGCGCATCACGACCAGCCAGAACACGACGCCGCGCGAGGACGGCCGCTTCCGCGAAATCGGCGTCAACGTCCAGTTCTTCGCGACGACGCCGGCGCTGCAGAAGATCCTGCTCGCGATCGAATCGCACGAGCCGTACCTGATCGTCGACAACCTGACGGTGCGGCCGCTCAACGCATTCCGCGGCTTCAAGCCGGTGGCGGGGCAGGAGCCCGAGCTCAACGTGCAACTCGACGTCGGAGGCTGGGCCTATACGGAGCCTTCTACGCCTGCGGCACGCCCGGCCAAGCCGACATCATGAAAGGTCCCCGCGATGAATGAGGGCTTTGCGCTCATGCGCAATGCGATTGCCTGGTGCATTCCGTTCGCGATCGTCGCCGTGGCGATCGGCTACGAAACGCGATGGGGCCGCGATGTCGACCCCGATCCCGCGCCGGCGAAAGCCGCCGCAGCCCAACCGGTGACGGTCGCGCTCCTTCCGGAATACAGGATCGAGGGTGGCGTCGAGGCGCGCAAGGAAACGGTCGAGCGCGAGCTGTTCAACCCGACGCGCCGGCCCGCGCCGCCGGCGACGCAAACGGCAGGCGGTCCGAGCGGCCCGATGCCGAAGGGACTCTATACGCTCACCGGCACGACGGTCGTCGGCAACATGGCAACCGCGTTCCTGCGCGAGATCAAGGGCGGCAAGTCGCATACGGTGCGACAGGGCGACACGCTCGACGGCACGCTGATCTCGGAGGTGAAGCCCGACCACGTGCGCCTGTCGAAGAACGGCGACGTCGAAGAGCTGCAACTCAAGATCGCGAGCGGTCCGAAGTCGACGATTCAGATCGCCCCGGCCGCGCAAGCCGCGCAGGGGCAGTCAGGCGTGCGTCCCGCGGGCGCGGTACCGGCAGGGGGTACCGGCGTCCCATCCACGCGCCGGTACACGCCTCCGGTAGCGCCGCCACCTGCGCCGCATAACGCCACGAATCCGGCTGCGAACGCTGCGCAAGGGACGACGGCGAATCAGGGCAACGGAACGATCAGCGTCAGCGAGATCCTGGCCGAGCGACGTCGCGCTGCACGCGCGGCAGCCGCGGCCGCCAACCAGGGCGCCCAATGACGGCGCGCGCGGTGTTGCGCAAGTCCCCGCGTTCACAGCGCGCTTTGCGAAACGAACCGACGATCGACGTCGCAAGACGCCGCATTCCGCGCGCGCTCGGCGTCGCGCTTGTGCCGCTCATTGTCTCCTGCGCGCAGCAGCCGGTGTCCGAAGTGTCGGCACCTGCGCGAACGGCGTCGAGCGCGAGCAAGGAAGGGCCGGTCTCGCTCACGAATGAGAACGAAACCGAGCGCTCGCGCGTGTACAAGGGGAGCGGCATTCTGCTGCGCGGCGAGCAGGCCGGTGGCGAGCTTCCTCCTGGTCCGCCGCCGCCGGCGTCGCGGGGCGGCCCCGTCGTGCTGAATTTCGAAGGCGCCGATCTGCGCGAGGTCGTGCGCAACATCCTCGGCGACATTCTCAACGAGTCGTACACGATCGACCCGAACGTCGGCGGCCAGGTGACGATCCGCACGACGACGGGCATTTCGCGCGAGGCACTGCCGGCGACGCTCGAGACGATCCTGCGCATGAACGGCGCGACGATGGTGCGCGAGGGCACGCTGTGGAAAATCCTGCCGCAGACCGCCGCGGAACGCGGCAACGTGACGCCGCAGCTCGGCAATTTCACGCGCGCGCTGCCGGCAGGTTATTCCGTGCAGATCGTGCCGCTGCGCTACATCGGCGCGGCCGAGATGCTCAAGATCCTCGAGCCGTTCGCGAAGGACGCGCAGGCGGTCCGCGCCGACATTACGCGCAACCTGCTGATTCTCTCGGGCACCGAGACCGAGCTTCGCCATCTGCGCGAGACGATCGACACGTTCGACATCGACTGGATGGCGGGCATGTCGGCCGGCGTGTTCACGCTGCAGAACGCCGACGTGAAGAGCGTTTCGGCGGAGCTCGACAAGATCATCGGCGACAAGAACACGAGCCCGCTGACCGGCATCCTGAAGATCATCCCGATCGAGCGGATGAACGCACTGCTCGTCATCTCGCCCAATCCCGAGTACATCGACCAGGCGAAGAAGTGGATCGAGCGCCTCGACAGCGGCAGTGGCGAGGGCGTGCGCTTCTACGTCTACAACCTGAAGAACCAGCGCGCCGAGCATATCGGGCCGCTTCTGCAGCAGGCGTTCACCGGGCAGGTGACGCAGACGTTTCCAACACCCGCGCCGACGGTCGCTCCGGGCACGCCCGCGGGATCGATCATTTCGGCGCCCAACTTCCAGGCGCAGCCGGTCATTCAACCCAACACGCCCGCGGCTGCGGCCGCGCGAAATCCGGTGGCCACGGGTGCTGCGGCAGGAGGCGCGGCGGGCGCCGTCGTCGGATCGCTGGCAGCGCGCGGGCGGACCGGCGTCGGTGGCGTTGGCGGTGCGGAAGGCGGCGGCGTCGTGCGCAACATCCAGGTCGTCGCGGACAAGGATCAGAACACGATCCTGATCGTCGCGACGCCCTCCGAGTATTCGATCATCGAGCAGGCGCTGCGCAAGCTCGACGTGCCGTCGCGGCAGGTCGTGATCGAAGTGACGATCGCCGAGGTGAAGCTCAACGACACCACGAACTTCGGCATCGACTGGGCCTTCAAGGGCGGCGCACCGTCGGGTCGCGGCAGCGGCGGTCTCTTCATCTCCAACAAGCCGTTCAATCCCGCCATTCCAACGAGTGCGGCCGGCGCCGCCGCTTCGGGGCTCGCCGCCGCGGCACAGGGGTTCAGTTACATCATCAACAACGCCAACTTTCCTGGCGGTGTCCAGGCGGTGCTGAACCTGCTCGACACGTACGGGAACACGAAGGTCATCGCTAACCCCCACATCGCGGCGCTCGACAACCAGAAGGCGACGATCAAGGCCGGCAATCGGATCCCGATCAATCAGCAGACGGTCGTCGGCGACACGACGAACGCGATCACGACGACGTCGCAATACATCGATACCGGCGTGCTCTTGCAGGTAACCCCGCACATCAATGCAGGTGGGCTCGTGACGCTCGACGTTCAGGCCGAGGTGAGCAGTCCGGGGCAACCCGACGTGCTTGGCGGTGCGCCACCCATCGACACGCGCTCGCTGCAAACGCTCGTGTCGGTGCCGTCCGGGCAAACCATGGTGATGGGCGGATTGATTCAGGAAACGAAGGCGAACAGCAACAAGGGCTTTCCGATCGTCAACCGCCTTCCGGTATTGGGCGCGCTTTTCGGCAGCGAGACGCTGCAGAACGATCGCAGCGAGCTCGTGCTGTTCATCACGCCGCATACGGTGAACGACACCGAGGACATCCAGCAGACGATCGAGGATCTGCGGCGCCGGATGGAAACGCTCGATCGCGTCTTTCCCGGAACGCCGAACTGGCCGGCATCGCCGCCGAGCTACTCGGATCGCTTCCAGGATCTGATCAATCCCTACCGCTGGGAGCTGCCGAAGCCTTCGGTGCCGAAGCCGTCCCCGCCACCCGCCGGGCAACCGACGCAGACGCCGCTGTCGGCGCCCGAGCCGGTCGAGAAGTCGCATCCGGCGCCGGGAGCTTCGCAAAAGCCCGACGCCGAGCCTCAGAACCCCGGCAGTCCAGCGCCGAAGTGAGCACGCGCGTTCTCAAGAAGAGCGCGCTTTCTCGCACGGCTGCGCGATATCTGAACGCGTGCATCGGCTTGCGCGCGAGGCGCACCGTCCAACGCGCGAAAACTGAATAAAGTGTCGGGAAATCCCGACAATCGGCGATTTTTGCATGTTGCACCCTCGCAACACGCTTGTCGCACGCCTGCGCATTCATTGCCCGAGATTGACGATGAAATTCGAAATAGCTACGCTTCATTCAAGTTCGCCGCGCGCCGCGCTCCAGTTGCGTTCGCGTTTTCGGGGGCGCGCGAGAGAGGGACAGCGGCGAATTAAGGCGATGTTTTGCGACGTTTTAGGGCACTTTCGCCGGCAAGGCGTCGCCAATCGACGACAGTCGATGGCGGCGGCGGTGGTCGCGATGGCGCTGCTCGGCGCTTGCGCCGGGATGGGCGGCCTATCGGCGGATACGCCGGCGAACGTGAAGCAGGAAGCCGTATCCGCGCGTGCGAAGGCTCGCTGGGACAAGCTCATTGCCGGCGATCTCGCGGGTGCCTATACGTACCTGAGCCCGGCGTCGAGAGCGACGATGTCCTTGGACGTCTACAAGGCGAAGCACAAGGTGGGGATGTACCGTTCGGTCAAGATCGACAACGTCGAGTGCAAAGCGGACACCTGCACGGTCACGCTGCACCTCACGTACGACTACAGGCGGAACAGGCGGACGAACTCGATCACGACGCCACTCACCGAAAGCTGGATCATCTCCGAGGGTCAGGCATGGATCGTGGATAGAGGTTAGGCCTGTTCGTTGCAAAAAGCCTACAGCAAAGGAGCCAGGACGCGCCGATTTTGCTTGTAATGAAACGAGGAACTGCACTAAGATTCGGTCGCTGTTGTTCTAAAGTGATCACTTTAAACGGCAACTAAACGGAGTCATCACCAACCATGAATATTTTCAAGAAGAAGTCGCTGTGCGCCGCGCTGGCCGGTGTTGGCGCGCTGGGCGCTGTCGGTGCCGCGCAAGCGGTCAACCTGAATCCGGACGGCTTAGGCCAGGTCCTGATCTATCCGTACTACACCGTTCGTAACGACGGCGCGGGCAACGCATTCAACTCGCTGTTGTCGGTCGTCAACTCGACGGCGTCGGTGAAGGCGGTCAAGGTCCGCTTCCTCGAAGGCAAGAACAGCGTGGAAGTGCTCGACTTCAACTTGTTCCTGTCGCCGAAGGACGTGTGGACCACCGCCGTCATCCCGATGGGCGGTGGCGCCGGTATCGTGACGACCGACAAGTCGTGCACGATTCCCGCGATTCCCAGCGGCGGCCAGGCGTTCGTCAACTTTGCCCTTGGACCTGACGGTGCGGGCACCGGGCTCGATCGCACGACTGAAGGCTACGTCGAGATCATCGAAATGGCGGCGTTCGCCGACGATTCGACGACGGCTGCCAACGTCACGCACGTCGCCGGCGTGCCGCCGGGCTGCTCCAAGGAAACCGATTCGCTGGCGCTCTCCGAAGCGCTGCCGCCGACCGGCGGCATCTTCGGCGGCATGTCGCTCATCAACGTGAACTCGGGTGCGGATTACACCGAGGACGCGGTCGCGCTCGACAACTTCTCCAATGCGTCGCTGTACTCGAGCGCCGGATCGCTGTTGCCGAACCTGACCGAAGCCAGCCCGGCGACGAGCGTCGTCACCGCGAACGGCTTCACGTACACGTCGTTCTGGGGTTCGGGCACGGCCGACCCCGTCAGCGCCGTGCTGATGCACGACCACATCATGAACGAGTTCGTGCTCGACACGCTCACGAACTCGGGCACCGACTGGGTCGTGACGATGCCGACGAAGCGCTTCTACGTGTCGAACGGCACGGGTCCCGCGGCGCTTCCGTTCCAGCGCAACTTCAACAAGACCGACGGCGCGTGCGACGACGTGCAGCTCGCGATCTACGACCGCGAGGAGCAAACGACATCGACGCCAATCAGCTTCTCGCCGCCGCCGCCTGTTGCCACCAACGCGCTGTGCTGGGAAGCGAACGTGGTCACGTTCAACAACTCGAACGTGCTCGGCTCGGCGAACGTGGCGAACATACCGACCACGTTCCAGGACGGATGGCTCGACATGGGCTTCTTCGATCCCGCCGCCGCCCCGGTGCATTCGCTCGGCACGAATCCGACGATCGTCACCGACATCCTCGGTGGTACGGCGACGAGCCCGGCCACGTACATCGGTCTGCCTGTCGTCGGCTTCGCGGTGCAGTCGTTCGCGAACGGCGCGATCAACGTGGGCGGCGTGACCACGCTGTCGAACTATGGCGGCAACTTCGCGCAGAAAGGTACGCGGACGATCAATTCCGCCGTCCCGCTCGCGGGCGCCGCGCCTGCGAAGTCGAAGAGAAAGTAGTCGCCATCAAGGCTCCATGCCGGAAAAGTGACGCAGTAGCGCAGTAGATGACGGAGGCGGGACCCTTAAGAAGTCCCGCCTCCTTTTTTGTGGGCCGTGTGTGGCGGCCTTGCGACCCGGCTTGGGTCGCATAACGAATACGAAGCG
>DATFCW010000192.1:0-15375 GCA_035252665.1 Casimicrobiaceae bacterium | reverse complement strand
ATCAAGGAGGTCGACGAAGGCATCTGGATCGTAAGCTTCATGCATTACGATCTTGGCTACATCGACCTGGAGCAGAAGACCCTGCAACCCCTGAACAACCCGTTCGGCCCGAGGTTGTTACCTATGTCTTAGGTACGACCTGTTACCCATGTCTCAGGGTCGGACATTCGAGTTACTGGCGGAGACGAAGGGATTCGAACCCTTGATGCAGCTTTTTGGCCGCATGCTCCCTTAGCAGGGGAGTGCCTTCGACCTCTCGGCCACGTCTCCGTTTGCTTCCATCCAGCCGTCGCGCACGTCGCTCGCGCCAACAGCATGTCGCGCGACGTTGCACCGAGCGACGATCGTTACCTTACCACGTTCACTCCTGCTCGGGCGCCTTCTCCAGCTCGAACGCCTTGTGCAGCACGCGCACCGATAGCTCGAGGTACTTCTCGTCGATCACCACCGCGATCTTGATCTCGGACGTCGAGATCATCTGTATGTTGATGCCCTCGTCCGCCAGCGCCTTGAACATCTTCGATGCGAGGCCGACGTGCGAGCGCATGCCGATGCCGACGACCGACACCTTGGCAATCCGGTTGTCGCCGATCACCTCGCGCGCCGCGAAACGGCCCTTCGCCCGTTCGGCTTCGAGCACCTCGAGCGCCTTCCGATACTCGTTGCGATTCACGGTGAACGAGAAATCGGTATGTCCCGACGCGCCGATGTTCTGCACGATCATGTCGACGTCGATGTTCGCCTGCGCGATCGGACCGAGGATCGCATACGCGATGCCGGGCCGGTCCTCGACGCCCATCACCGAAATCTTCGCTTCGTCGCGGTTGAACGCGATGCCGGAAATGATCGCCTGCTCCATGTCGTCATCTTCCTCGTAAGTGATCAGCGTTCCGGTCGCATCGTTATCGGGATCGTCGAACGACGACAGCACGCGTAACCGCACGAGGTACTTGCCCGCGAACTCGACCGACCGGATCTGCAGCACTTTCGATCCCTGGCTCGCGAGCTCGAGCATTTCCTCGAACGTGATCTTGTCGAGTCGCCGCGCCTCGGGAACGATGCGCGGATCGGTCGTGTACACGCCGTCGACGTCGGTATAGATCTGGCATTCGTTGGCCTTGAGCGCCGCCGCCAGCGCAACCGCCGACGTGTCGGAACCGCCGCGACCGAGCGTCGTCACGTTGCCTTGCTTGTCCACGCCCTGGAAGCCGGCCACGACGACGATCGTTCCTTGCGCCAGATCGCTGCGCACGCGCTCCTCGTCGATGTCGAGAATGCGCGCTTTGGTATGCGCGTTGTCGGTGAGCATGCGAACCTGCCAACCGGTATAGCTTCGCGCCTTGACGCCGAGCTGATGCAGCGCGATCGCGAGCAATCCGATCGTCACCTGCTCGCCCGTTGCCGCGATGACGTCGAGCTCGCGTGGATCCGGATGCGCCGCGACCTCCTTCGCGAGCGCGATCAGCCGATTCGTCTCGCCCGCCATCGCGGAAACGACGACGACGACCCGATGCCCTTCGCGATGAAAGCGCGCTACGCGCTTCGCGACGTTTCGGATGCGTTCGATCGACCCGACCGACGTGCCGCCGTATTTCTGGACGATCAGCGCCACGTGAGGGGTTCGTTCCTCAGCGCAATGCACGAAACGCGATCGTCGCGTTCGTGCCGCCGAAGCCGAACGAGTTCGAGATCGCGGCGCGAATCGGCATCGATCGCGCGACACGCGGCACGAAATCCAGGTCGCACCTGGGATCGATATCGACGAGGTTCGCTGTCGGCGGCGCCACCTGATCGCGGATCGCGAGCACCGTGAATACCGCCTCGATACCCGCGGCGGCGCCGAGCAAGTGCCCGGTCATCGATTTGGTCGACGACACCGCGAGCTCGTACGCATGCCCGCCGAACGCGCGCTTGACTGCTATGCACTCGGCGATGTCGCCAAGCGGCGTCGACGTGCCGTGCGCGTTGATGTAATCGACGTCCATCGTCTGCAAGTCGCCATCGCGCAACGCGTTCAGCATGCTGCGCGCAGCACCTCCACCGTCTTCAGGCGGTGCAGTGATGTGATGCGCATCGGCGCTCATGCCATAGCCCGCGACTTCGCAATAGATCTTCGCGCCGCGTGCCTGTGCGTGCTCGTATTCCTCGACGACGACCACACCCGCGCCCTCTCCGAGCACGAAGCCGTCCCGTCCGGTATCCCAGGGACGGCTGGCGGTCGCGGGATCGTCGTTTCGCGTCGAAAGCGCGCGCGCGGCGGCGAAGCCGCCCACGCCGAGCGGCGACACGCACGCTTCCGCGCCGCCGGCAACCATCACATCGGCGTCGCCGTACTTGATGAGGCGCACGGCCTCGCCAATGCTGTGATTGCCGGTCGAGCACGCGCTGATCGTGCCGAGGTTCGGTCCCTGCAATCCGTAGTGGATCGACGCGAGCCCGGCCACCATGTTGCCGATCGAGCCCGGCACGAAGAACGGCGAGATTTTGCGCGGGCCGCCTGCGAGATACGCGTTATGCGTGTCCTCGATCAACGGCAGACCACCGATGCCCGAGCCGATGCAGACGCCGATCCGCTCCTTGTCGCCGGGAAAGTCGTCGAGGCCCGCGTCGTGCATCGCTTCCATCGTCGCCACGAGCCCGTAATGAATGAACGTGTCGTAGCGGCGCGCCTCCTTCCCCGAAAGCCAGCGCGACACGTCGAAATTCTTCACCTCTCCCGCGATTCGCGACGGAAACGCGCTCGCGTCGAAGCGCGTGATCGGACCGATACCGCTGCGACCCGCGATGATCGTCGGCCACGCTTCCTCGACGCCGATGCCGACCGGCGACACGATGCCGAGCCCGGTGACGACGACGCGACGTGACATGTCAGGTGTCAGGAGTCAGAAGACGGGAATCAGAGGCAGCTGCGTCTCCGGTGGCGCGACGCGTGTCGCGTTGCAAGGTCCGATACCTGACTCTGATACCTGACCTCCGACAGGGCGGCGCGAAGGTGGCGGCGCGTCCGTTGCGCGCCGCGTGGATGAACCGTTACTTCTTGAGATGCGCGCCGACGTAGTCGATCGCCTGCTGCACCGTGGTGATCTTTTCCGCGTCGTCGTCGGGAATCTCGGTTTCGAATTCCTCTTCGAGCGCCATGACGAGCTCGACGGTGTCGAGCGAATCGGCGCCGAGGTCGTCGACGAACGACGATTCGTTCTTGATCTCCGCCTCGTTGACGCCAAGCTGCTCGGCGACGATCTTCTTGACGCGCTGTTCGACGTTATCCATGCATTTCCTCCCCTGCAAAGGGTCCGGGACCAAAGCCGGCGGATTTTACCAGAGCGAGCGCGTCGCTGCGCGGGTTTTGTCGGTCCCGTTCGCCTCACGCTCACGCTTCATCCAATGCCTCGCCTCGCATTCCCGATCACGCCTTACGGCATCAGCATGCCGCCGTTGACATGCAGCGTCATGCCGGTGATGTACGCCGCGCGCGGGCTTGCGAGGAACACGACCGCGTTCGCGACGTCATCCGGCGTGCCGAGGCGTCCGAGCGGAATCCGCGACACGAGCGCCTCGCGCTGCGCCGCGCCGAGCGCGCGCGTCATGTCGGTATCGATGAAACCGGGCGCCACGCAATTGACGGTGATGTCACGGCTGCCGACCTCGAGGGCAAGCGACTTCGTGAATCCAAGAAGCGCCGACTTCGCGGCCGCGTAGTTCGTCTGCCCCGCGTTGCCCGACGTCCCGACGACCGAGCCGATCTGAATGATCCGGCCATGCCGCGCCTTCATCATGGCGCGAAGCACGCTCTTCGCGAGGCGAAATGCCGGTTTGAGATCGATCGCGATGATCTCGTCCCAATCCTCGTCCTTCATGCGCACGATCAGGTTGTCGCGCGTGACGCCCGCGTTGTTGACGAGAATGGCGATCGGACCATGGCGCGCATCGACGTCCTTGACCAACGCGTCGATGGCTGCTCCGTCGCGTACGTCGAGCTTCGCGCCTTCGGATTTCGCGTCGATGGTGCGCAGATGCTCGGTGATCGATCGCGCGCCTTCGTCGGTTGTCGCCGTACCGATCACGCGGGCCCCAGCGCTCGCGAGCGCAGACGCAATCGCGCGTCCGATGCCGCGTGTCGCGCCGGTGACGAGCGCGATGCGTCCGGCGAGATCGCGTTCGGTTGCGCTCACGTCTTGACCTCGATCGACTACGCGGCAAGCGCTGCGCGCGCTTCGGCCAACGCCGTGCCGTCGGTCAACGGATAAACCGCGAGCCGATCGTCGATGCGGCGCGCGAGTCCCGCCAGCACCTTGCCCGGCCCGCACTCGACGATGCTCGTTACGCCATGCGCGACGAGCCACTTGACGATATCAGTCCAGCGCACCGGACTTGCCGCCTGGCGCGCAAGCGCCGCACGAATCTCGTCCGGCGTCTCGTGCATTTCGACGTCGACGTTGTGCACGACCGGAATCGACGGTTTCGTGATGTCGATCTCCGCGAGACGCTTCGCGAGCCGGTCGGCTGCAGGCTTCAAGAGCGAACTGTGAAACGGCGCCGACACGGGAAGGAGTACCGCGCGCTTCGCGCCATGCGCCTTCGCGGCGACCATCGCACGTTCGACCGCGCTCCTGTGCCCGGCGATGACGACCTGGCCCGGCGCATTGAAATTGACCGGCTCGACGACCTCGCCCTGCGCGGCTTCGCGACACGCTCGTGCAATGGCATCGTCTTCGCCGCCGACGATCGCTGCCATCGCGCCGAGGCCCGCGGCCACCGCCTCCTGCATTGCCTCCGCGCGAAAGCGCACGAGCGGCACCGCGTCGCGAAACATGATCGCGTCCGCGGCGACGAGCGCGCTGTATTCGCCGAGACTGTGACCGGCGACGTAGGAAGGCACCGGAGCTCCCGCGTCACGCCACGCGCGCCACACGGCGATCGCCGCGGTCAACATGACCGGTTGCGTGTTGCGCGTGAGGTTGAGCGTCTCCTGCGGTCCTTCCCGCACGAGTTGCCACAAGTCGTCGCCGAGCGCTTGCGATGCTTCGTCGAACGTGGCGCGGATGATCGGGAGATCGGCAAAGCCATTCATCATCCCGACCTGTTGCGAGCCCTGACCCGGAAATACGAATGCAGTGGTCATTTTCGGAAAAGTCTTTCTACCATCGCAGGAACACCGATCCCCATGTGAAGCCGCCGCCGACGCCGACGAGCATCAGGTGCTGCCCCGCGCAAATGCGTCCATCGCGCGCGGCGACGTCGAGCGCGAGCGGAATCGACGCGGCCGACGTGTTCGCGTGCGCATGAACGGTGGAGATCACGCGCTCGGGTGAAAGCCCGAGCTTCTTGGCGGTCGCGTCCATGATGCGAATGTTTGCCTGGTGC
This sequence comes from Casimicrobiaceae bacterium, assembly GCA_035252665.1. Classification (GTDB taxonomy): domain Bacteria; phylum Pseudomonadota; class Gammaproteobacteria; order Burkholderiales; family Casimicrobiaceae; genus VBCG01. The sequence goes on along the minus strand of DATFCW010000192.1, from coordinate 10,011 downwards.
GGGATCAACCAATCGATGTCCGAAGCCTTCATGCGATTCGCCGCGAGCGCCTCTTCGGCCACTTCCGCGAGCACCTTGACGCCGAACTTGAATACGGCATGCCCGTCCATGCGCACGAACGGCGTGCCCTGCACGGCGCCGCGGCTCACCTGTCCCGGCACGCACAGGATGTCCTTGTATCGTCCGTCGGCGTGCAGATGCGACGAAAGAATGCCCGGCGCATCGGAAGGCACCAGCACCACCGCGCCCGCGCCGTCGCCGAAAAGAACGCAGGTGCCGCGATCGCTCCAGTCGAGAATGCGCGAATAGACCTCGGCGCCGACGACGAGCGCGTTTCGCGCCATTCCACTCGCGATCATCCGATCCGCGATCGCGAGCGCATAGACGAATCCCGAGCACACCGCCTGCACGTCGAACGCCGGGCCGCCGTTCGCGCCGAGCTTCGCCTGCAGAATGCAGGCGGTCGACGGAAATACGACGTCCGGCGTCGTCGTCGCGACGATGATCAGGTCGACAGCCGACGGAGCAATGGATGCGGACGCGAGCGCCGCGCGCGATGCGAGCAGCGCGAGATCCGACGTCTGCTCGCCGTCCGCCACGACGTGGCGTTGTCGAATGCCCGTGCGCGTACGAATCCAGTCGTCGCTCGTGTCGATCTTCTGCGAAAGCTCGTCGTTGGTGATGATGCGCGACGGCAGGTACCGGCCCGTGCCGGCGATCCGGCTATGCATGCGCACGCAGGGGACCGGACGCGTCGCGATCCGGTCGCTTCGCGCCGGAAGGCGTTTCCGCGATCCGCTGCGCGATGCGATCGAGGACGCCGCGCTCGACTTCGGCGTACGCGCGCGAAAGCGCGGTCGCGAACGCGAGTCGATCGGCGCCGCCGTGGCTTTTCACCACGACGCCGCGCAAGCCCACGAGCGTCGCGCCGTTGTAGCGGCGCGGATCGATGCGGCTGCGAAACGACATCAGCACCGGATACACGACCGAAGCGGCAAGTTTCGTGACGAAGTTGCGCGTGAACTCGGCCTTCAGGAACTCGTAGAGCATCAGCGCGAGTCCCTCGGAGGTCTTCAGCAGCACGTTGCCAACGAAGCCATCGCACACGACCACGTCGGTCGTGCCTTTGTAGATGTCGTCGCCTTCGACGTTGCCGACGAAGTTGAGCGACGACGCCTTCAGAAGCTCGGCCGTTTCCTTGACGACATCGTTACCTTTGATGTCCTCCTCGCCGATGTTGAGGAGCCCGATCGTCGGCCGTTCGATGCCGTCGACGGCGCTCACGAGCGCGCTGCCCATCGCCGCGAACTGGACGAGTTGCGTCGGCGTGCAGTTGACGTTTGCGCCCAAGTCGAGCACCAGCGTGTCGCCGAAGCGCGTGGGAAGCTGCGACGCGATCGCCGGCCGATCGATGCCAGGCAACGTCTTCAGCACGAAGCGTGCTATCGCCATCAGCGCGCCGGTGTTGCCGGCGGAGACGCACGCATGCGCGGCGCCCTCTTTGACGAGATTGATCGCGACGCGCATCGAAGAATCCTTCTTCTTGCGAAGCGCGTCGGCGGGCGGCTCGTTCATGTCGACGACCTCGCTTGCCGTCCGCACGTCGATGCGTTCGCGCAGATGCGGACGCGCTTTGGCGAGCGGCGCATCGAGCGTGCCTTTCGTGCCGACCAGCACGACGCGCGCATTCGGCGTCGACGCGAGGAAATCGAGCGCGGCCGGCACGGTCACGGACGGGCCGTGGTCACCGCCCATCGCGTCGATCGCTACGGTGACGATCTCATCCGACATGCGCGACGATCAACCGTCGGTGCTCGCGTACGCGCTTACTCGTCGTCCTTCGTGCGCACGACCTTCTTCCCGCGGTAATAACCGCTCGGGCTGATGTGGTGGCGCAGATGCACTTCGCCGCTCACCGGCTCGACGGCCAGCGGCGGCTTCGACAGAAAGTCGTGCGCGCGGTGCATGCCGCGCTTCGACGGTGATTTCTTGTTCTGCTGGACTGCCATCATGGTCTCCTATTGCGTGATCCTGGCGTCGCACGCGCCTTCCGGATGCCGTGGCGCGAAAGGCAGCGTCAGCACGAGCTCGTCTTCAACGAGCGTGAGCGGATCGATCGGCCCGGATGCGTGAACGACCTCCAAGCTGCTGACCGCGTCGAGCGCGGCAACCTGCTCCTCGTCGTGCGCGAGAAGCACCTCGGTCGCGTGGTCGACAGGCCACGCGAAATCCGCGAGGCAGCGCTGGCACGTCAGCGATACGGCACCCTTCAACGCAATGCGAAGCGCGGGCCGGGCGGACGCGTCGGTGAATCCCTCGATCCGCCATGCGATGGACGCGGGTCCGTCGGAAAGCAGATCCGCAACGCGCGGCAGCGCATGCGCATCGACGCTTCCTTCAACCACACCCCGCTCCGCGGCGAGACGAAATCCATCGAACCTCCCCGCGGAACGCTTGCCGCGCGACACCATCGCCGCCAACCTCGACCCGGCGCCTCGCGTGGAAGCGAGCTTCCGTCGCGCGGCCGAACGAAAAACGTAAAATCATACCGCCTCCGTCGCAGGCTGTCAAAAATTGCCAGCAAAAACAATGGAGAAGGAGCGACAACTCGTGCTCGCCTCGACGTCGGTCTACCGCGGGGCGTTGCTTGCCCGCCTAGGGATCCCGTTCACGAGCGAGGCGCCCGGCGTCGACGAAACGGCGCTTCCCGGCGAAACGCCGGCGAACACCGCGTGCCGCCTCGCGGAAGCGAAAGCGCGTGCGGTCGCGGCGCGGATGCCGGGCGCGCTGGTACTCGGATCGGATCAGGTCGCGGATGTCGACGGCGCGGCGATCGGCAAGCCGGGCGATCACGAAACGGCCGTTCGCCAGCTCGTCGCGCTGTCCGGACGGTCAGTTGTCTTTCATACCGCGGTCGCGCTCGTCAACGCCGCAACCGGCCGAAGCGACGTCCGGCTCGTCGACGTGACGACGAAATTCCGCACACTGACGCGCGCGGGGATCGACGCGTATCTGCGACGCGATCAGCCCTACGATTGCGCGGCGTCCATCAAGGCCGAGACGCTTGGCATCGCGATCGTCGAATCGATTCAAAGCGACGATCCGACGGCGCTAATCGGCCTGCCGCTCATCACCGTCGTCGACCTCCTGCGCGCCGAAGGGATCGATGTGCTCGCGAGCGCCGCGCCGTAGGAGAACGCGTACATGAGCGCCGCCGAGCCGCCCCAAGGCGCGAATTGCGCCCCCGTGGGGGGCAGCGAAGCAGCGGAGCTGCGAGCGTGGGGGCATCATTCACGCGGAACGCTCTATCTGGTGCCGAATCTGCTCGGCGTTGTCGCACCCGACGCCGTGTTGCCGAAGCGAACGATCGACGTCGCACGCACGCTTCGACATTGGGTCGTGGAAACGCCGAAGGCCGCGCGTGCGTTCCTGAAATCGCTCGATCACGTCGATCCGATCGCGACCCTCGACATCGTGCCGATCGAAACCGCCGACAAGGCCGCGATCGATCACGCGCTCGAGGCGCTCGCGTCAGGAACCGACGTCGGGATGCTTTCGGATGCGGGCTGTCCCGGCGTTGCCGACCCGGGCGCCATGCTCGTCGCGGCGGCGCACGGGCAAGCGCTGCGCGTCGTGCCGCTCGTCGGCCCGTCGGCGATCCTCCTCGCGCTGATGGCCGCGGGCATGAACGGGCAGCACTTCTGCTTCCACGGTTATTTGCCGCCCAAGCCGGACGCGCGTGCCGATGCGTTACGCCGCATCGAGCAGGCATCCCGAACGCAATCGCGCACGGAGCTTTTCATCGAGACGCCTTATCGCAACGCGGTGCTGCTCCGCGCAATGGCGAACGCGCTGTCTTCGCGAACGAGCATTTGCATCGCGGCCGATCTGACGCTCGCGACCGAGACGATCGAGCGCAAGACGGCAGCGCAGTGGCGCGGCGACGATGCGCGTCGCTTCGATCGCCGGCCGGCGATTTTCCTGTTGCAGGCGTAAACCAGTGTAGGGTTACGTCGTCGCCTCGTCCTCGGGCCAGTTCTTGATGTAGCTCTTGAGCATCCGGTTCTCGAAGCTCTGGTCCTCGTAGACGGCCTTGGCGACGTCGTGGAATGAAACGACGCCCTGCAATGTCGTCCCGTCCATCACCGGCACGTAGCGCGCGTGGCGTTCGAGCATGATCCCTCGCAACCGCATTACGTCGAGATCGGGCGCCGCGGTCAGCGGATCGCGCACGTAGATATCGTGAACCGTTGCATCGCCGAGCGACCCACCGCGCGCCGCGAGCGCCTTCAGGACCTCGGCGAAGGTCAACATGCCGACCATGCGGCCGCGGTCCATGACGACCAGCGAGCCGATGTCGTGCTCGGCCATCACCTCCACCGCCTGCAGCAGCGATTGCGACGGCGGCGTCGTGAAAAGCGCATTGCCCTTGATCCGCAGGATTTCGCTGACGAGCATGGCAACCTCCTTTCGCCTGCGTCGGTGCAGTCGAGGTTACTCCTGCAACAACGCCATCGGCAACGGTACTTCGCGCGCGGGACGCGCGCCGTTTCGCCAGGCGAGGTACAGCACGGCGAGCGTGAGGATGACGAAGAGCCCGGTCGTTGCAATGCGCGACAACTGCGCGAGCATCGAAAGCGCGCCGCTCGAAAGCCCGGCGAATGCGAGTCCTACCACCGGAATCACCGGCGCGCCGCAGCCCATCACCGTGCAGCCGCCGGTCGAAAGCCCGAACACGCTCGCGAACGCGCCCGCGATGCCGCCACGCTTTGCGCTGACGCCCGCCGTTCCCGACGAGCGACGGTTCAGGACCAGCGCGAAATAGAGTCCGAACAGCAATGCGAGCGCGAGGATGCGCAACAGATCCGACACCGTGACGGCGAATCCCCAGTCGACGCCACCGAACGGGCTGTCGGCGCTGAACCAGAACAATGCGAGATCGGAGAGAAAGCGAAGCTTCGTCGACCAGTCGATCGAACCGTTCGCGATGTATGCGGGCAAGTCGTGCAGCCACGCGTTGAAGGTGAAATAGTCGAACGGCTTGCGAACGATCGAGAGGAGGATCGGCGGCAGGAAGAGATCGACGGCGAACACGACAGCGGCCACGCCGACCAGCACGCGTAAGCGCATTCGAACAGCCGCCACGATTCCTCGCACGATGGCTTCCAATGAGCGCTGCCGGGCCGCCCCAAAGCGCGAATTCCGCCCCCGCGGGGGGCAGCGAAGCAGCGAAGCTGCGAGCGTGGGGGGATCATACAAGTCGCGCATCGACTGCCACCGCCTCCCTTAGCAACCGCTTCGAATCGCGCCACCAAAGAGATGACTTGACAACGCGAATTGGTCGTATTATAGGCGCCCGGCGCTTCTGGAATCCCCAAAGGCGCCGCGTCTTTCCGCGGTGCTCAACTTCACGAGGAGGAGGCACACATGGCTGGTTCGATCGATCGTAGGGATTTCCTGCGCAGCCTCGGCGTTGGCGCCGGGGTGACGCTCGGCGCCGCGGCGGGGTCGATTCCGCTGATCGGCGCCGCGCAAGGCCAGGAAGTGAAGCCGAAGGGCAACATCCCGAGCACGCCGTACAAGATCGGGCACATGACGTTCTTCACCGGTCCCGCCGCGATTCTCGGCGAGCCGATGTACAAGGGCCAGGTGCTCGCAGCCGAGGAGATCAACGCGCAGGGCGGCTTTCTTGGCAAGCGCAAGCTCGAGGTGCTGAAGGCCGACGAGGCCGCCGGCGTCGACGGCAACGTCAAGGAGCTTCGCAGGCTCAAGTTGCAGGAGAAGATCGATTTCTTCTGCGGGATCACGTCGAGCGGCAACACGCCGGCGCTCGGTCCGGTCGCCGAAGAGTTGAAAGTGCTGACGATCTTCATCGACGGCTGCACGGACTTTCTGTTCGACAAGGCGGTGCCGAACCCGCACTACATCTTCCGCATCACCAACATTCAGTCGGCCGACGGTGCCACGTGCGCGCTCGCGGTGGCGCAGACGTGGCCGGACGTGAAGAAGGTGGCGCACATTCATCCCGACTATTCGTACGGACGCAATGCCTTCGATCACTTCAAGGTGATCATGGGCAAGCTGATGCCGAAGGCGGAAGTCGTCTCCGAAGGATGGCCGAAGCTCGGCACGACCGACTTCAGCTCGCACATCACGAAGGCCATCGCCGCGAAGCCGGATTTGCTGGTGTCGTCGGTATGGGGCGGTGACTACGTCGCGATGTACAAGCAGGCATTGCAGTACGGCTTGTTCGACAAGATGAAGGTCGCCACCACGCTGGCGCTCGGCACCGCGCCGCACGCACTCGGCAAGGACCATCCGGAAGGCGTTATCGGCGGCTGCCACGCGAACTACTTCTTCACCTTCCCGGCCGGCGATCGTTGGCCTGCCAACAAGACGTTCGTCGAGAAGTACCACACGCGCTGGAAGGAATATCCGAACTTCCAGGCCGAGGGCGCGTACACGGCGACGTACATGCTGAAGACGGCGATCGAGAAGGCGAACCGGCTGATGGGCGGCTGGCCCGACGACGACGCGATCATCTCGCAGCTCGAGGGCATGGGGTACGCCGGACCGGGCGGTTATGTCTACATTCGGCCCGACAACCACCAGGGCTACAAGGACACGATCATCGGCTTCACGAAGAACGTGCCCGAGTATCCGTTCCCGGTGATGGATCCCGACCGCATCATCACGATCCCGATCCGCAACATCACGGCCCCGCCGGGATGGCCGAAGGGCGAGCCGACGTCGACGTACACGTGGATCGAGAAGACCTGGCCGGCGGTGAAGGCATAGCGGCCAAACGATTGCTTTCTTGACGATCCGCGCCAACGCGGTTTCGACACGGGCGCCCTCGCGGCGCCCGTTTGTCGTCGGTTGCGTGTACGACGCGAAAGCGTCTGCGGCAAAGCTCGCGTGCATGGCCTCGCTTGCGATCGTCGCGTGTGCGGCGCGCGCGGATCACGAGGCGCCGTTCTATCCGTCGTTCTATCCGCAGGAAATCCGTATCGAAGCGCTCGATTCTGCGGCTGCCGCCGACGGATGGACGAAGGCGCGCGTCCACGCGTATGTCGGCGATGATCCGTTCGCGACAGGCGCGCCGCCCGCCGATGCAACCGCCGTCGAGTCGCTCGGATCGTTCGTCGTGCTGACGTTCGATCCTTCGCCTGGCAGGAGCGCATTGGCGAGCGCCGATGCGCGCCGCGACGCGGCGCGCCATGTCGTCCGCTCACTGAACGCCAACGTTCGCGGCTTCGTTCGCCATCCGTATCCGGTGACGCCGTGGCATGCGGACTACCTTGATTACGCCGATCTCGCGGCCGACGCGAAAGCACGTGACGCGAGCAGCGATTCGCCGGCGTTCACAGGGTTGCGCGTGCGCGCGATCGGAGCCCTTGCAACTGCGCTTGTTCCCGCAGTGCTGAAGGCCGATTCGAATACATGGGATGCGACGCTCGAATCGGTCGACGTCGCGGAGCTTGCCGCCACGGAACGAGCATTCCGGCTTGCGTCTCCGTGGGTCAGGCAGGGGTGGTTCCAGGCGCATGCGCTTCTGCGCGAGCGCGTCAGCGGCGACGCGGCGTCGCGCTCCGATGCCGCGTATCGACGGCTGGTCTCGGGTGACTATCGCGATCGCGTCGAGCGTATCCATCTCGAGCGCGCGCTCGTCTCTTCGCTTCTCTCGACGTGCGAGCGGACGGTCATCGGCTACAGCTTGCGCCGCGAGTACTTTGCTTCCGACTATTCGCGCGGCATCGAGAACATCGGATTCGATGCGCAATCCGGTTTCGCATCGCGCATCTTTTCGCGTACGGCGAAGCTCAAGGATTTTCCGTGGAACGGATGGCTTCGCATCGGAACGCCGCGGAAGTCCGACAGCGCATGGAATCCGATCGGCGGGATGAGCGATTCGTTTGCCCGGCTCGTCTGGTTCGCGATGAGCGATTCGCCGCTTCTGCCCGACCCGTACGGCGGTAGCTGGATCGCCAATCGCGTCAGCGTCGCGCCCCTCGGCAACGGCCGTGCAGTGCCGATTCCTGCGGATGCGCTGCTCCCCGGCGAAAACGGCGGCCGCTGGCGAAAGGTCGGCACCGGTAAGACGGCGCCTCAGGCGCTTCGCTACTCGGTCGTCACGTCGAGGTTCCACAGCGGCACGATGATGGACGAGGCCGACATCCTCTATCCGTATGTTTTCGCACCACGCGCTGGACTCGCCGGCATCAGGGTGAGCGGCACGCGCACGTTCACGCGCAACTTCGGCGACGATCTCAAATTCACGTATCCGATCGTCGTCGTCGACGTGTATTTGACGGTGCGCTCCGATGATCCATGGGAAGCCGCGGCGATCGCACCGCCGTGGTCGACGTTGCCGTGGGAAGTGCTCGTTCTGATGGAGGAAGCGGACAAGCGCGGCATCGCTGCGCTGTCGCAGGAGGATGCACGCCGGCGCGCCATCCCGTGGCTCGACCTCGTCCGCGATCATGCGATGAACCAACGCCTCGTCGCGCTCGTCGATCGCTTTCGCGACGAGCGGTACCGTCCCGCGGCGATCACGTCGCTCGTGGGTCCCGACGATGCCCGCGCCCGCTGGTCGGCACTGCGCGCGTTCTACGCAAGACACGGGCATTTCCTGGTGACAAACGGCCCCTACCGGCTCGATTCGTGGAGCGACGAGTTGGCCGTGCTCGCCGTGTTTCGCGATCCCAGCTATCCGCAAGGCGTCGGGACATTCGACGACTACGCGATTCCGAGGCGAGCGTACGTTGCGAAGGTCGACGACCTTGGCGATCGACTCGAAATCACCGCCGACGTCGAGCGCATCTCGCGCTTTCAGCGGAGCTATGAGCTCAGCCGCGTTCGCGTCGAAGCATCCAGGATCGGCGCACCGGACGCCGACCGACCCGAGTGCCATTACGTCGTCATTTCCGCCGACTCTCGCGTCGTGCGTGCCGGCATCGCGCCCTTTGGCCCAAACGGCCGGTACGCGATCGACCTCCGAAAGCTTCCCGGAAGCGGGCCGTATCGCGTTGCGCTCGCAATGCTCGTCGCCCCGAACCGGGTCAACGCCGAAACGATGATCGTGGTCCATCCGGCAGTGGCTTCGGCAGGGCGCGTGCCCGAGCGCCGGCTGGCAGGACGATGACGAATCGGCGTTCAAGGGCTAGTATCGCGCCTGCGCGAGCGGCAACGGCAGCCGGGAAGAATCGGCAACGAGGGGGAGCGAGCACGAGGTTGCGATGAGCGTACTGACGATCCACGTCCTCAACGCCCTGCTGTACAGCTCCGTGCTGTTCCTGATCGCCGGAGGCTTGAGCCTCATCTACGGCGTGATGCGCATCCTGAATCTCGCGCACGGCAACCTGTACGCCCTCGGCGCGTTCGTCACCGCATGGGCGATCGGCACGGCGCTCGGCGCGGGCGCGCCATCGTGGGTGTTGTTTCTGCTGCTGCCGCTCGGCGCTATCGTCGCTGCTGCCATCGGCGCGATCATCGAAGGAACGCTGCTTCGGCCGTTCTACAAGCGTCCCGAGGAGTATCAGCTCCTGATGACGTTCGGCCTGTTGATGATCCTCGAGGACCTGATTCGCCTCGTCTGGGGACCGAGCCCGTTGACCGCGACCGCGGTCTACTCGGCGTTCGGCAGCATCCCGATCGGCGATGGCGGCCGCTATCCGGCGTACAACGTCGTGATCATCGGCGTCGGTGCGCTTGCAGCCGTGTTCCTGTGGGCGTTCATCTATCGCACGCGCTTCGGCGTGTTCCTGCGCGCGACGTCGCAGGACAAGCGAATGGCGTCCGCGCTCGGCGTCAACGTGAACTGGATCTACATCCAGGCCTTCACGCTCGGCTGCTTCATGGCGGGGCTGGGCGGCGCGATCGTCGTGCCAAGCCAATCGGCTGTGCTCGGCATGGGCGTGGATGCGCTCGTGCTCGCGTTCATCGTCGTCGTCATCGGCGGCCTCGGCAGTCTCGAAGGCGCGCTCGCCGGCGCGCTGATCGTCGGCGTCG
>DATFCW010000191.1:0-10273 GCA_035252665.1 Casimicrobiaceae bacterium | reverse complement strand
ATGCGCAAGGTTCGCGGGCGCCGGATCGGCGCGATCTTCCAGGATCCGCTTGCGTCGCTCGATCCGCTGTACTCGATCGGCCACCAATTGACCGAGACGATTCGCACGCATCTTCCGATGAGCGAGTCGTCCGCACGCGAGCGGGCAATCGCGCTTCTGCACGAAGTCGGCATCCCGGCCCCGGAACGCAGGATCGATCACTTTCCGCACCAGTTCTCGGGCGGCATGCGCCAGCGCGTCGTCATCGCGCTCGCGCTCGCTGCGAATCCCAAGCTCGTGATCGCCGACGAGCCGACGACCGCGCTCGACGTGTCGATCCAGGCGCAGATAATCACGCTGCTTCGCAGGCTCTGCCGCGATCACGGCACGGCCGTGATGCTCATCACACACGACATGGGCGTGATCGCCGAAACCGCCGATCGCGTCGCGGTGATGTACGCGGGCCGCATCGTCGAGATCGGTCCCGTCGCCGACGTCATTCGCGCGCCGAAGCATCCGTACACGATCGGGCTCATGGGATCGATTCCGAGCATTGCCGGCGATCGCGATCGGCTCGTACAGATCGACGGCAGCATGCCGCGGCTGACGGCGATTCCCGCGGGTTGCGCGTTTCATCCTCGCTGCAATCGCGCTTTCGATCGGTGCCTGCGCGAGCGACCCGATCTGCTCGATGCCGGCTGGTCGCGCGCCGCATGCTGGCTGCACGCAGGGGACGCATGAATCGCGAAACGTTACTGACGGTTTCGCATGCGACGAAGGTCTTCGATGTTTCGCAGGGATGGCTCGCGCGCCTGCTCGGCCATCGCCAGCGCGCATTGCTGCATGCCGTCGAGGACGTTAGCTTCGACATCGGGCGCGGCGAGACGCTCGGGCTCGTCGGCGAATCGGGCTGCGGCAAGTCGACGCTTGCGCGATTGATCGTCGGCCTTTATCCGTTGACATCGGGATCGATCACCTACGCCGGCATGGACGTCGGCGCGCTCGCCCACGGCGGCGGTCCCCGCTCGCTGCGGCGCAAGCTGCAGATGATCTTCCAGGATCCCTACGCGAGCCTCAATCCACGCTGGCGCGTCGTCGACATCGTCGCCGAGCCGATTCGTGCTCAGGGGCTCGCCAAGGGTGCGCATGCGATTCACGCTCGCGTGGGTGCGCTGCTTACGCAAGTTGGGCTTTCGCCTGTCGACGGCCGCAAGTATCCTCACCAGTTCTCCGGCGGACAGCGGCAACGGATCTCGATCGCACGGGCGCTCGCGAGCGAACCCGAGTTCCTCGTTTGCGACGAGCCGACGTCCGCGCTCGACGTGTCGGTGCAGGCGCAGGTGCTGAACCTGATGCGCGACCTGCAGCGCCAGCTTTCCCTCACTTACCTTTTCATCTCGCACAATCTCGCCGTCGTGCATCACGTGGCGGATCGCGTCGGTGTGATGTATCTCGGGCGCGTCGTCGAGCTCGCGCTCAAGGCAACGCTGTTCTCACAGCCTCGCCATCCGTATACGCGAATGCTGCTCGACGCGATCCCCGACCTGTCGAAGAGCGGCGCTTCACGCAATCCGGTGGCCGGTGAAGTGCCGAATCCGCTCTCGCCGCCTTCGGGATGCACGTTCCATCCGCGATGTCCGTTCGCGAACGATCGTTGCCGCCGCGAAGTGCCGGCACTTCAGCCGACACCGCAAGGTGGCGTCGTTGCGTGTCACGCCGTGGAGGAGGGTCGGCTCGAGAGCACGCCTGTCGATCCGGTCGCCCCTCAATTGTTGACGTCGAGCACGGCGGCGAAGTGAAACGACCCGTTGCATCCGTTGCCGGTGCCGCCCGTCCAGTGACCTTCGATGCCCTGACCGGTCGGGTGCAACCCGTCGATCGTCGTGGCGTGCGCGTTGCCGCCGCAGTTCGACTCGCCATTGAGTTGATAGAGCCGGCCGAGATGCGTGAGCGGTCCGGATACCGTGCAGACGATGCCGGCATGGGCGGAGTCGGTGAACGCGAAGGTCATCGTGGCAGACGCATCGCCGACCTGCGCGACCGTCAGATTGGCGGTGGCGCGGAACGCGGGGTCGTTGCGTGTGGGGTCGGTGCATCCCGAGATCGCACCGGCCACCGATGCGGAATAGCTGCCCGATAGCACGTACGCGGTCAGCGTCTCGCGCTCGACCGACTTCACGACGGTGCCGGCGCCGTTCACCGTGTAAGTCAGCGTGGCGTGATAGACGTCGGTCGGACTGAACGAAACCGTGCCGGCGGGCGCAATGTTGTATCCCTGCCAGGGGTTCGGAAAGTAGGTGCCGGTGGTCGCGAAGAGCGAGCCGGTGTAGTTTCCCGTGCCGTCGTCGTTGAGCAGCGCGGTGTACCAGACGGGTTTCCCGTCCGGCCCGTAGATGAAGAAAGCGAGGAACTGCGTCGTGTTGCTTTGCACGAGGAAGACGCCCCATCCCGGCTCGGAAGGAACGAAGTAGACATCGGTGTATTCGCGAGCCTCGGCGCGCAACGCGCCGAACACGATCAATACGGCGAGAACGAGCTTTTTCAGCACGGCAGCCTCCGTCCATGGAACCAGTCAGATTGAAATCGGCGACGCACGGGGCCGTTCAGGGAAATGCGCCTGGCACCGTCTTCATTCGCCTGGTTCGGACGCGCGCGTCAGCGTCAACACGCGCTGTTCCGATTTCGTTGCGCCCACGATCTCGATGCCGATGCGGCCCTGAACGCTTTCGAGCGGTAGAGCAACGCTGAAGTCGACGAGCCCCGGCAATCCGGACGCCGTGAGCCGGCCGACGAGTTCGATCGCCCAGAAATCGGGCGCTTCTCGATAGGACCGTGGTTCGAGCGTCACGCGCAGATCCAGCCACGGTTTGATGCCCGACACGACGAGCAAGCGGCCGCCGCCGAGCCCTGTCCGCTCGCGAACTTCAACCAGATCGAAGTCGATGCGCCGGCACGTCCGCGCACAGGGCAACGATTCGAAGGAACCATCCAACGCTTCCATTTGCGCATTCGCGTGCGAGGCCGTCCCGAAAGGTGTCTCGTTCTGGTGCTGGACTATTATTGAGAGCGGCTGCCGGCTCGCATAGGGGATGCGGGGTATCCAAACGGTTGCAGCGGCGTCGAGGGGCCATCGCCCGATGCACGACGGCGACCAGATCACGCACGAAGCGCTCGCAGCCGAGCTCGACCGGATCTGCGAGAGTCCACCCTTTCGCCACTCGTTGCGGCATCAGCAGTTCCTGCGTCATCTGCTCGAATGCAAGATCGCGGGCAGGTTCGGCGCGCTGCGAGAGATCGCGCTCGGCGTCGATTTCTTTCGCCGTCCCGCGAGTACCTACGATCCAAAAAGCGATCCGGTCGTGCGGGTGGAGGCGGGACGTCTGCGCCGGCGCCTCGATCGGTACTACCACGGCGAAGGTGCAGCGGCCGCGTTCGAAATCCTGCTCGACAAGGGAAGCTACGTGCCGGTGCTCCGCAAACGGGCCGCAGCCGCGGTCGCGATCGGTGCGCAGCCCGCGGCGGTCGTGCTTCCGCTCGCCCCGGCGACATCGGCGGCAGCCGATCTGCACTCCGCCGCCGGCTTTGTCGACGAGATTGCGCAGACGCTGTCACGCTTGCCGCGCATGCGCGTCTTCGGGCCTGAATCGTCGATCGCCGCCGATGCCGCTGCTTCGACCGCCGAAGCGTCGAAGCGCCTCGGCATCGATTGGATCGTGCGAGCGCGATGGTGCGACGATTCGCCACGCACGCTGTTGCTCGAAGTCATCGACACGGCAGACAGCCGCGAAGCATTTCAATTGCGCATCGATACCGCGACGATGGATGCGCTGGCGATCCATCACGCCATACGAACGCAGATGCTGCACCACTTCGCGCCGTTGCTGGCAGCGCGCGACGGCTCGGACCCGCGCACGGAGAGCCGCGCCCGGCACGCCGCGACGACGCGCGATCTCGGGGCTTTCGATCTCTACCAGCGCGCCCGCTACCTGCTCAAGCAGCGCGATCAGGCGCTCCTTTCGAAGGCGATCGAGCACCTGCAGCAAGCCGTCGTCGCCGATCCCGGCTTCAGCCTCGCATGGGCAGAGCTTGCGGGTGCCTACGTCCGCCGCCGCCAGCTCGTCTTCGACCCCACGAAACGCGATCCCGGTCCCGCACGCCAGGCAGCGGCGCGCGCGATCGAGCTCGACCAGGATGCTGGTCCCGCGTACGCGATCCTCGCCGGCCTCGCGTATGCGGCCGACTTCGATTGGCGCGGCGCTGCCACCTTGTTTCAGCGCGCCCTCGCGGCCGCGCCGCGCGATGCGGGCGTGCGCTGCGGGTTCGCGACTTTCCTGATGTACAGCGCGCGCTTCGACGAGGCGTTGCGCGAATTCGACGTTGTGCAGGTGCTCGATCCGCTCGACCCCGCCCTCCGGTGCCACAAGGGGGCGTTGTATTTCTACTGGTGTCGGTTCGAGCGCGCCGAAACGCTTCTCGCGCAAGCGATCGAAATGAACCCGAACGACGTGTACGCGCGATTGCTGCTGGCGGACACTTATGCGCAATCGGGGCGTCGCGACGAGTGTCTCGAAGCGTCGCGACAACTCGTCGCGATCGCGCCGGACTACGCCAATTCGTATGTCTACGAGGCGCGCGCCTTGGAGCTGCTTGGGCGCGGCGACGAGGCAACCACGATCATGATTCGCGCTCGCGCGCGGTTCGACCAGGTCGCCATCAGCGAATACGAGGAGGCGATGCTGCACGTGGCGCGTGGCGATAGCGACAGCGCGCTGGAGTGCCTCGAGCGGCATGCGCTTCGCAGGGCCAACGGAGCGCATTGCATGGTCGTCGATCCGACGTTCGCCATGCTGCGTCGGGACGCGCGTTGGCGCGCGATGCTCGAGCGGGTCGGGCTTCCGGATTTTTCCTCGCGCATCTGACGTTGCATGCTCACGCCGCGAGCGCGTTGAACGCGACGTGATTGCGGCCAGCGCGCCGCGCCGCGAACATCGCCGCATTCGCGGCCGCCAAGACACCCGCGGAATCGCCGGCATCCTCGGGGAAGAGCGCGACGCCGATCGACATGCCGATCGGCGTGTCGGCAAGCGGCGCCTGCGCGGGATCGTTCAGAGCGTCGCGAAGCCGCTGCGCGATCACCGAAAGCTCGCGCGTATGGTCGGCGTTCGCCGTCGCGAGCGCGAATTCGCTCGCGCCGAGTCGCGCGAAAACCTCGCCGTCGCGTGCCGTCGCGCGAAAACGGCGCGCGACTTCGACGAGAAGCGCCTCAGCCGCCTGGCCGCCGTGCAACTCGGCGACGGCGACGCAACCGCCGACGTCGATGAACAGCACGCCGACGTGCGCATGATGGCGTCGCGCATTCGCGATCGCAAACGAAAGCCATTCCGAGAAGAAGCGGCGATTCGGCAAGCCGGTGAGCGGGTCGTGGTTGCGCTCGGCGTCGAGGCGCGCCGCGAGCCGCGTGCGGTCGCGCCGCTGCCATTGCAGCATCGCGATGGCGGCGCCGATCAGCATGACGGTCAATGCCGCGAACATCGCGCCACGCGCTTCCAGCACCTCGAACCGGCGCTTTGCGACGGCATGCCGGGCGCGGATGTCGAAAAGCCAGTCGTCGACGCGCTTCGTCGGCGCCGCGCGATCGTCGCTGCGTGTCGGCTCGCCGTTTGTCGACGACAGTTTCGACTGCACATGCGCGTCGCGCAGCGCATCGTCGATGCCGAGCTCATCGGTCACGTACGCATTTGCGCTCCAGACGACGAGCGAGGCGACGAACGCGAGCGCGACGACGCCTGCGGCGAAGGCCGCGGCGATGCGTCTTTCGGTCGAAAATCCCGGCATCATTCGTGTCGATGGGAAGCTTCCGGCGCCCGATAAAGCAACGTCCGGGCCAATGGGTTGTACCGCACTAAAATGCGTGTTTTCGGTTCTGGAAACCGCTTCTGCAAACGTCAGGAAGCGGCCATCGCGATGTCATGAAGGCCCGCACGCTCTACGACAAACTGTTCGACAGCCATCTCGTGCGCGAGGAGCAGGATGGCACGGCGCTCCTCTACATCGATCGCCATCTCGTCCACGAAGTGACGAGCCCGCAGGCCTATGAGGGATTGCGGCTCGCCGGCCGAACGCCGTGGCGCGTCGAGTCGATCGTCGCGACGGCCGACCACAACACGCCGACGACGCACTGGGACGAAGGCATTCGCGATGCGATCTCGCGCACGCAGGTCGACGCGCTCGACGACAACATCCACCGCTATGGCGCGAAGGCGTACTTTCCGTTTCGCGATCGCCGACAGGGGATCGTGCATGTCATCGGCCCCGAGAACGGCGCGACGCTGCCGGGAATGACCGTCGTCTGCGGCGATTCGCATACGAGCACGCACGGCGCGTTCGCGGCGCTCGCGTTCGGCATCGGCACGTCCGAAGTCGAGCACGTGCTCGCGACGCAATGCCTGCTCACGAAGAAGGCGAAGTCGATGCTCATCCGTGCCGACGGGCGCCTTGCTTCAGGTGTGACGCCCAAGGATCTCGTTCTCTCGATCATCGGTCGAATCGGCACCGCGGGCGGCACCGGTCACGCGATCGAGTTCGGCGGCGAAGCGGTGCGGGCGTTGTCGATGGAAGGCCGGATGACGATGTGCAACATGTCGATCGAAGCGGGTGCGCGCGCCGGCATGGTCGCCGTCGACGAGCGCACGATCGACTACCTGAAGGGACGCGCGTTCGCGCCGAAAGGCGACATGTGGTCGCGCGCGGTCGGGTACTGGCGCACGCTCGTGAGCGACGAGGGCGCGAAATTCGACACCACGCACGTCGTCGAGGCGACGGCGATCAAGCCGCAGGTGACGTGGGGTACATCGCCCGAGATGGTGGCGTCGATCGACGAGCGCGTGCCCGACCCCGATCGCGAGCGCAACGCCGAACGACGCGACGGCATCGTGCGCGCGCTCGAATACATGGGGCTGTCGCCCAACGTGCCGATCACCGACATCCGCATCGACAAGGTTTTCATCGGCTCGTGCACGAATTCGCGGATCGAGGATTTGCGCGAGGCCGCGAGCGTGGTGCGCGGACGTCGCATTGCCAACAACGTGCGGCTCGCGATGGTGGTGCCTGGATCGGGTCTCGTCAAAGCACAGGCCGAGGCTGAGGGACTGGATCGCACGTTTCGCGACGCCGGCTTCGAATGGCGCGAGCCGGGTTGCTCGATGTGCATCGCGATGAACGACGACCGCCTCGAGCCGGGCGAGCGCTGCGCGTCGACCTCGAACCGCAATTTCGAAGGCCGCCAGGGCGCGGGCGGCCGCACGCATCTCGTAAGCCCGGCGATGGCGGCCGCGGCGGCGCTCGCCGGGCATTTCGTCGACGTGCGCCGACTTTCATAACCGATGCAACCGTTCACCGTTCATACGGGGATCGTCGCGCCGCTCGATCGGGCGAACGTCGACACCGACGCGATCATTCCCAAGCAGTTCCTGAAGTCGATTCGCCGCTCGGGTTTCGGCGTCAATCTGTTCGACGCATGGCGTTACACCGATCCCGGCGAGCCGGGCAAGGATCCCGCGAGCCGGCACCCGAATCCGGACTTCGTGCTGAACGCGCCACGCTACAAGGGCGCGTCGATACTGCTCGCGCGACGCAACTTCGGCTGCGGCAGCTCGCGCGAGCACGCGCCGTGGGCGCTCGCCGATTACGGCTTTCGCGCGCTGATCGCGCCGTCGTTCGCCGACATCTTCGAAAACAACTGCTACAAGAACGGCCTTCTTCCGATCGTGCTTCGCGACGCCGAGGTCGACCGGTTGTTTGCCGACGTCGCGGCGTTCCCCGGCTTTGCTTTGACGATCGATCTCGCCGCGCAGAGCGTCGCGAGCGCGAACGGCGCGATCGCGTTCCGGTTCGACGTCGATCCGTTCCGCAAGCAATGTTTGCTGAATGGCTGGGACGATATCGGCTTCACGCTGCGGCATGCCGACGAGATTCGCGCGTTCGAGGCGCGACACTTGGCCGAGCAACCATGGCTGTAATCCTCGAATCGCGTTGAAGATCGCGCTTCTCGCAGGCGACGGCATCGGCCCCGAGGTGATGCGCGAAGCCGAGCGCGTGCTCGACGCGCTCGCGCACGAAGGGCTGCCGATCGACAAGGTGCGCGCGCCGATCGGCGGCGCCGGCTACGACAGCACGGGCCATCCGCTCCCCGACGCAACGCTCGCTGCAGCGAAGTCCGCCGATGCCGTCCTGCTCGGCGCGGTCGGCGCGCCGAAATACGACACCCTCCCGCGCGAGTTGCGGCCGGAGCGGGGCATTCTCGGGTTGCGCAAGGCGCTCGGGCTCTTCGCGAACCTGCGTCCGGCGCTGCTCTATCCGGAGCTCGCTTCGTCGTCGACGCTCAAGCCGGCGGTCGTCGAAGGCCTCGACATCGTCATCGTTCGCGAGCTGACCGGCGACGTCTACTTCGGTGAACCACGCGGGCGGCGCACGACGGCCACCGGCGAACGCGAAGGGTTCGACACGATGCGTTATGCGGAAAGCGAGATCGCGCGCATCGCGCGCGTGGGTTTCCAGACGGCGCGAAAGCGAAGCCGCAAGCTCGTCTCCGTCGACAAGGCGAACGTGCTCGACACGTCGATCCTGTGGCGCGAGGTGGTCACCGAGGTCGCGCGCGATTACCGCGATGTCGCGCTTTCGCACATGTACGTCGACAACGCAGCGATGCAGCTCGTGCGCAGCCCGAAGAGCTTCGACGTGATCGTCACGGGCAATCTGTTCGGCGACATCCTCTCCGACGAGGCCTCGATGCTCGCGGGCTCGATTGGCATGCTGCCGTCGGCATCGCTCGACGCCAACGGCAAGGGCCTCTACGAGCCCATTCATGGCTCGGCGCCGGACATCGCCGGGCAGGATCGAGCGAATCCGCTGGCGATGGTCCTGTCCGTGGCGATGATGTTTCGGCACACATTCGGGCGCGAGGACATTGCGCAGCGGATCGAGCAGGCAGTGCGCACGGCGCTGCGAAGCGGCCTTCGCACGTCCGACATCGCGCTGCCCGGCGAGTCGGTGGTCGGCACGCGCGCGATGGGCGACGCGGTCGTTGCGGCGCTTTCGGCACGATGAGCGGCGGTTCGAGGCGGCATGCGCGTAACATCGGCATGAGGACTTTGTTGAACGAAGGGCAGGGAAACGCAATGCGTGTTGGATTCGTTGGTTGGCGCGGAATGGTCGGGTCGGTGCTCATGGAACGCATGAAGGCCGAGCACGACTTCGCCGATATCGAGCCGCTCTTCTTCTCGACGTCGAGCGTGGGCGGCAAGGCGCCCGCGATCGGCAAGCGCGCGGGAGCGCTTCTCGATGCGAATTCGCCGAAGGCGTTCCGCGGCCTCGATGCGATCGTCACCTGCCAGGGCGGCGACTGGACGAGCGCGATGTATCCGAAGCTTCGCGATGCCGGTTTCGACGGGTACTTCGTCGACGCTGCGTCCACACTTCGCATGCGCGACGACGCAATCATCATCCTCGATCCGGTCAATCGCGTGGCGATCGACCGTGCCATTCGCGACGGCGTGCGCAACTTCATCGGCGGCAATTGCACGGTGAGCTTGATGCTGATGGCGCTCGCAGGCCTCTTGCGCCACGGGCTGATCGAGTGGATGACGTGCATGACCTACCAGGCCGCCTCGGGGGCCGGCGCGCAGAACATGCGCGAGCTCCTGCAGCAGATGGGCGAGGCGCACCTCGCGGCGAAGTCGCTGCTCGAGGATCCCGAATCGTCGATTCTCGACATCGATCGCGAGGTCGCCGGCATCCTGCGCGACGAGCGCTTCCCGACCGAGCATTTCGGCGTTCCGCTTGCAGGCAGCCTGATCCCATGGATCGACAAGGACCTCGGCAACGGGGTGAGCCGCGAGGAATGGAAGGGCGGCGCGGAGACGAACAAGATCCTGGGATTGGCCGAGGATGCGATTCCCGTCGAGTCGATCTGCGTGCGCGTCGGCGCGATGCGCTGCCACTCGCAGGCGCTCACCATCAAGCTGCGCGAGGACCTGTCCCTCGGGGAGATCGAGCGCGTGCTGGCCGCGGCCAACGCCTGGGTGCGGGTGGTGCCCAACACCCGCGACGAGAGCATTCGCCGCCTGACGCCCGCCGCGGTGACGGGGCGGCTCGATATTCCGGTTGGACGCCTGCGCAAGCTGGAGCTCGGGCGCGGCTACCTCGGTGCGTTCACCTGCGGGGATCAGCTCCTGTGGGGCGCGGCGGAGCCGTTGCGGCGCATGCTGCGCATCCTGATCGCGCGCTGACGAGCACC
>DATFCW010000190.1:0-2471 GCA_035252665.1 Casimicrobiaceae bacterium | reverse complement strand
TCGCACGCCGCAT
Source organism: Casimicrobiaceae bacterium (assembly GCA_035252665.1). Classification (GTDB taxonomy): domain Bacteria; phylum Pseudomonadota; class Gammaproteobacteria; order Burkholderiales; family Casimicrobiaceae; genus VBCG01. The sequence goes on along the minus strand of DATFCW010000190.1, from coordinate 2,458 downwards.
CGAGCGCGGTCCGGTACAGGCGCAAAAGGCCGTGCATCGCGCTGTCCCAACCGTACTCGCGCTCGGCGCGCGCACGCGCCGCGCGACCGAGCATGGCCGGGTCGCGGGCGTAGAAGGCGCGAATGCCTTCGGCGAGGGCGGCGGCATCGTTGGGTGCTACGAGCACCCCGGCATCCGGCGTGACGATCTCGGGAAACGCCCCGGCGTTCGCCGCGACGATTCCGCGGCCGCACGCCATCGCCTCGAGCACGACGAGCCCGAACGTCTCCTGATCGCCTGCATGGACGAGCCCATCGGCGCTCGCGAGAATGCGTGCGAGCTCGCGCGACGAATGAAGAAACGGCAGCAGCGTTACGTTAGACGGAAGGCGACACTTCGTTTGCGGACCCGCGAGCACGAGGTGATAGCGCGGCCCGAGCGCGCGAAACGCGTCGAGCAGCACCGGCAGGTTCTTTTCCGGCGAGAAGCGCCCCGCGTAAGCGAGAAGACCCACGCGCGCCGGCAGGCCGAGCTCGCGGCGAAGCGCCGGAACACGTCGGCGCGGCGAGAAGAGCGCGATGTCCACGCCGAGCGGCCGCGCAATCGTGTGCTCGACACCCCACGCAGCGAGCTCCGCGCACATGAATGCGCTCGGCGCGACCACCACATCGCAGCGCCGGTAAAGCGCGCGCGCATAGCGCTGTGCGGCGGCGGCCGTCGTGCGGCCGAAGCGGCGCGTCGCCATCTTCACGATGTCGCTATGACAGAACGCGATCAGCGGGACGTCGAGCGAGCGCGCCGCATGAAGCGCGGCCCAGGCCTCGGGACCTGCATCGGCGATCTCGATCAGATCGGGATGCGCGTCGCGGATGGCGCGCGACCAGCGCGCCACGCCGAGCGGCCAGCGATGACCGCGTGCGGCGAGCGTTCGCGTCTTGAGGAAGATCTCACCGCTCTCGCCACGCGCATCACGCGTTCCGGGCACGAGCAGCGAATGACGGATCGAGGTGTGGCGGCCGAGCCACGCATGTTTCGCGCGTAGATAGCGAACCACGCCGCCACTTTGCGGCGCGTAAAGCATCGTGACGTCGAGCAGGTGCATCCGTCGAGCAGCGTCGGGCGCTTCCCGCGGAAAGCGGGCTTTCTGGTCGGATGTTGCGGGCGGTGGGAAGCTTGATGCCGCGGGCACGGCGGCCTGCGCCGTCATGCACGTCCCCGTGCACTATCTTGCGGGTACCGACATCTGTCAACCCCGCCTTCCGCTGCCGCGGACCGCACGTACTCGCGCCTGCCGCTGCCGTTGGTTACTTGCCCTTGTTGTTCTCGTTCGGTGTCGTCGAGGTCGCGCCGGAGCTTGGCGTGCTCGACGACGAGGACGACGAAGAGCTCGACGGCGTGCTGCTGCTCGGCGGTGTCGAGGCGCTCGACGACGATTCGGACGACGAAGGGGGGGTGCTCGGGCTCGTGGACGAGCTCGACGTGGAGCTGCTTGGGGGGGTCGACGGCGTGGTGGTCGACGACGATGACGACGTGGACGGCGACGGCGTTACGACTGGGGGCGTGTTGTTGGTCGTCGACGATGTCTCGCGATTGCAGCCTGCGACGCCGATGACGACGCCGGCGCAAACCAATGCGACCAAAGCGCTTTTCATTTCGATCTCCCGTGAATTGAAAAAGGTGGTACCTCGGCGTTTTTAGCAGATTCGATGCCATGCAACGCGCTGCCCGAGATGCGGTCCACGATAAAAATGTCGAGGCAAATCAGTGCTGTCGTCCATTGGCTACAGTGATTTTCAGGCGCACAATTGCGCGAAGCGCCCACGTTCGACGCTCAATTTTCATCGGCGGCAGGTAATAATTACGCGGCTTCCGCGCGACGTGCGGTCCAGGGAACGTTTCACTTTCAGATTCATGCACATGCCGTTAGCAGCGCGATCGGTATGCTCCTTGCGCGCTGATATTGCAAGCTTTCAAAAACCTCTCATCTCCTCGCAATGCCCCATGCACTGATCGTCGACGACGATACGCACGCCGCCGAAGCGCTCGCGGAGCTCGTCGCCGACAACGGTTTCACGACCGCGTGCGCCGATTCTCTGCAAGGCGCGCGAGATCTCCTCTCCACGTCGCCCGACGTGATCCTGCTCGATCTGATGCTGCCCGACGGCAACGGTCTCGAGCTGCTGCGCGATGCTGCCGCGCGCGAGAGCGAGACCCAAGTCGTGGTCATCACCGGGCACGCCACGCTCGAAAGCTCGATCGAGGCGATGCGCCATGGCGCGACCGATTACCTGCTGAAGCCTATCAATCTGTCGCAGCTTCGCGGCGTGCTTTCCCGCGTTGCGCGACCGCCCGAGCTTTCCGCGGAAGTCAAGGATTTGCGCACCGAGCTTCGCTCGCTCGGCCATTTCGGCCGGCTCGTTGGCGCGTCGCCGCCTATGCAGCGGCTCTACGATCAGATCGCCCGCGTCGCGCCGACGAA
>DATFCW010000189.1:0-39739 GCA_035252665.1 Casimicrobiaceae bacterium | reverse complement strand
TCATGTTGCGACGCGTCCGATCCCAGTTGCCGACGTCGCCGCCCTCCGCATAGCGCGTGGCGATGACGAGATCGGCATTCGTCCGGTGAAGCGCCGCGAGCATCGCAGGCAGGATCGCTTCGTCGTGCTGCAGGTCGGCGTCCATCACGCCGACGATCGGCCCCGACGCGGCGAGCATCCCTTCGATGCACGCCGAAGACAGTCCTCGCCTTCCAATGCGCTTGATGCATCGCACACGCGGGTCGCGTTGAGCGATGCCGCGGGCTCCGCAGTCCCGTCCGGCGAGTCGTCGTCCACGAAGATGATCTCCCACCCGGTAGCGCCGAGCGTCGCCTCGATCCGCCAGAGCAACTCGACGACGTTCTCAGACTCGTTGAACGTCGGCACGACGAGCGAGACCGCAATCCCGGCCGCGGGCAACGTCGAGCGACTCGGGGAAATGTGCGTTTCGCCCCCGGCCGGGGCGTCGACCGCCAATGCGTCCATCGGTTTCCTTCCCCCTTATTCGTGCCGTACGTAGCGGCAGCCCGTCTCTCTGGCGCGCGGGCCTCGTTTTATGCGCGTCGTCCGGGAGCCGGATCGATGCGAGCGCATCTTAAGGGTAAGGCGCAGGCGCCCGTCAATGCCTCTCGTCGGAGAGTTGGCGCCGCTTCAGCGGGCGGCGAGAAGTCCCTTTATGGAGGCAAGCAGCTCGTCCTCCTGGTACGGCTTGCCGAGGAAACGCTTCACGCCGAGCTCCGCCGCGCGGTTGCGATGCTTGTCGGCGGTGCGCGACGTGATCATGATCACCGGGATCGCGGCGGTGCGCGCGTCGCCCTTGATCGTCTTCGCGAACTCGAAGCCGTCCATCCGCGGCATCTCGATATCGAGCAGGATCGCCTGTGGCGTGTGGTCGGAGAGCATCTTCAACGCATCGATGCCGTCGCGCGCGGTGACGACGTCGTAGCCTTCGCGCGAGAGCAGCCGCGTCGTGAACTTGCGCACGGTGAGCGAATCGTCGACGACCATCACGAGCGGGCGCGCCGGCGCCGCGACGGTTGCCGCGTGTCGATCGCCGCCAAGCCCGGCCTCTTCGGAAGGATCGTAGCGAACTACGCCGCTTCGCTGCGCGAGCTGCACCGGATTGATGATCAGCACGATCTCGCCGCTGCCGAGCACGGTGGCGCCCGCGATGCCGGGCACGCGGGCAAGCTGCGACCCGATGTTCTTCACGACGACTTCCTGATTGCCGAGCATCTCGTCGACGTGGATCGCTACGATGCCCTGCCCGCTTCGCGCGAGCAGCACGGCGTTGTAGCGCGCGATCGTCGGCGTGCTCGACGTGTTGCCGAGCAAGCGCGGCAGGTAGTGGAACGGCCATGCGCGACCCTGCCATTGCACGCGCCCATCGGCATAGAGCGAGCGCAGCACATCGGCCTTGACCTGCTGCACCTGCTCGATCATCTGCGCGGGCAACGCCCACGTGCGACCACTCGCGCGCACGAGAACGGCTTGCGCGACGGCGAGCGTCAGCGGCAGGAACAGATTGAATCGCGTTCCCTTGCCCGGTGTGGTGTGAATGTCGATACGCCCGCCGAGCGCGGCGATGTCGTTTCGCACGACGTCCATGCCGATGCCGCGACCCGAAATCTGGGTGACGCGCGACGCGGTCGAGAATCCGGGATAAAACAGGCACTCGACGAGCTCGTGGATCGTGGGCTCGCTATCGGGTGCGAGGATCGAAAGCGCGACGGCGCGTTCGCGCACGCGCTCGAAATCGATGCCCGCGCCATCGTCGGCGAGCTCGATCGCGATCTCGTTGCCGACCTGGCGCACCGAAAGCGAGATCTCGCCCGTTTCGGACTTGCCCGCCGCGACCCGTGCTTCGCGCGATTCGACGCCGTGGTCGAGCGCGTTTCGCAATAGATGCTCGAGCGGTCCGACGAGCTTCTCGAGCACGGATCGATCGAGCTCCGTCTGGCCGCCGTGAATTTCGAGGTTCGCGCGCTTGTCGAGCTCGCGCGCGGTCTTGCGCAGGATCCGATACAGCCGCTCGGACAGGCTCGCGAACGGCACCGTGCGAATCGCGAAGAGCCGCTGCTGCACCTCGCGCGAGAGTCGCGCCTGCGCGAGCAGCGCCGCATCGGCGTCGTCGAGATTCTTGAGCAGCGATTGCTGCACCGTCGCCACGTCGTTCACGCCTTCGGCGAGCGAGCGCGTCAGCTCCTGGAAGCGCGTGTAGCGATCGAGCTCCAGCGGATCGAAATCCTCCTGCGACGGCGTCACCGACGACATCCGCGACTGGATCTGCGTCTCGGCGGCGAGCTCGATCTCGCGCACCTGGCTCCTTAGCCTGATCACGCTGCTCGTGAGCTCGAGCAGGTTTGCTTTGAGCGCGCGCAATTCGCCTTCGACGCGCGCCCGTGCGATCGCGACCTCGCCCGCCTCGTTGACGAGCTGGTCGACGACGTCGGCGCGCACGCGCAGCATCGCGCGGGCGCCGTCGCTTTCGACGCGATCGGATGCGCGCCGGCGCGGCGTGTCGGGCGTCGCAACACTCGGCTGCGCCGCGGGCGACTCGTCCCGTGGGGTCGCCTCGGGTTGCACCTCGGGCGTGCGCGACTCGGGCGCCGTCGCGATCGGCGCAAGCCAGGGCAGCGCGACGTTCGCCTTGCCTTCGCGCAATGCGTCGAGCACGAAGCTCACGCGGTCGAGATCGGTATCGAGCGCCTCGAACAACTCGGCACTCGGCGTCACGGCCTTGTCGCCGAACGTGAGGCGCGATTCCATTCGATGCGCGAGCTCACCCAAGCGCATCGCCCCCGCCATCCGCGCGCTGCCTTTGAGCGTATGCAGCGTACGGCGCAATTGCGCGGCGCTCGCCGCATCGCCGGGCTCGCGTCGCCATCCGCGCAGAAGCTCCCCGGCCTGCGGGAACAACTCGCCGGCCTCCTCGAGAAAGATCGGCAGGATCGTCGCGTCGAGATCGTCGACGAGGTCGAGCAGGGATTCGTCGCTCGGCGCCTTCGCTTCCGCCGCCGCGGCGCTCAATGCGACCGCCTGCCACGATGCGTCGGGCGCAGCTTCGGCGGTAGCGGCTTCTGGCGTCGCTTCGATGTCCGTCGCTGCTTCGGGCTCGGGCGTCGTCGCATCGGACGCCGCCGATTCGATCGATGTCGCCTCGGTCGACACGTCCTTCGTCACCACGTCGAGCGCAACCTCGTCGTCGACCCCGGCTTCGGCTTCCGCCATTTCGAGCGTCGGCTGCGCTTCTGCCGCGCCGACGGTCTCCTCGACCGGAACCGCGGGCTCGTCCGCGACGAGCTCGAGCCTGTCGCTCGCTTCATCGACGGGAATCAGCGGCTCGGCAGGCGGAAGGTTCGCGAGCGCTTCCTGGCGCAACTCGTCCAACTCGCCGGCGACATCGGCGGCCTCACGTTCGTCGCTCGATGTGAACGGGTCCTTCGCCTTGACTCGACTGACGAAATGCGCGAGCCCCGCGACTGCGCGCGCAAGCACCGGCTGCGCGACGCCCGGGAAAGGCGCGCCGTGCTCCTCGAGCGCGAGCAACGCCTGCTCGAGCGCGCGGGCCGTCGACGCGATCAGCGTGATGCCGCCGGTGCGATGAATGCCGCAAAGCGTGTGGCTCGCGCGCACCATCGTCGCGATCGGCCAGTGCTCGGGATCGAACTGCAGCACCGAGATCTCGTGCTGCAAGAGCGCGATGTGCTGCTCCGCTTCGTCGCACAGGATGCGCCACAGCGACGACGACAGGCGCACGTCGCCGAACGCGACTTCGTCGGACTCGGACGTCGTCGAAGGTTGCGCGCGCGATGCGTCGCTCAGCAGCGTGAGGTCGCGTGGGTGCCCGGCAAGGGGACGCACACGTGCATCGCCTGCGTGCGTCGACGTGTTGTCGGCGACGACCCGAAGCATTGGCTTGCCTGCATCGCGCGAATCGAACGGAAGGCCCACGTCGATCGTCTCGCCGAGCGATTGCTCGAGCACGGTGACGGTCGGCGTCGCGTCGTCGGCGAGCGGCGCGCCGAGCTCGGGAAAAGTGACGAGCTCGAGGTCCGGCGCGTTCGCGGCCTCGTCGGAAATTTCGCTCGCGTCGTGCGATTCGGCCACGGGCGCGGCCGCGACATCCTTCGAATCGCCCTCGTGCACGATGGCGACGTCCCGTGGCGCAACCGCATGCGAATCGGCAGCGTCGGAGCCTGGCCATTCCGCCTCGACGGAACGGATCGCCGCGAGGAGCGGCGCCGCATCGGTCGCGAAACGACCTTGCTCGCGCAATTCGCCGACCCACTTGCGAAACGACGTCGCCGCGACGCCGATCATCGCGAGCATGTTCGGCGTGACGCGGCGATCTTCCTCGAGAACCCGGTTGTGCATACGCTCGACGCCCCATGCGAGCGCGCCCAGCTCGGTCAAGCCCACCATGCGACCGCTGCCCTTCAACGTATGGAACTGGCGGCGAACGGTCACGAGCGCGTCGCGGTCCCCCGGCGAGTGCTGGAGCACGGCGAGATGAGCATCGACCGTGTCGAGAACTTCGTTCGCCTCGGTCAGGTAGATGTCGAGAAGCTCCGCGTCGAGCGCACTCGCGTCGGTCGCGAGCAGGCGCTGCGTTTCCTCGGAGATCGCCGGCGCAGGCGCCGTGCCCGATTCGACGATGAGATCGACCCTTGCGGCGAGCGCGGATTCCCCGGCGCCGCCGTCGATCTCGCGAATCGCCGCCTTGGCTTGCGTAACGAGCTCGCTGTCGCCGATCAGATCGGCATCGTCGCGAAGACCGACGAGCTTCTGGCGCAGCTCGCCGCGCGCGAGCGGATCCGACGGTGCATCGCGCACGTCGGCCAAAAGCTTCGGCAACGCCGCGCGCAATTCGGCGACCGATTCCTCGACCGAAGCTTCGGCGACGACCGGTGGCGGCGCAATGCCTTCGCGCTTGGCGATCAGCGGCGCGATGATTCGTTCGCGGTCGGGCCGCTGATGCAGCACCGCTTCGACGTAAAAACCGAGACCCGAAAGCGATTCGGCGAGAAGCTCCAAACCTTCCTCGTCGACCGGCGTCGCGGGGTCCGCATAACTTTCGATCTGCGCTTCGCATAGCGCAAGGAGGCGATCGGCATCGTCGAGCTCGAGCATCCGCAGCGCGCCGCGAATCTGGCGGCTCTCCTTCCCGAGGCCCGCGAGGTCGGCGCGCCGCGTGTGATCGCGAAAGAACGCGTCGAGCACCTGCTCCATGTGGCGCAGGTTCACCTGCACCTCGCGCATCACCTGCGACAGCAGCACGCGTTCCTGCGCGCGGCGCGACATCTCGTCGAGCACCGGCGCGCCTTCGGCTTGCCCCGCGGTGGCCGATGAAAGCCGCGCGAGCATCGCATCGACCTGCGCGTCGAAATCGCGCGAGAGGTTGCCGAAATTCTCGAACGCGCTTTCGGCGAGCAACAGCGCCGTCGCGAATTCCATCGCGAGCGGTTCCGATGCGTCGCTCGTCGGCAGCGTCGAGAAGCGCTCGACGAGACCCCCGGTCAGTTTCGAAAGCGTCGGATGGTCGATGTCCTGCGCCTTCGCATGCGCGGCGGCGAGAAGCTGCGCGACTTTCGCGTTGCCTTCGCCGCGTCCCGATGCAGCCTTGAGCCAAGCGTCCTTCGCGCCTGCGATCTGATCGCGCCCCTCGCGCAAAAGCGGCTTGATGCGCACCATGTCGGCATCGAGCGCCTCGGGCGTCGGCATGAGCGCCGCGAGACGATACGTGCGCTGCACCGCGTCGATCGAAGGCGTCGCCGGCTTCGCCATGGCGATGTGATAGAGCACCTCGCGGCGCAGCCGATCGGCGACCTTCGCGCTTCCTTCGGTCACGCGACGGATCTGCATGTCGATCCGCGCGACGAGCTGCTTCACGTTGAACGAGGGCTCGATCGCCTTCTTCTCGAGCGCATCGAGGAGCGCGCCGGCGGTCCACCAGAACGCGCGAAGCGCCGGTTGCGCCGTGACGTCCTCGATCGACAGGATCGCTTCGCGCATCATCGCGGCGCCGCTTGGCGCACCGCGCAGCCATTCGAGCAGTCCGCGCTGATATTGGCGCCGCTCCTTGACGAGATGCGACGAAAGCCGCGCGGCCGGCATGATCTCCGCGGGTGATGGTCGCGGCGAGCGAACGTTGAGATCGGGATAGAAAAGATCGGCAGCCGACGTCGAGTCGCAGCCGCGCGCTTTCCGCATCGCCTCGTACTCGGGCGCGAGCGCAAGCGGTATCGGCAGCGCGCCGTTCGCCACTTCGTCGAGAAAGACACGCAACCGATCGACCGCGCGCACGATGATGTCGACGGCCGCCGGCATCGCGTCGGCGGGAAGCTCCTGCATGCGGCTCACGTGCCGCTCGATCTCGTCGGTGAATGCGACGACGCCGTCCAGGCTCACCATCTGGATCGCGCCGGCCGCCTGATGGATGTGCGAGCGAGCGTGATTGAGCGCGTTGGTATCGCCGGGCGATGCGCGCAGCGACGCGAGCGCATCGCTTCCGCGCGACAGCGCCTCGTCGATCTCGCCCTGCACCCAGGTGAGGGGACCGAGGTCGAACTCCGGTGCGGTTTCCGTCTGCACGCGCACGCTCTCCATCGCGAGACTTAAACTTTGAATCCCGCGACCGAGCTCCGCAACTCGGCGGCGAGCTTCGTCAACTGGCCGATCGATACGTTGGTCTGCTTCGTGCCATCCGTCGTTTCTTCGGAGATGCGCAGGATGCCTTGCATGCCGCGCGTGACATCGGTGACCGACGACGACTGGCGCTGCGTCTGCGCGGAGATGCGTCCGATCAGCGCCGCGAGCTCGCGCGACACGCGCTGGATTTCCGCGAGCGCGCCGCCCGCGGCGTCGGAAAGCTTCGCGCCTTCGACGACGCCGACGGTCGACTTTTCCATCGCTGCGACCGCATCCTGCGTATCCGCCTGAATCGTCTTGACGATCGCTTCGATCTGCTTCGTTGCTTCGCCGGAGCGCTCGGCGAGCCGCTGCACTTCCTCGGCAACGACGGTGAAGCCGCGTCCCGCTTCGCCCGCCGAGGCCGCCTGAATCGCGGCGTTCAACGCCAGCACGTTCGTTTGCTCGGTGATGTCAGCGATCAACTCGACGATCTCGCCGATTTCGAGCGACGACTCGCCGAGGCGCTTGATCCGCTTCGACGTCTCCTGGATTTGCGAGCGGATATCGTTCATCCCCGCGATCTGGTTCTGCACGGCGCTGCCGCCCTTCTCGGCGGCTGCAAGCTGCGTCTGCGCGACCTTCGCCGACTGCGCGGCGTTGCTCGCGACTTCGTTGATCGATTCGGCCATCGTCAACACCGACGCCGACGCCTGCTGAATCTCGCGGTTCTGGCGCTGCGACGCCTCGAACAGGCGATTGGAAATCGCCTGCGTCTCCTGCGTCGCCTTCGTCACCTGCTCGGTCGCCGAATTGATTCCGCGCACGAGCGTGCGCAATTCCTCGATCGTGAAGTTGATCGAATCGGCGATTGCTCCGGTGACATCCTCGGTGACCGACGCCTGCACCGTGAGGTCGCCGTCGGCGAGATTGCCCATTTCGTTCAGCAGCCGAAGAATCGCTTCCTGATTGCGCTTGTTCTCGCGCTCGCTGTCCTCGGCGCGAATGCGCGCGTCGTCGAGGAACACTTTCGCGATCAGCGCGAGGCACGCGAGCGCGATCACGCCGAAGCCGATCGCGAGTCCGAGCGTCAGCGCGTGCGCCGCATCGACTGCCTCGTATTGCTGCGCCAGCGTCGTCGAGTCGTTCAGCAGGACGTCCGAATCGTTGTTGATGCTGCGTGCCGCCTGCTTCGCGACGACGAGGTTCGCCATGTTGGAGAGGATGGCATTGACCGCGCTCTCGTAATCGCCGAAGCGCTTCGCGAGGTCGACGAGCGTCGTGCGCGCATCGTCCGACTTGACGGGCGGCAGGCGCAGCGCATCGCTGCCCTTCAGAAGGCCGTTGACGACGTCGCGAAACGCGGAGGCGTCCTTGCCGAACAGGAACGCGACCTCGGGATCGATCTCGTCGGCAGAAGCGAGCGTGTTCGCGTTCTTCGCGATGCGCTGCGACAGGATCGCGAGCTGGTTCGCGTAGTCGACCTCGCGAAGCGTCCCGCCGCCCTGTCCGATCTGTTGCGCGGCCTGCTGCGAAAGCTCGAGCAGCGCGCTGTTGCCGCTGTTGATCGACGAAAGGCCTCGCGCGAGCGACGTCAGGCTCTTCTCGTTGTCGGTGAGGCGCGCGGCGGCCGCATCGACACGCTCCCAGCGCGACTTGATCGCATTGAGCGTGACGATCGCGCCGGGGTCCTGCGTCGGATCGAGCGTCGCGCCGCGGAACGGACCGCCGGAAGCGAGCGCGCGAAGATCGGTCTTGAAGCGCTCGCGGCTTTCGCGGATCGCGGCGAACGCAAGCGCCTGTCCTTGCGCGGCCAGCGCGGAGCCGCGCGCAAGGCGCTGCGACAGCATCTGCATCTCGGTCGCTGCCGACGAATGCAACGCGCGCTGCGTCGCGGCGCGATTGTCGAGGTAGACCAGGAACACGGCGATCGCGACGAAGGCGACCGTCAGCACGCCGAGGATTTGGAACTGCCGGACGACCGGCAGCTTGCCGATAAGCGGAAGCCGCGACGGCGGCGGCGTGTTGCTCGCCGTGCGCAACGTGTCGGTGCTCGACATCGCCGTCAGCGGATCGAATCCCTCCGGAGAACGGATGCCCATGCGCACCTGCGTCGTCGGCACGTCGAAGTCCATGTTCTCCGCCGCGCGCCCTTCGCCGCCGAACAGCTTCGCCATCTTGAGTGCCATCACGGTGCCTCCCCGGACGTCGAGTCCCGGTGTGTGTGCAGCGATTCCGATTCGGGTTTTTGGTCCCCCCACGCTCGCTTCGCTCGCTGCCCCCGCAGGGGGCGCAATTCGCGCTTGGGACGGCCCGGCGCGCTCATGCGCCGACCTGCAGGAACGCCGGGTCGCGCGAAAGCATGCCGAGATCCATCTCCCGCCAGATGCAGCCCTCCGCGTCGCGCCATGCGCCGATCTGCCACGCGGGCGCGGCTGCGCTGACCTCGTCGCGCTCGAACTGCGCGAGATTGCGAAGGCCGAGCACGCGCTCGACGACGATGCCGGCGCGCTCGAAGCCGCTTTTGGTCGATAGCAGGATCAGTCGGGCGAGACCCCCGAGCGCAAGCGGCGCCTCGCCCTGGAACGCCGCGAAGTCGACGACGCCCACCAGGTTGCCGCGGATGTTCGCGAGCCCGAGAAACCAGGGTTTCGTAAGCGGGACGGGAACGACAGGCGGCACCGCGATCACCTCGCCCGCGTCGCCGAGCCGGATCAGGTAGCGCGCCCCGCCACAAGCGACGCCGAGTCGCGACGACTCGACCTGTGCCGCCGTCTTGCTCGCAAGCCGCGTCGCAAGCTCCTGCTGGAACGAGCGCAGATCGAGGCGGGCGGCGCGGGACATGGCGTCGTGGCGGGAGCGGTTGGGGTGGCGTTCAGCCGAGTGAAGCGATCTTCGCGAGCAGTGCCTCGCGATCGACCGGCTTCACCACGTAGTCCTTAGCGCCTTGGCGAAGGCCCCAGATCTTGTCCGTTTCCTGGCTCTTCGACGTGCACATGATCACCGGGATCGATTTGGTCTCGGGGTCACGACTGATCGCGCGCGTGGCCTGGAAGCCGTTCAATCCCGGCATGACGACATCCATCAGGATCAGGTCGGGCTTGACCTGGCGCGCCTTGACGATCGCGTCCTCGCCGTTCTCGCTCGAGATGACGTCGTAGCCGGCCTTGGTCAGAAGGTCCTTCAGCATGTGGCGCTCGGTCGCCGAATCATCGACGACCAGGATTCTCTTGATGCCCATCGTGACTCCCTTCCCGCCGGGCTCGGTCGAACGGGCTTCCGCGACGATCGCGCGTGCACTGGTCGGATTCGACATGCGCGGCTCCCTTCAAGCCGCCGCGCGCACGTGCGTGGACACGGCCTTCAGCAGGCTTTCCTTGGTGAACGGCTTGGTGAGGTACTGGTCGGAGCCGACCATCCGCCCGCGCGCCCGATCGAAAAGCCCGTCCTTCGACGAGAGCATCACGACCGGCGTCGCATGGAAGCGGCTGTTTTTCTTGATGAGCGCGCAGGTCTGGTAGCCGTCGAGCCTCGGCATCATGATGTCCACGAAGACCATGTCCGGCTGGTGGTCGGCGATCTTGGCGAGCGCGTCGAACCCGTCCTCGGCCAGGATCACCGTGCAGCCGGCCTGGAGCAGGAAGATCTCGGCGCTACGGCGGATGGTGTTCGAGTCGTCGATCACCATCACCTTGATGCCTGAGAGCGGGCTCGCGCTCGGAATGTCGTTGCCCATCGGCAAGGTCACTTGCATGCGGATCACGCGGCATGCGGCGCCGCACCGAACCCGAGTCTGCCATGGCCCGGGCCGGTTGCCTAGAGCATAAAGCTTGCCGGAATCCGCGCTACGCCTCGATTCGGGCGAAAACGCAACAAAGAACACAGCTTTTTTGGCGGAGCCTTGCCGTTCCGCGGCATGAGATGACGCGCGCTGAACCGGCCTCTGCGCTTCGCGAAGCGGCGCCTCTAGCGGCCGAGAAACATCCTGTATGCGGGATTGGCCGTTTCCTCGACGTAGTCGTAGCCCAGCCCCTCGAGGAAAGCGCGGAAGGCGGCACTGTCGCCGGGGGGCACCTGCATCCCGACCAGCACCCGGCCGTAGTCGTCGCCGTGGTTGCGATAGTGGAAAAGGCTGATGTTCCAGCGGGCGCTCATCCGGTCGAGAAAACGCATCAGAGCGCCCGGGCGCTCCGGGAACTCGAAGCGGTAGAGGATTTCGTGCTCGGCCGCCGGCGCATGGCCGCCCACCAAGTGGCGCACATGGAGCTTGGCCATTTCGTTGTCGGAGAGGTCGTAAGCCTCGATCCGCGCGCGCCGGAGTGCTGCGAGCAGATGATCGGTTTCGCCCCGGTCGGCGACCTCGATCCCGACGAAGAGATGCGCCACCGACGGGTCGGCATAACGGTAGTTGAACTCGGTGATCGAGCGCTTGCCAAGCAGCGCGCAAAACTCGCGAAAGCTGCCCGGCCGCTCGGGAATCGTCACCGCCAGGATTGCCTCGCGCTGCTCACCGAGCTCCGCCCGCTCGGCGACGAACCGCAGCCGGTCGAAGTTCATATTGGCGCCGCACGCGACGGCGACATAGGTCTCGCCCTTCGCACGCTTCTTCGAAACCCACGCCTTGACGCCGGCGATCGCGAGCGCGCCGGCCGGCTCGAGGATCGCGCGCGTGTCCTCGAAGACGTCCTTCAACGCGGCGCATGTGGCGTCGGTGTCGACGACCACGATCTCGTCGACGTACTTTCGCGCGAGGCGAAACGTCTCGCGCCCGACCTGCTTGACCGCGACGCCGTCCGCGAAGAGCCCGACATGGGGGAGCGTCACGCGCCGGCCAGCGGCGATCGAGCGCGCCATCGCGTCGGAATCCTCGGGCTGCACGCCGATGACCGCAACGTCGGGCCGCACGCGCTTTACATACGCGGCGATGCCGCTGATCAAGCCGCCGCCGCCGATCGCGACGAAGATCGCATCGAGCGGACCCTGCCACTGGCGCAGGATTTCCATGCCGATCGTACCCTGTCCCGCGATGACGTCCGGATCGTCGTACGGATGCACGAAGGTCGCGCCGAGCTCCTTCCCGAGTGCTTGCGCTTTCTCGTACGCTTCCGAATACGAATCGCCGTGCAGAACGACGTTCGCGCCACGCGCCTGGACCGCGGCGATCTTGATCCGTGGCGTGGTGATCGGCATCACGATCGTGGCCGAGCAGCCGAGCCGTTGCGCCGCGAGCGCGACGCCCTGCGCATGATTGCCGGCGGAGGCGGCGATCACGCCGCGCGCGCGTTCGGCAGCGCTCATGTGCACCATCTTGTTGTACGCGCCGCGCAGCTTGAACGAGAAGATCGGCTGCTCGTCCTCGCGCTTCAGAAGCAGACGATTGCCGAGGCGCGCGGAAAGCGCCGGTGCCAATTCGAGCGGCGTTTCGACCGCGACGTCGTAGACCTTCGCGGTGAGGATTTTCTGGAGGTAGTCGACGGGCATCCTGATGGCGCGTGAATCGTGCCGGCCAACCATCGAGAGTAGCAGGCGCGCTTCCCGCAATCCGTGCCCGACGAAACGCTCGCTCAAATCACATCCGGTGCCATGCCGCGAACGAGCGTCGCGCGCGAAGCATCCGCTTCATTGCTCGAAAGCCACAGCGCTTCGCCGGTGCGTATCGAGCGATCGTCGGCTTCGCCGTCGAGCAGAAGCGATGCAGCGTGTCCAAGCGTCGGCTGGTGACCGACGACGAGCACCGTGCCCCCCGCGTTGGGCCAGCCAATCGCGGCGATGACGTCTTCGGCCTCGACGCCCGATGCGAGGCGTTGGTCCGTGACGAACGCACGACCAAGCGCCTGCGCGGTTTGCTGCGCGCGGAGCGCAGGCGACGCAACGATGCGGCAATCAGCGGGCAGTCGCGAAAGAAGCCAGCGCGCCATCGCTTCCGCTTGTCGCACACCGCGGGGCGAAAGCGCGCGCGACTCGTCCGCCACGCCGGGCGCGGCGTCGCAGTGCCGCCACAGGATGACATCCATCGCGCCGACGCGCTATGGCGTGCGATGCTCGTTCACGCAGCCGCGACTGCGGCTGCGTCATTGGTCTCGAGCGAAAGCCAGAGGCAGCCAGCCTTGCATTCGCGCGCGAGGACTTCGAGGTAGGCGCGATGCGCGGCGAGCTCGTCGGCATCGACGACGATTCGATGGACGACGAAGCGCTCGCGCACGATCCCGCGACCATCGATCGACAGCGCACCGCTCGTCGCAGGCGCCGGCGTATACATGTCGATGACGAGGCTCTCCTGCCCGCGCGTCATCGCGAGGTAGACCTCGGCGAGTAGCTGCGCGTCGAGCAGCGCGCCGTGCAACGTGCGATGCGCGTTCGACACGCCGAAGCGCTCGCACAGCGCGTCGAGACTGTTGCGCTTTCCCGGGAAGCTTTCGCGCGCCAATGCGAGCGTATCGACGAGTCCCGCGTAGATGGAGGGCGAGCGCGGCAGCCCCGCGAGGTCGAGCTCGATGTCGAAGAACGCGATGTCGAACGGCGCGTTGTGGATGATCCATTCGGCGCCGCGCGCGAAGTCGACGAACTCACCCGCGATGTCGGCAAAGCGCGGCTTGCCGCGAAGATCGTCGCGCGTCAATCCGTGCACGTCGGTGGCCGCGGCGTCGATGTCGCGATCGGGATCGAGCCGGTAGTGCAGATGCCGCCCCGTGATGCGCCGGTTCACGACCTCGACCGCCGCCAGCTCGATGATCCGATGTCCCTGCTTCGGGTCGAGGCCGGTGGTTTCGGTGTCGAGGAGCAATTGGCGCATGTCAGTCCCGGCGGGCCGTCCCGAGGCACCGACCCGCCCCCTCGTGGGACAGCGAGCGGAGCAAGCGTGGGGGGATCAATACTATTTCCTGTACTTCTGTATCGTCGCCTGTATCTCCGCGATCGCGCGCTCGATCTCGTCGTCGGTCAAATCGCGCGGGCCGCCGGCGCGATCGGCAAGCGTCACGGTCGCGTCGACCTGCGTCTCGAACTGCCCGAGTTCGAGATTGTCCGTCGTCGTCGGCTCTTCGGCCAGTGTTTCCGGACCCCAGCGCACGACGATCGCCGACAGGTTGTCGCCTTCGGGGCCCGCGCGACTCTCGGCCTCGCGCATCATCTGCGGCGCCGTGGTCAGGATCGGCGTCGACGTCAGCATCGTCGCCATCTCGCGGTGCGGGAACACGCTCCAGAGCCCATCGGTGCAAAGGATCAGGATGTCGCCGTTTTGCAATGGCGTGCGCCGCGACATGTCGATGACAGGCTCGGTGGCGCCGCCGAGGCAACTGAAGATCTTGTTGCGGTCGGGATGCATCAGCACTTCCTCGGGCTTGATCACTCCCTGGTCGACGAGGTACTGCACCTTCGAGTGATCCTTGGTCGACCCGATCAGGCGTCCCTGCCGCAACAGATAGAAGCGCGAATCGCCGGCGTGCGTCCAGTACGCATGATCTCCCTGGACGACGACCGCAACGCAGGTGGTCCGCGGCGTTTCGAGCATCGAGAACTGGCTCGCGTACGAGCCGAGCGCGGCGTGCGCGCGAAGCATCGTGTCCTGCATGAACTTCATCGGATTGCGCAGGATCGGCTTCGCTTCCTGGTGGAAGCGCTCGATGAAAAGCCGCACCGCTATCTGCGCGGCGATCTCGCCGCCGACGTGACCGCCCATGCCGTCGGCGATGACGAGGAGCAGCGTCTCGCGGCTGTACGTGTACGCGATGCGGTCCTGATTGACCTCGCGCGCGCCCTTGCGGGATTCCTGGAAGATCGTGAAACGCATCGCGACTGCCGCTTAGACGCCGATCTCCGAGAATAGCAGGCGCTTCAGGTTGCCGAAGAAGGTGAGCTTGCGCTTGATCGGCGCGATGTCGCGTATCGCGCGCTGCAGCGCGAAGATGCTTTGCGGACGCTCGAGCGGATCGAGGCGCAAGCACCAGTCGATCACCTCGAGCAGATTGTCGGAATACTGGCCGGACCAGATCTTCTTCGCCGAGACGAGATGGTCTTCCTGCAGGCGCGCGTCGGCGGCTTGAGGCGCAAACGCAGCGAGACACGCGAACATCGATGCGCCGGTGCCATAAACGTCGGTCCACGGTCCGAGCCGGTCGTGATCGCGGTACTGCTCGGGCGCAGCGAAGCCTGGCGTGTACATCGGCGCAAGCTTCGGCCGGTTGGTCGTCAGCGTCTGGCGTGCGGCACCGAAGTCGAGCAGCACCGGGCTGCCGTCGGTGCGCAGGTAAATGTTCGCCGGCTTGATGTCGAGATGCAGCACCTTGTGCGTATGCACCTCGCGCAGCCCGTTCAGAAGCTGCATGAACACGTGCCGCACGAACCGCTCGGACATCTGGTCCTGGCGCATCTGGATCTGCTGCTGCAGCGTGCGCCCGCGCTCGTAGCGCATCACCATGTACACCGTCTCGTTCGCGCGGAAGAAGTTCAACACGCGTACGACGTTCGGATGGTTGATCTTGGCAAGCGCCCGGCCTTCCTCGAAGAAGCACTTCATCCCGTAGCGGAACGACGTCAGGTTCTCGGCCGAGCTCGCACGCACGATGTCGCCTTCGGTGCGAAGCACGAGCGACGACGGCAGGTATTCCTTGATCGCGACCGGCTGGCCGGTCTCGTCGAACGCGCGGTAGACGATCGAAAAGCCGCCCCGGCTGATCTGCCGATCGATGCGGTAATTCAGAAGCGCGTAGCCGCTCGGCAGCGCTTGGTTGGTGACGGCCATCGGGGAACGGATAGGCAGTGGACGCGCGCGATGCTGGACGCCGCAATCGGCGTGCCAGAGCTCCTCGTTGCCTTGCGCGAGGAGCGCGCAGCGCATACATTGTCCCGATGCGAACGCTCACTGTAAAGCGGGAACCGCCGATCATGCCGGCATTTCGACCGCTCGTTTCACGATGATTCTCAGCATGACGGGCTTCGCGTCCGCGAGCGCGGAGTTGCCAGGCATTTCGCTTGCTGTCGAGCTTCGGTCGGTCAATCACCGCTACCTCGACGTCACCGTCAAGCTGCCCGAGGAATTGCGGATGCTGGAGGTGCCGCTGCGCGAGCGGCTCGCGTCGGCACAACGGCGCGGCAAGGTCGAATGCCGTGTGACGCTTTTGCGCACGCTTGGCGCATCGGGCACGGTCGGCATCAATACCGAGCGCGTCCAGCAACTCGCGGGCGCCGCCGCGGCCATTGCGCGCACGATCCCCGGCACGCCGCCGCTCACCGCCGCCGACATCCTGCGCTGGCCCGGCGTCATCGTCGACGCGGCGATCTCCCAGGAAGCGCTTGCCGAGCAGGTGGATGCGCTCGTTCAGCAGGCGCTCGCGGAATTGACCGGCGCTCGTGCGCGTGAAGGCGCGAGGCTTCGCGAAGTGCTCGATGCACGATGCGCGGACATCGAGACGCAGGTCGCACGCGTTGCGCCGCGAATCCCCGCGCTCCATGCGGCATTCGTGTCGAAGCTCGGTGCGCGCCTCGCGGAAGCGGGCCTCGATCCGAACGAGGATCGGCTGAAGCAGGAGCTCGCGTTCTTCGCGACAAAGATCGACGTGGCCGAAGAAGTCGCACGCCTGGCGACGCATGTCGCCGAGGTGCGGCGGGTGCTGGCGCAGGGCGGCAGCGTCGGCAAGCGCCTCGATTTCCTCGCGCAGGAATTGCATCGCGAGGCAAATACGCTCGGCTCCAAATCGATCGACGCGGAGCTATCGCAGGTGTCGCTCGAGCTCAAGGTGCTGATCGAGCAGATGCGCGAGCAGGTGCAGAACCTGGAATGAAAGCGGCGGGTGAGCGAAGCGAGCCGAGGCCCGAAGGGCGCGACGCCGCTCGATTGACGGAGGCCGACACGCCGCCGCGACCGGGGCACTGCTGACACAAGGAGGCCGAGAGTAACGCGAGGGTCTTTGTCGTGAACCCGGGCGTCGATTGGTAACATTGCGGCGATGTCCCGCCGCACTCCTGCTGCTTTTCGCGCATGACGATCACGACGCAGGCCCCGGGTGCGTCGGGCGTTTTGTTCGTCGTCGCCGCGCCATCGGGCGGCGGCAAGAGCAGCATGGTCAACGCGCTCCTCGAGCGCGAGCCCGGCATACGGTTGTCGGTGTCGTACACGACGCGTCCGCCGCGCCCCGGGGAATCCGAGGGCCAGCACTATCACTTCATCGACGTGGCTGCGTTCGAGGCGCTACGCACGGCCGGCGAATTCCTCGAATACGCGTTTGTCCATGGCAATTGGTACGCCACATCGGCCACATGGCTCCAGGCGCAGGTCGCGGCGGGCCAGGACGTGCTGCTCGAAATCGACTGGCAGGGCGCCGAACAGGTACGCCGCCTGATTCCCGATTCCGTCCACATCTTCATCCTGCCGCCGTCGCTTGCGGCGCTCAAGGAACGGCTGATGAAACGGGCGCAAGACGCGAGCGACGTGATCGAGAAGCGGCTCGCCGCGGCGATCGAGGAGATCCGCCACTGCGGCGAATTCGACTATGTTATTATGAATCAGGACTTTGCGCGCGCAGTCGACGATTTGTCGGCGATCGTTCGTTCAGCACGGCTCACGTCGGCGCGCCAGCAGGTTCGGCACGCGAAAGTGCTCGCGCAACTCCTGTCCCGCGAATCCTGAAGGTCACCATGGCACGCATCACGATCGACGACGTTCTCGCCAAGATCCCCAATCGCTTCGAGCTCACGCTCGCGGCCACCAATCGCGCACGCCAGATCACATCGGGCGCAGCGCCCCTGGTCGAGCCTGACCGCGACAAACCGACGGTCATCGCGTTGCGCGAGCTCGCGGCCGGCAAGGTCGGCATCGAAATGCTGCACAAGATGGCGCCGACCCCGACGATCTGACGAATACAACGCTTCGCCCGATGTCCGAGATCGCCGAATTCACGCGGCATCTCGGGCATTACATGGTGCCGCGCGATATCGCGCTCGTCGAGCGCGCGTTCGAGTTCTCCGAATCCGCGCACCGCGGTCAATTCCGAAAATCCGGCGAGCCGTTCATCACGCATCCGCTCGCGGTCGCGAGCATTCTTTCCGAGTGGCGCCTCGACGCGGAAGGATTGGCAGCCGCGCTCCTGCACGACGTAATGGAAGACACGGCGGTCAAGCGCAGCGAGATCGAGACGACGTTCGGCAAGCCGGTCGCGGCAATCGTCGACGGGCTCTCGAAGCTCGACCAGATCGAGTTCGCGACGCGCGAGGACGCGCAAGCCGAGAGCTTTCGCAAGATGCTGCTCGCGATGGCTCGCGACGTGCGCGTCATCCTGATCAAGCTCGCCGATCGCCTGCACAACATGCGCACGCTCGACGCGATGGCGCCGGGGCATCGCAAGCGCATCGCGCGCGAGACGATGGACATCTACGCGCCGATCGCGAATCGCCTGGGCTTGAACGCGCTGTTCCTCGAGTTGCAGGACCTCTCGTTCAAGCACCTCTATCCGCTGCGCTATCGAATCCTCGCGCACGCGATCAAGACCGCGCGCGGCAACCGGCGCGAGGTGATGAACCGGCTGCTCGACGTGATCCGCGACGGGCTCGCGCGCGCGAACATCGCGGCAGTGGTCACCGGTCGCGAGAAGACCGTGTTTTCGGTCTACAAGAAGATGCGCGAGAAGCGCTACACGTTCTCGCAGGTGTTCGACATCTACGGCGTGCGCGTGCTCGTTGCCGACAAGTCGACGTGCTACGCGGCGCTCGGCGTGCTCCACGAGCTCTACAAGCCCATTCCCGGCAAGTTCAAGGACTACATCGCGATCCCGAAGGCGAACGGCTATCAGTCGCTCCATACGACGCTGTTCGGACCGTTCGGCACACCGCTCGAAGCGCAATTGCGCACGCACGACATGCATCGCGTTGCCGAAGCGGGTGTCGCCGCGCACTGGCTCTACAAGTCGGGCGGTCAGCTCGACCTCGCGGAAGCGCAGCGGGAGACGCACCGGTGGCTGCAAAGCCTGCTCGAGATCCAGTCCGAATCGCGCGACTCGAAGGAATTTTTGGAGCACGTCAAGGGCGACCTCTTCCCCGACGAGATCTACCTCTTCACGCCGAAGGGCAAGATCATGGCGCTGCCGCGCGGCGCGACGGCGGTTGATTTCGCGTACGGCGTGCACACCGATATCGGCCACCACTGCGTGGCCGCGCGAATCAACTACGAGTTATTGCCGCTCCGCACCGAGCTCAAGAACGGCGACCATGTCGAGATCCTCACCTCCCCGACCGCACGACCGAATCCGTCATGGCTGTCGTTCGTCGCGACTGGCAAGGCGCGCTCGCGCATCCGTCACTATCTGAAGAGCCTGCAGCAAAAGGAATCGGCGGCGCTCGGCGAGCGCCTGCTGAACCAGGCCCTCGCAACGCTCAAGGTCGAGCCCGAGTCGATCACGTGGGAACGCTGGGAGGCGCTCGCGAAGGAATACGGCGCGAAGAGCGAGCTCGAGATACTCGCCGACATCGGCCTCGGCAAGCGACTGTCGTTCGTCGTTGCGCAGGCGCTCACGCGCCCGCCAGGCAAAGTCGACGATCCGACGCATTCGGCGCAGGGCAGCTCCGCGAAACCGGCAGCGTTGACGCTGCGCGGCGTCGAAGGCGTCGCGATTCAATACGCGAAGTGCTGTCGACCGGTGCCGGGCGACGCGATCGTCGGGCAGTTTCGCAAGGGACAGGGACTGATGGTCCATCTACGCGACTGCGCAACGCTGCGCAAGCAGCGCATCGACGGCAGCGAGCTCGTCGACGTCGAATGGGCGCCCGACGTGCAGGGCGTCTTCGACTCGGGTCTGCGCGTGCTCGTCGCCGATCGGCGGGGATTGCTCGCGGAGCTCGCGACCGCGGTGGGCGATGCGGACGCGAACATCGACACCGTTTCGATGGAGCGTCCCGACGGGAACGACGTCGCGATGTTCTTCGGCGTGCAGGTGCGCGATCGCCGTCACCTCGCCAACGTGATGCGCGCGCTGCACCGGATTCCCGACGTACGGCGCGTGCAACGCGCGCGGACGTAGGCCTGCCGTTGGCGGCGCCGGCCAACGTGCCGGGCTTTTACTGCGCCGCTTCGATCAGGCCGGCTCTTTCGCGAGCAGCTTCTGCAACTCGCCCGACTGGTACATCTCGCGCATGATGTCGCAACCGCCGACGAATTCGCCGTCGACGTACAGTTGCGGGATCGTCGGCCAGTTCGAGAACGCCTTGACGCCCTGCCGAAGATCGTCGTCGGCGAGGACGTTGAACGACGCGTACTGATCGACGCCGCAGCGGCGAAGGATTTCGGCGGCCGTCGCGGAGAAGCCGCATTGCGGAAAGTCCGGCGTACCTTTCATGTAGAGGACCACGCGGTTTTGCTTGACCTGGTCCTTGATCGTGTCCTTGATGTCGCTCATGGGCTTGCTCCCGACAATGGTCGATGGTCAATTCTACCTAGATGCGGGCAGGCGCCTTGGGTCACAAGCGGGTTCGGGGATCTGGAATGTCGCGATGGTGAACGCCTCGATCGCGTCGAAAGGATCACGCCTGCTTGCGGAACTATTCCTTCACCGCCCCGGTAAGCCCCGACACGTAGTACTCGACGAAGAACGAGTAGAGGATTGCGACCGGCAGCGATCCGAACAGCGCGCCGGCCATCAGCGATCCCCAGTGATACACGTCGCCTTCGACGAGCTCGGTCACGACCCCGATCGGCACCGTTTTCACCTCGGACGATGAGATGAACGTCAGCGCGTAGATGAACTCGTTCCAGGACAGCGTGAAGGCAAAGATGCCGGCGGAAATGAGGCCCGGCACGGCGAGCGGCAGGACGATGCGCACGAGGATCTGCCAGCGGCTCGCGCCGTCGATCAGCGCGCACTCCTCGAGCTCGAACGGGATCGTCTTGAAGTAGCCCATCATGAGCCACGTGCAGAACGGGATCAGAAACGTCGGATAGGTGAGTATCAGCGCGAGCCGCGTGTCGAACAGATGCAGCTCGTACACCATGGTGGCGAGCGGAATGAACAGGATCGACGGAGGCACCAGGTACGCGAGGAAGATCGCCATGCCGACGAGGCGCGAGCCGCGAAAGCGCAGCCGCTCGATCGCATACGCGGCAAGTACGCTGCACGCGATGGAAACCAGCGTCGATACGACCGAGATCAGCAGCGTGTTCCACAACCACTCGGGATACGAGGTCTCGAAAAACAGCTTGTGGATGTGCGCGAACGTCGGATGGTGGACCCAGAACGGATTGCCTTCGCGCGAGAGCAGCTCGTCGTCGGGCTTCACGCTCGTGACGACCATCCAGTAGAACGGAAACAGCAGGACGATCAGGAACACGCCCAGGGGAATCCAGATCGTGACGATGCGCCTCGGCAGCGAGACAAGGTAGCTCATCCCCTCCGAGTCGGCGACGCGCGGCGTGGCGATAGTTGCAGCCACCGTCTTCAATCCTTTCCTCCCTGCTGCCACGCGCGGCGCTGCAAGCCGAAATACGAGATCAGGATCGCGGCAAGAAGGAAGGGCACCATCGCGGTCGCGATCGCCGCACCCTCGCCGAGCGCGCCACCAGGAATCGCGCGCTGGAACGACAACGTCGCCATCAGATGCGTCGCGTTCAGCGGCCCGCCACGCGTCAGCACGTAGATCAACTGGAAATCGGTGAACGTGAACAGCACCGAGAACGTCATCACCACCGCAATGATCGGCGTCAGAAGCGGCAGCGTGACGTAGCGGAATTGCTGGAACGCCGATGCGCCGTCGAGGCTCGCCGCCTCGTAATACGACGGCGAAATCGTCTGCAATCCGGCGAGCAGCGTGATCGCGACGAACGGCACGCCGCGCCAGATGTTCGCGGCGATGGTGGAGAACCGCGCGTTCCACGGATCGCCGAGAAAATCGATGTATTGGTGGATGAGGCCGATCTTCTCGAGCAGCCAACTGATGATCGAGAACTGCGAGTCGTAGATCCACCAGAACGCGATCGCGGACAGCGCTGTTGGCACGATGAAAGGCAGGAGAACGATCGCGCGCAGGAACGCCTTGAACGGCAGGTGCTCGTTCAGGATCAGCGCGAGCCATAGGCCGAGGCCGAATTTGACGATGCTCGCGACGGTCGTGTAGAAGATCGTGTTGAAAAGCGCGAGCCGCGTGACCTGATCGTGCCAGAGGAAATCGAAGTTGGCGAGTCCGATGAACTCGCCGGGCCGCCCGACCTTCGCGTCGGTGAAGCCGAGCCAGGTGCCGAGACCGAGCGGATAGGTGAGAAAGACGAGCAGGATGAGCGCCGCCGGGAGCAGGAACAGGTATCCCAGCGCGTTGCGGTTGTCCTGCAGGCGGGCGACGAAGGAGGCCAATGGAAGCGTCGGTACGAGAGGAAAACCCGGATTCGCCGCATGCGGCGAATCCGACGAAATCACCGGCGCAGCAACGCGCTGCTACCGACGCACAACGTCGCCAAGTCCGGTTTTGCGCGCGTTAACCGGCGCCGCGGCGCCGTGTTCAACGCGCGCCGATATTGCGTCGCGCCGATGCGACGATGACAAGCACGATGATCTTCACCGACGCGACGTAATATCAGACCTTGTAATAGCGCTCCGCCCGCTTCTGCGCCCGCTCCGCCGCCTCCTTCGGCGTCTTCGATCCCGACGCCGCCTCCGCCACCATGTTGACGACGATGAAGTCCGCGAGCGCGCACGCCGACGCGTAGCCCATCTTCCCCGCGTAGCCGGACGGCAGCATGTTCTTCATGGAGTCGCGATACGGGGTGTGCTTGGGATCCACGGTCCAGATCGGATTCTTCTCGTAATGCCGAAGCGCCGGCGTCACGTAGCCGATCGACGCCTCAACCCACGGGTCCATCTGCTCGGGCTCCATCATGAAGCGCAGGAACTCCTTCGCCGCCTTCGGATACCTGCTGTACTTGAAGATCATCTGGTTGAAGAAGAGCTGGAATTCCGTCGGCTTGCCCACCGGCCCCATCGGCATGTTGGCGTGGTAGATGTCCGCCGCCATCTCCTTCAACTTCGGGTCCTGCGAATTCTTCGCGGCGTAATAGATCGAGATGCCGTTGTTGGTGAGGAAGATCTGGTTGTCGAGGAACGCCTTGTTGTTGTTCGGATCGAGCCACGACAGCGTTCCCGGCGCGAACGTCGGATAGAGGTCCTTCACGTACTCGAGCGCCTTCAGCGTCTCGGGGCTGTCGATGACCACCTTGTTGTTCGTGTCGACGAGCTTGCCGCCATGCGCCCAGACGATCCATTGGCACCACGTATTCGCGTCGCCGGTCGCGTTGCCGAGCGCGAATGCGGGCGGCGTGTTCTTCTCCTTGAGCGCCTTGCATAGTTTCAGGAAGCCGTCGGTGTCCTTCGGGAACGTATCGAACCCGGCCGCCTTCATGGCGCTTTGCCGATACACCATGCAAACGCCCGCGACGCCGAGCGGCACGCCGATCCACTTCTTGCCATCGGGGCGCAGGTACGGATCGCACACCGGATAGAAGCCGCCGAGCTTGTTGCCGAGGTACGTGCAGACGTCGGTCACGTCGACGAGCTTCTCGGGATAGAGATTTGCGTCGTCGTTCGTCGACAGGATGATGTCCGGTCCCGCGCCCGTATTCGCCGCGACCGCCGCTTTCGGACGCACGTCTTCCCAGCCTTCCTTGTCGACGCGCACCTCGATCTGATACTTGTCCTCGAATTTCTTGACGTTCTTGAGATACATGTCCCAGTCGGCCGGCACGAACTGGCTCCAGCGCAGCACGCGAAGCTTCGCGCCCTTCTCGGGCATGTTGTGCCAGGCCTGGGCGTTCGCGTCCTTGACGAAGATCATCGGACCGACCGCGGCGCCGGCGGCAAGCCCGGCGGACGTTTTCAGAAACTCGCGACGCTTGAAACTGCTCATGGCTTCTCCTCCAATTAAGCGACAAATGCGGGAACTCTCTCCCTGTTTTTGCGACGGCTACGCCGCGAGCCGTGCACCGGTCGCGACGTCGAAAAGATGCGCGCGCGAAAGATCGGGCATGAGCCCGATGCGCTCGCCCGCACGGCACGCGACACGATCACGCACGAGCGATGTCACTTCCTGCCCGTTGAAACGGCAGAAGAGTTGCGTGTCGGCGCCGGTCGGCTCGACCACGACGACCTCCGCCGGCAATCCCGTTTGAGCGACCGCGCAGTGCTCGGGACGCATGCCGTAAAACACCGGCTGGCCCTCGTCGGCGCGCGCGCCGACCGGCATCGGCAGGCGGATGCCGCCTTCGAACTCGACGACCGACGCGCTACCGTTCACGCGCGCGACACCTGGCACCAGATTCATCGCGGGCGAACCGATGAAGCCGGCGACGAACGTGTTCGCCGGCTTGTCGTAGAGATCGAGCGGATCGCCGGCCTGCTCGACAATGCCTTCGCGCATCACGACGATTCGATCTGCCATCGTCATCGCTTCGATCTGGTCATGCGTGACGTAGATCGATGTCGTGCGTAGCCGCTGATGAAGCTCCTTGATCTCCGTTCGCATCTGCACGCGAAGCTTCGCATCGAGGTTCGACAGCGGCTCGTCGAACAGGAACACCTGCGGGTCGCGCACGATCGCACGTCCCATGGCGACGCGCTGGCGCTGCCCGCCTGAAAGCTGGCGCGGATAGCGGTCGAGATAGCCGGCGAGGCCGAGAATTTCGGCGGCGCGCTTGACGCGCGTCGCGATATCGGCGCTGCCGAACTTCGCGAGCTTGAGCGCGAACGACATGTTGTCGCGCACGGTCATGTGCGGATACAGCGCGTAGTTCTGGAACACCATCGCGATGTCGCGCTCCTTGGGCCGCACGTTGTTGACGACGCGCCCGCCGATCGCGATCTCGCCTTCGCTGATCTGCTCGAGTCCCGCGATCATCCGAAGAAGCGTCGACTTGCCGCAGCCGGACGGACCGACGAGCACGCAGAAGCGGCCGTCGGCGATCGCGACATCGACGCCGCGGATCACGTGCGTCTGCCCGAACCACTTGTGCACGCCCGTGATATTCACTGCTGCCATCGACTGATCTTCCTTTCCTCGCTCACGACTGCGGCCGCCGCGTCCCGTCGACCACCGGATAATCGGGCCGGCCGCTTCGCCACCACGTGACGATGTTTCGCGCCGCCTTGCGGCGAAGCTCGCATTCCGCCTCGGCCGAGTAGAACGCGGCGTGCGGCGTAAGGATCACGCGTGGATGGCGAACGAGCGGCGAGTCTACCGGTACGGGCTCCTCGGGCAGCACGTCGAGCGCAGCGCCCCGCAGTATTCCAGCATCGAGCGCCGCGAGCAAATCCGCGACGTCGACGACGCCGCCGCGCGCCGTGTTGACGAGCGTCATCCCGCGCTTCGCGGCGGCGAAAAAGCGCCGATCGATCATGCCGCGCGTGGTCGCGTCGAGAGGCATATGGAGCGAGACGACGTCCGCCTGCGCGGTGAGCGCTTCGAGCGTATGCACGCGCTCGACGTACGCGGGAAAATCACCGTCGATGAGATAAGGATCGTACGCGATGATGCGCCCGACGACATTCCGCGACACATGCGCCATCCGCTTGCCGATTCTGCCGAGGCCGACGATCCCGAGCGTCAGCGTCGCCGGCCTGCGGAGCTCGCCGGCGGACAGGTAGTGCCAGCGTCCGGCGCGCACGTCGGCATCGTAGCGGACGACGTTTCGAAGCGACGCGAGCGCGAGCGCCAGCGCGTGCGTTGCAACCTCGCCGATGCCGTAATCGGGTGAATTGGCGACCCAGACACCGCGCGCTTCGCACGCCTTCGTGTCGACGGTGTCGTAACCTGCGCCGATGCGGCTCACGATTCCGAGCTTCGGCAACGCGTCGACCACGCGCGCGCCGATCGGCGCGTATTGCAGAAGGATGGCGACGCAATCGCGCGCAGCCTCGATCACCTCTTCTTCCCGGCGGCATTGGGCGACGACGAGCGAAAGCTTCGCCTCCGCGAAAAGCTCGCGCTCGAGATCGATGTCGGGAAAGTCGTGATCGGCGAAGAGGACGTGGGACATCAGGAATCAGGAATCAGAGGACAGGGATCAGTGGCGACGATGTCCTCGGTGGCGCGACACGTGTCGCGTTGCAACCTCCGATGCCTGACGCCGGGGCCACGAAAGGTACGGTCCGCGTGGCGAAGCGTCAAGGGCATAGAATCGCAAAAGCGCCGCGAAACAGGAGACGCACGCATGACCAAGCCGCTACGCACGACGATCGCGGGCAGCCTGCCGAAGCCTTCGTGGCTCGCCGAGCCCGAGAAGCTGTGGGCCGCGTGGAAGCTCCAAGGCGAAGCGCTCGCCGAAGGCAAGCGCGACGCCGTCCGGCTCGTGCTTCGCGATCAGGAGCAGGCGGGCATCGACATCGTGAGCGACGGTGAGCAGACCCGCCGCCACTTCGTAACGACGTTCATTGAAGGCCTCGATGGCGTCGACTTCGAGCATCGCAAGACCGTGCGCATTCGCAACCGCTATGACGCCGATGTCCCGGTCGTCGTCGGCGCCGTCGCCCGCCGCCATCCGATCTACGTCGACGACGCCGCGTTCCTGCGCTCTCAGACAGATCGCGCGATCAAGTACACGCTGCCCGGGCCAATGACGATGGTCGACACGCTGCACGACGCGCACTACGGCAGCCGCGAGAAGCTCGCGTGGGCGTTCGCCGAAATCCTGAACGAGGAAGCGCGCGCCATCGAAGCGGCTGGTGTCGACGTCATCCAGTTCGACGAGCCGGCCTTCAACGTCTACTTCGACGAAGTCCGTGACTGGGGCATCGCGACGCTCGAGCGCGCCGCCGCAAGCCTGCGGTGCACCAAGGCGGTGCACATCTGCTACGGCTACGGAATCAAGGCGAACATCGACTGGAAGAAGACGCTCGGCGGCGAGTGGCGCCAGTACGAGCAGACGTTCCCGCGGCTCGCCGCCTCGTCCATCGACCAGGTGTCGCTCGAGTGCGCGCATTCGCGCGTGCCGATCGACCTGATTGGGCTGCTCGGCGGCAAGGACGTGCTCGTCGGCGCCATCGACGTTGCCACCGACCGCGTCGAGACGCCGGAAGAGGTCGCCGAGGTGATCCGGGCGGCGCTTCGTCACGTCCCGGCCGAGCGGCTCTTCCCGTGTACCAATTGCGGGATGGTGCCACTCGCGCGAGACGTGGCGCGGCGGAAGCTTCGGGCGCTGGGGGAAGGGGCGGCGCTCGTCCGCCGGGAACTGGCGTAGGGCCGCCATGGCTCGCCGTCCCGAGTAGTTGGCGGAGCGCGCTTAAACAGCGCCTCGCCGGTGGTGCCGGCCGGCGGGCCGAATCCCGCGTCTGGCGTGGCTTTCCGCGCAACACGAAGCCGCGCCGCCCGCCGGAAAGTTGTCGCTTTTTTGGAAAAACTGACGTATAGTGCGCGCCGTGTTTTGTTCCAAGCAGTAAAGGCACGCTCTGTACGACCGCCACGCAGTCGTTCGACCGCCGTACTTTCCTTGAGATCGAAACATCGGCCGGGCAACGTCCCGTTTACTTCTCGTACTTGAGGAATCAAAGAGAACATGGCAACCGGAACTGTTAAGTGGTTCAACGACGCGAAGGGCTTCGGATTCATCACTCCCGATGGTGGGGGCGAGGATCTGTTCGCTCACTTCTCGGCGATCAACATGCAGGGCTTCAAAACGCTCAAGGAAGGCCAGAAGGTCAGCTTCGAGGTGACGCAAGGTCCGAAGGGCAAGCAGGCCTCGAACATCCAGGCGGTCTGACGTCGCGCTTTCCCGCACAGGAAAAAAGGCCGGGCGCTGCCCGGCCTTTTTTCATTCGACGCATGTTGCGAATGCGATGCGCCGTTCGTCGGCGAAAGCACGCCGCCACGATGCGCGGTCGTGCGAAAAGCGCGCGCCGTCATTACGATGAAGGCGAAGGTGATGCGACCCCGCGACAGAGCCCAACGCGAGTCGCCGAGGAACGCATTGGTGTGGGCTACACGACGCGTGGGGTTGGCAGTCCCCTGATGCGCAAGAGGAGAGCGGACATGTCGGGTCCTGGCGATTCAGGCTCGCTCGAGTTCGAAAAAGTTTCGCTGACCGAAGCGCGCAAGGCGCTCGATGAAACCGGTCCTGCCGCGTATGCGGTGCGGAAGTCGCCGGAGAACTGGGAAGAAAAGCGTACGTCGACGCCGCCAGAGCCGCTTTCCGACGAGGCCAATGCGTGGATGGCCGAATTGCCGGAGTCGGTACGTCCACGCCAGCTCGCGCTTCGCTATGGAAGGCTTGCCAACCGGATCGCGAAGGTTTGGAACGACCCGGCGAAATGCGAGCGTTTCCTCGGCGATCTCATGACCGATCGTCGCGGCGGGCGCAAGGGATTTCCGCTCGCCATTGCGAGCGAGCTCGCCACGCTGCACGATCACTACCACCGCCACCATCACCACGGGAGATCACCGTGGGAATTCGTCGAAGTCGGCCGGTAGCGAGTTGCGCCTAGGCGTGCTGGCAGCTCGGGTGGCCGCAGTTGCAGCGCGACGCCCCCGACGCCGATTGCTGCTGGCCCTGCTGCCGGCTCGATCCTCCCTGCTGCTGCGCCTGCTGCGCGCACGACGTGCTGCAATACGTCTGGCCCGGCTGTACGTCGCAGCGGCACGCTGCGTGCGCGCATTTGCCTGGTGCATTGGCCATGATCTCCTCCTCGTGCCCCGTTGATCCGCAGTGGTTGTGACTCGCGCGGCGCGCGCGGGTTCACAAGCCGTCATGTTGGCGTCGCGAAAAAGAACGCGAACCCAAGCAGCGTGTAGACGCCGATCAAAAGCACACCCTCGAACCACGTCGCTTCGCCGTCGCGCGTGATCGCATTGACGACGAACGCGACGCTGGCGATCGCGACGAGCTCGAGCGGGTTGTCGAACACGAGGCTCATCGGATGCGCGGTCAGGTGCGAGGCGAGCACCAGGACCGGCGCGACGAGCAAACCGACCTGGATCGTCGATCCGACCGTAATGGTCGCAACGAGCCCCATCCGCGACTGGCGCGCGAAATAAATCGACGAGACGTATTCGGCGGCATTGCCGACGACGGCGAGCACGACCACGCCGAGGAAGAGCGTCGACACGCCGATCGTCTTCGCGGCCGATTCCAGCGCATCGGAGACGAGCTCGGCCATGATCGCCGTCGCCGCCGTTGCCGCAACGAGCACGCCGATCGCGTGAGTGAGCGACCATGAAGCGCCCTCGTCGTCCGGCTCGTCGCCAAGCGCGAACGCATCGCGGTTCGTCACCAGCGTGTAAACCAGATTCGCCGCGTACACCGCGATCAGCACGACCGCAACGCAGATCGACAGCTGGTTGTCGAGCGCCTCGGTTTCGGGCGCGGCGAGCACCGCATGCTCGGTGTAGTGGAAAAGCGCCGGCACGAGCAGCGCGATCACGACGAGCACGAGCAGGCTCGCCAGCAACCCCGCGCGCTCGCGGTTGAAGCGAAGCTCCCGCTTTCCCCAGGTGCCTGCGACGATCGCAAGCCCGAACCCGAGAAGGCCGTTGCCGATGATCGATCCGGTGATCTGCGCCTTGACGACGGCCGCGTGTCCCGCGAACAGTACGAAGATCGCGAGCACGAGCTCCGCGGTGTTGCCAAACGTCGCGTTCAGCAAGCCGCCGATTGCCGATCCGGTTCGCCGCGAGATCTGCTCGGTCGCGCGGCGAATCCAGTCGGCGAGCGGAACGATCGCGATGATGGCGACGACGAACGTGACGATCGGCGCAACATCGAAGAGGTAACGAATGCCGAGCGCGATCGGCACGAGCACGACGAGCCAGCGGAGCACCGCCATCGCCCGTTATCCGTCGGCACTTCGGAAATGAAGCAACGCGCCAGGAAAATCCTGAAAGAGTTGCGCGAGCGGCATGTTTGCGCCGTCGGCCTCGAACGGCTCGCCACCGAGCGCATCGGTCAGCCTCGCATCGGGCGGCAGCCACGAGAAATCGAGCGCGGTGTCACGCCAGAAGGTACCGATTGGCAGCGCGCCGACCGTCAATCCGCGGGACACATAGAGCCGTCCTGTGGCGGCGATGATGCCTTCGCCATCGCGCATACGCGCGAACGCGACGACATGCTCCGCATGCGCGCCCGTCGCATGGATCGGCCGATAGTCGCCGCCGGCGAAAAGCCCCGGATGCGCGCGTCGCAGCGCGAGCCCGCGCGAGAGCACGAAGAGCTTCGCGCGGCCGTCGAACGGCGGATCGAAGAGCGCGCGAAGCGCGCCTGCGCGAGCGCACGCATCCTCGCCGACGTGAGCGAGCGACGCGAGAAGCTCGCGCCTCGCCGCGTAGTCGACGGGGCGCCGATTGTCGGGATCGACGAGCGCGTAGTCGACAAGCTCGTTCCCCTGGTAGATGTCGGGCACGCCGGGCGAAGCGACCTTGAGAAGCGCCATCGATACACTTGACAGAAGCCCGAGCCACGCGAACGTCGCGCATTCGCGGCGAAGATCGGGGAGGAACAGCCGCTCGCCTTCGTCGCCAAGGAGCCCCGCGACGAACGCGTCGAGCGCGGCTTCGTAGGCGGCATTCGGCGCGAGCCAGCTCGTATGCACCTTCGCTTCCCGCGCTGCCTTGCGCATGTAGCCCGTGATGCGCTCGCGATACGTGCTCGCCTGCTCAGCATTCATGCGCTCGGGTGGATACGTGCCGACGAGCGTCTGGTAGAGAAGGTATTCGTCGTTTCGCGAAGGCGCCGGCGCGTCGTCGACCTGCGTCTTGCGGCTTCGATTCATCGTCCGGTACCGCCGCAGCATCGAGCGCCAGACGGCAGGCATCTCGGAGATGACGTCGATCCGCGCACGCACGTCCTCGGAGCGCTTGTTGTCGTGCGTCGACGTCGCGAGCATCGTGTGCGGCCAGCGCGCGGCGCGGTCGGCGCTCGCCGCATGAAATGCGCGAAGGGTGGTCCCGAACTGCTCGGGATCGCCGCCGACCTCGTTCAACGATACGAGCCGGTTGAAGCGGTAGAGCGCGGTGTCCTCGACGCCTTTCGCGGCGACCGGCGCAGTGAACTGCTGGAAGCGCATCGCGAAATCGCGATACGCGGCAACGGCCGATGAGGCATCGGCGCCCGGCTCGCCCAGCAACGCGCGCTGCAGGAAATCGAACACGGTGGGATCGCTGGTACGGCTCCGCGCGCGCGCATGTCCCACCGCCCAGGCGACATGGCGGCGATCCTGCGCCGACGCGCCATCCGCGTCGACGTAGGTGCGATAGACGGGAAAGCGCGCCGCGACCTCGATGATCGCCTCCCGCAGCGTATTGAACGTGAAGTCGCGCGTGCGACGATCGGCATGGGCGAGGCGAAGCGAACGAAGCGTCAGCACGCGAAGCTCGGAGGCAAGCGCGCCCTCCATGATCGCGCGCCGACCTTCGTAGCAATCCTCGTCGAAGCCGTGCGCCTCTTCGCCGACGAACGCACGCCAGATGCGATCGATGCGCGTCTTCGCGCGCGCGTCCACGAACAGTCCGTTGACGACGTTCGCGAAACGATAGCCCGTCGTGCCGTGGACGGGCCAGCTCTCGGGCAGCCGCTCGTGCGGCGCGGCGATCTTCTCGATCACGACGTAGATTCCCTGCTGCGCGCGAACGTTCGCCTGCCTTCGTGTCGCAACTTCCGCGCGATAGCGCCGCTGCAACGCCTCGAAGTAACCTTTGGGATCGAAAAGTCCGTCGGGATGGTCGATCCGCAAGCCGCCGATCGCGCCGTCGGCCGCGAGCCCGAAAACGAACGCATGCGTCGCCTCGAACACCTCGGGCTCTTCCATACGCAGCGCCGCAAGCGGGTTGATGTCGAAGAAACGGCGATAGTTGATTTCGTCCGAGGCGACGCGCCAGTGCGCAAGGCGAAACGGCTGCGCTTCGAGCAGCGCGTGCAGCGCATCGAAGCTCTGTCGCTCGCCCGGCATGCCGTTTAGCCGTGCGACGCTTCGCGCGATGGCCTCAGCGATGCGTGCGTCGCGACTGACGAGCATGGAGAGTCGACGCGAAAGGTCCGCCGAGAGCCTGCGCCGTGCTGCAACGCGCGCGGGCGAGCCCTCGTCGTGCGCCGGCAGCGCTTTCAACGTGTACGCGATCGATTCGAGCTCCGAAACATCGCTTTGCGGCGACGTCGCGCGTGCGCTGGCTGCCGCAGGCAGCAGGATCTCCGCGTAGCCACGAGGGTCGATCGGAAAGCGATGGTCGTAATAGGCGATCGCGAAGGTGCCGCTGCCCGCATCGAATGTAAGCCTCAGCGATCCGCTCTCGAGCACCGCGCCGTAGGCGTCGCCGAGGATGGGAACGAGCACCTTGCCCGCGAGGTCGGACCCGTGCCGATTCCAGTCAATGTCGAAGAACGACGCATAACGCGACGATGCGCCGTTCGCGAGCACGTCCATCCACCACGCATTGTCGCCACCCATCACCGCCATGTGATTCGGCACCACGTCGCACAGATGGCTCATGCCTTCGCGCGCGAGTGCTTCGACCATGCGGTCGAATTCGGCGCGCGATCCGATCTCGGGATTCAGCATCCGGTGATCGACGATGTCGTAGCCATGCGTGCTTCCCGGCCGCGCGCGAAGGTACGGAGAACAGTAGACGTGGCTGATGCCGAGCGCCGCGAGATACGGCACGAGCGCGGTCACGTCGTTAAACGTGAAGTCGCGCGAGAGCTGGACGCGATACGTCGCCCGCGGGATCGCCGCGAGGGGAAGCGGCACGGCGTCCGCGCGCCGTTTCACGGCGTCGCGCGCGAACGTTCGGTGGCAATGCGGGCGGCGAGCGCGTGCAGCCGTCCGTCCGTCGCCATGTCATCGAGCGAGACGGGCAGCTTGCGTCGCCAGTTCGGATGCTCGGTCGTCGTGCCGGGCAGGTTCGCCTGCTCTATCGCGCCGAATACGTCTTCCGGTTGCACGACGAAGAGCGCGCACGGCGTACGCGCGAGAAACGCCTGCAGCGCGGTCGCGAGCGAGGGCGTGAGCGTCGGAACCGCGGTCGGATCGAGCGGGGTTCCCTCGGGCAGCAAGCGTTGACGCGCAAGCGCCGCGAGCAGTTGGCCGCGGTCACGAACGCGTCCGGCAAGCGCACTCTCGAGATCCGCGTTCGTACCGAGATGGCCGTGCGCCGCGCGAAGCGCGATATCGTGGCCCTCCCACCAGCCGGCGAGCGTGGGCAGGTCATGCGTGCTCGGGGTGGCGAGCGCAGCTTCCGGATACGCGGATGGCGGATTGAATTCGCCTTGCTCGTTTCGCTCGAAGAGCAGCACGCGGTACGAGAGCACGTCGTTCGCCGCGAGCACGACGCGCACTTCGTCGGGCACCGTGCCGAGATCTTCGCCGATGACGAGGCAGCGATGGCGCTCGCTTTCGAGGGCGAGCAGGCCCGCGAGGTCGTCGAGCGGATAGTGGACGTACGCACCATAAGCCGGTGTCGCGCCGGACGGCACCCAGTACAGGCGCATGAGTCCCATCACGTGATCGATGCGCAACGCACCGGCGAAGCGCATGTTGGCGCGCAACGTCGCGATGAATGGCGCGTAGCCGGCATCGCGAAGCCGCGTCGGAATCATCGGGGGCAGTCCCCAGTCCTGGCCGCGAACGTTGAAGATGTCGGGCGGCGCACCGACGCTCGCGCTCACCGCGTACAGCGACTGGTTCGCCCACGCCTCCGCGCCGCCGCGATCGATCGACACGGCGAGGTCGGTGTAGAGGCCAATCGCGAGGCCCGATTGTCGGGCGCGCGTTGCCAGCGACTCGCGTTGCAGATCCGCCTGCCATTGCAGCCACGCGAAGAAATCGACACGCTCGCCGTGCTCGTCGGCGAACGCGCGAACGGCAGGCGATGCCGGGTCGCGATAGGCGTCCGGCCACACCGGCCATCCCCACACCGCCGGATCACGAGCATGAAAGTGCGCCTGAAGCGCGTCGAAGAGCGCCTGGCGTCGCAGCGCATCGCCGCCAGCCGTCTTGTACGCATCGAACGCCGACCAGCGCGACGTCGCGCCCGTGCGCGCATCCTCGCGTGCCTGAACGTAGAGCAATTCGAGCAGCGGCATCTTCAACGCGGCCGCGCCCGCGTAGTCGACGAGTGGCGCCACGCGAACTTTCGCGAGCGCCGAACGAAACGTTGACGAGCTCACCCGCTCGCGCGCATGCGCGCAACGTGCGAACTCGGCGATCGTCTCGACGTCGACATAAAGCACGTTGACGAACATGCGGCTCGAAGGGCTGTACGGGCTTGCATGCGTCGGGTTGTGCGGAAAAAGGGCGTGCAGCGGGTTGACGCCGACGACATCGCCGCCTTCCGCGCCAACACGCGCAACGAGGTTGGCGAGATCGGTGAAATCCCCGATGCCGAAGTTGCGCGACGAGCGAACGCCGTAAAGCTGCACGGCGGCGCCCCATGCCCGGCCACCATTGCGAAGCGCCGCCGGCCGGTGGCATTTGCTCGGCGCAACTGCAAGCGTGCCGTGCGCGATCGTGGCGCCGTCCGCGATCAGCTCGATCGTGTGATAACCGATCGAAAGCGGCGCATCGAGCGGAAGCCGAACCGCCACACAAGGCACCCGCGATGCGGCCGCGGCGCGCATTTCGACGTGTGGGATCGCGAAGCGATATTCGCCGCCGTCCTCGGCGATCACGCGCCACGCGAGCGCCTGCGAGGCGTAACGAAGCGGCAGGTTCACGTCGATCCGCCACGGACGCGAGGTCGCGCGAACGACACTCATCGGCGGCAGGCATTGCCCGCAGCGCGCAAAGTCGAGCGCTTCGAGCGCATGTGCGACCGCCTCGTCGTTCGCGACGTCGACATGCATCGCGCCGAGGACCGCGCACAGCACATCGTCGGAAATTCGCTGCACCTTGCCCCACGCGTTGCGATATTCGAGCGCGATGCCCTGTGCGCGCGCGAGCCGGTGGAGCATCGTGTTCATTGATCAAGCTTCGACGATGAACGCCACACCGTAAGGTGGGACGCCACCCGACGATCCAGGCACCGGCATCGCATCGGTGGCGAAGATCGCCTCGCCCCGCGGCACGCGCGTGTCGATAGAGCTGTCGGACGACAGATTCGCGACGAGATGCAATCGCGCATCGCCAGCCGGCCACGTAACGCGGATCAGCGCATCGTTGTCGACCTCGAACGTTCCGCCATGCGGCATCCGGCGAACGAGCGGCACGATGTGGCGACGGCGAATCGTCAGGCAGCGGCGATAGAAGTGCCGCCAGTGCTCGCCGTGCGCCGATGCGGCTTCGTCCCAGTCGAGCTTGCTTGCCTCGAATGTGGCAAGCGCGTTCGGATCGGGAATCGCCTCCCGCGCCAAGCGATCGCGAAAGCGCGGAAGGCGCGCGAACATCTGTCGCCGGCCTTCGGTGACCGCCTTCGCGAGGCCTCCCTGGAAGTCGCAGAAGAACAGAAAGGACGTCGTCGCCCCGAACTCCTCGCCCATGAACAGCATCGGCACCTGCGGCGAGAGAAGAAGGCACGCGACGAGCGCGCGCAAACGATCGTGATCCGCAAGGACGACGAGGCGCTCGCCGAACGCCCGGTTGCCGACCTGGTCGTGGTTCTGGGCGAACGACACGAATGCGTCGGGAGGAAGGTGGCCGCTTCGCTCCCCGCGCGTGCGGCCTTCGCGATAACGCGAAGTCTGCCCCTGGTAGACGAACCCTTCGGCGAGTGCGCGCGCGAAGCACCGCGGTCCCGGCTCGTAGTCGGCGTAGTAGCCGAAGCGCTCACCCGTTGCGACCACGTGCAGCGCGTGGTGGAGGTCGTCGTTCCATTGCGCCGCCGCGAGCACGGGCCGGCCGCCTTCGTCGCGTCCGAGGTACCGCGCCTCGTTGCGGTCGTTCTCGAGGATGATATGGACGTGGCGTCCGTCCGCACGCGTCCGGACGCGCGTGGTGAGCTCGGTCACGAAATTGCGCCGCGAATCGTCGATGATCGCATCGATCGCGTCGAGACGAAGCCCGTCGAAGTGGAATTCGTCGAGCCAGTAGAGCGCGTTGTGGACGAAGAAGTCGCGCACGGAGCCGCTTTGCTCCGCATCGAAGTTGATCGCCGCACCCCACGGCGTCCGATGCCGGGGATTGAAGAATTGCGGCGCGTAGAGATGCAGGTAATTGCCGTCGGGGCCAAAATGGTTGTAGACGACGTCGACGAGCATCATCAAGCCGCGCGCGTGCCCAGCGTCGATCAGTCGCTTGAGATCGTCGGGCGTGCCGTAGGATGCCGCCGGCGCGAACGGCAGCACGCCGTCGTAGCCCCAGTTGCGCGTGCCGCCGAACGCGGCGAGCGGCATCAACTCGATGGCGGTGACACCGACATCGACGAGCGCATCGAGATGCTCGATCGCGGCAGCGAACGTGCCGGCAGGCGTGAACGTTCCGACGTGAAGCTCGTACACGACCGCCTCGGCCCACGGTCGCCCCCGCCACCCGCCGTCCTGCCAGTCGTAGCTCGCGGGATCGACGACCATGCTCGCCGCATGGACGCCATCCGGATTCGCCCGCGATGCGGGATCCGGCACCGTGGGGCCTTCGTCGATCCGAAATGCATAGCGCGCGCCGGGCGTGACACCTTCCACGCTTCGCTCGTAAAAGCCGTCATCGGCGGGTTGCAACGCGAGCCCGTGTGCAGCGGCAGCGCCTTCGAGCACGAGATCGACGCGCGTTGCGCCCGGCGCCCACAACCGGAACGCCGTCGCCTCCTTCGCGTATTGCGCGCCGAACGGCATCACGTGACATCGCTTCACGACGGCGACACCTTCTGCAACAGCACGAGCGAGCGCGGCTCGAGCTGATACGCGTTGTCGCCGCGAAACGTTCCCTCCGGCGACAGGCCTTCGTCGCGCGCGGTATCGAGCAGCACGAGCCAGCCCCACCCATCGAATGACGGCAGCGTGAACGGAATCGGACCGTCGTGCGCGTTGAAGAGGACGATGTAGTCGTCGTCGGTGACTTCGCATCCGCGCGCATCGGTTTCGGCGAGCCGGTTGCCCGCGAGGTAGACGCCGAGGCAGCGCGCGAAATCGTTGTTCCATTCCTGCTCGGTCATCTCGGTGCCGTCGGGCTTGAGCCACGAAATGTCCCTGTCCTCCTTGGTTCCGTGGAGCGAGCGCCCCTCGAAGAAGTGGCGCCGCTTGAACGCGGGATGCGAACGGCGCAGTTCGATGACGCGTCGCACGAACGCGAGAAGACGCGCTTTCGCCTCGTCCATCGTCCAGTCGACCCATGAGATCGGGTTGTCCTGGCAGTACGCATTGTTGTTGCCGTCCTGCGTTCGCGCGATCTCGTCGCCGGCGGTGATCATCGGAATGCCCTGAGACAGCAGCAGCGTCGCGAGCATGTTGCGCGACTGGCGTGCGCGAAGCGCGAGAATCGCCTCGTCGTCGGTTGGCCCTTCGGCGCCGCAATTCCACGAGATGTTGTTGTCGCTGCCGTCGCGGTTGTCCTCGAGGTTCGCCTCGTTGTGCTTGCCGTTGTACGAGACGAGATCGCGCAGCGTGAAGCCGTCGTGCGCAGTGATGAAGTTGATGCTCGCGTGCGGCGCCCGGCCGCTTCGGCCGTAGAGGTCCGACGATCCGGTGAGCCGCCGCGCGAACTCGCCTATCAGCCCGCCGTCGCCGCGCCAGTACGCGCGCATCGTGTCGCGGTACTTGTCGTTCCATTCGGCCCAGCCGGGTGGGAAGTTGCCGACCTGGTAGCCGCCCTCACCCAGGTCCCACGGCTCGGCGATCAGCTTCACGCGATTCAGCACCGGATCCTGTCGCAAGATGTCGAAAAAGGCGCCCAGCCGGTCGACTTCGTGCAGTTCGCGCGCGAGCGCGGAAGCAAGGTCGAAGCGGAAGCCGTCGACGTGCATGTCGGTGACCCAGTAGCGCAGCGAATCCATGATGAGCTGCAGGACGCGCGGGTGCTGCATGTTGAGCGTGTTGCCGCAGCCGGTGTAGTCCATGTAATGACGCGGGTCGTGAGCGTGGAGGCGGTAGTACGACGTGTTGTCCATCCCGCGAAAGCAAAGCGTGGGGCCGTATTCGTTCCCTTCGGCCGTGTGGTTGTAGACGACGTCGAGGATGACTTCGAGGCCCGCGGAATGGAGCGTCTTCACCATCGTCTTGAACTCGTTCACCTTGCCCGACGCCGAGTAGCGCGCCTCGGGCGCGAAATAGCCGATCGTGTTGTAGCCCCAGTAGTTGCGCAGTCCCTGTTGCACGAGTCGACGATCGTCGACGAAGTAATGCACCGGCATCAATTCGACCGTCGTGACGCCGAGACGTTTGAGGTAGTCGACGACCGGCGCGGTCGCGAGCCCTGCGAACGTGCCGCGAAGCGGCGGCGCGACCTCCGGGTGCTGCATCGTGAAGCCGCGCACGTGCAATTCGTAGATCACCATGTCGTGCCAGGGTACGTTCGGCGGCTGATCGTTTCCCCAGGTGAACGCGGCCTCGACGACCTTGCTCTTCGGCATGGCGCTCGCGCTGTCGCGCCGGTCGAACGAGAGGTCGCCGCGCTTGTTGCCGACGCTGTAGCCGAAGAGCGCGTCGCTCCAGCGAAGCGCGCCCGCAATGCTTTGCGCGTAGGGATCGAGCAGCAGCTTGTGCGGGTTGAAGCGAAACCCCTCCTCGGGCCGATAGGGGCCGTACATTCGATAGCCGTACAAAAGCCCCGGCCGCGCCTCGGGCAGGTAGCAATGGAACACCTCGTCGGTGCGCTCGACGAGCTCGATCCGCTGCAGCTCGCGCCGCCCGGTGCGGTCGAACACGCAAAGCTCGACCTTCTCGGCATGCTCCGAGAAGACGGCGAAGTTGACGCCTTCGCCGTCCCAATCCGCGCCCCGCGGTTGCGAGCGTCCCGGCCAGACGGCGGAGAAGGGCTTCATGGGCAGACCACCTTCACAGCACCGACTTGCTGCGCGGCCGCACCTCGCGCGTCTCGTCGATCTCGTGACGCGACCAGCGCTCGAGCAGATCCGCTGCGCGCCTTTGTCCGCCAAGCCCGAAGGCGAGTGCAAGCGCGAGCGCGATGGCCGCGACGAGCACGAGAAACGTCTCGCGGATGATGTCGCCGAGCCCCAGCTGATCGAGCGCGATCATCACCACGAACACCATGATGGCGTAAAGCGCGAAACGCCCCATCAACCCCGCTTCGCGCGCGCCGATGTTGCGAAGATAGGTCGAAAGCGCCGTCGCGACGAAACGTGCGAAGTACGCGCCGAAGACGAGGATCACGACGGCCACCATCACGCGCGGCACGAACAGCACGATCCGGCCGAGCAGGTCGGTCACGTACGCGAGGTCGAGCGTGTTGAACGCGATCATCAGCGCCGCGAGGATCACGAGCCAGTAGAAGAGCCCGCCGAGCACGCGGATCGTGTCGATCTCGGCGCCGCCCTGCGCGAGAAAGCGATCGACCCCTGCCTTCTCGGTGACGATGTTGAAGTTGATCGCGTACAGCGCCTTGACGATCGCAAAACGAACGAGCTTCGCAATCAGCCAGCCGATGACGAGCACGACGATCGCGAGGAGCAGCCTCGGCAGGAAGGCGCCGATCTGATGCAGCGATTCGCGGATCGGCTCGACCAGCATGTTCACGTTATCCATGACGTTCTCCCATCGACGATGGCGAACGGGCGAACCGCCCCCCGCCTCTCAAACATGACCGATCGGAACCGCGATCACGACCCGAGAACGTCGAGGAGGCCGCGAAGCGGGATCGCGAGCCAATCGGGCCGGTTCTCGCTTTCGTAGTGAAGCTCGTACACCGCCTTCTCGAGCACGAACAGTTCGAGAAGCCCCGACGCCTCGCCACGCGGTGACGCAAGTCCTCGCGTGCGCGCGATCTCGTCGTAGCCATCGATGAACGCGCCGGTTGCCTGCGCGCGCCATTGCCGCGCCGCTTCGTCGACCCGCTCTCGCACCTCGCCACGCTCGCTCGCAAGATCGATCAGCGCGGCGTGCACGGCATAGTCGAACGAGCGAAGCATGCCAGCCACGTCCTTGAGCGGCGACTGCTTGCGCGTTCGCTCGGCGAGCGGACGCGACGGCTCGCCCTCGAAGTCGGTGATCACGAAATCGTTCTGCACGAGCAACACCTGGCCGAGGTGATAGTCGCCATGGATGCGCGTCTTGCGGCCGGCGCTCGCA
>DATFCW010000188.1:0-13270 GCA_035252665.1 Casimicrobiaceae bacterium | reverse complement strand
CGTTCAACTGCGGCATCGCACCCGCGAACCTGCAACTTGCGCACGGCGACAAGCTGTGCTTCGGCGCGAACGAGGAAGTGAGCGCGATCTACACGCCGGGTCATACGTCGGGCAGCACCTGCTATTTGTGGCGTGGCAACGTGTTGACCGGCGACACGCTGCTGATCGAAGGCTGCGGCAGAACCGATTTCCAGAGCGGCGACGCCGGATCCCTCTACGACAGCGTGCACGAGCGGCTTTTCACGCTACCCGACGACACGCGCGTATGGCCGGCGCACGATTACCACGGCAACACGGTGTCGACGATCGGACACGAGAAGCGGCACAACCCGCGCCTTGCCAATCGTGATCGGCAATCGTTCATCGAGCTGATGGGGAGCCTGCAACTGCCGAAACCGAAGATGATCGACATCGCCGTGCCGGCGAATCGCAACCTCGGCTTGACGCACGCGGTGTAGGTCGAGCGCATCGATGGCCAATGCTCCCGAAGTCACGAACATGGCGCTGTTCTGCGATTTTGAGAACATCGCGCTCGGCGTTCGCGACGCCAATTACGAGAAGTTCGACATCGGCAAGGTGCTCGAGCGGCTGCTCCTGAAGGGCAGCATCGTCGTCAAGAAGGCCTATTGCGACTGGGAGCGCTACAAGGCGTTCAAGGCGCCGATGCACGAGGCGTCGTTCGAGCTGATCGAGATCCCGCACGTTCGGCAATCGGGCAAGAATTCCGCCGACATCCGGATGGTGGTCGATGCGCTCGATCTCTGCTACACCAAGTCGCACGTCGACACGTTCGTCATCATCAGTGGCGATTCCGACTTCTCGCCGCTCGTCTCCAAGTTACGAGAGAACGCGAAAGCGGTGATCGGCGTCGGCGTCAAGAACTCGACGTCGGATCTGCTCATCGCGAATTGCGACGAGTTCATCTATTACGACGATCTCGTGCGCGCGAAACGCAAGGCGCCGGCAAAGAAACGTGCGGCCAAGGCCGCCGCCGAAGCGCCTCCGAAGCCGTCGACCGACGATGATCGGCGGATGGAGGCGATGGAGCTCGCGATCGAAACCATCGAGGCGCTGATCGCCGAGCGCGGCGACGAGGAGAAGATCTGGGGCTCGATGGTGAAGCAGGCGCTACGGCGAAGGAAGCCCGGCTTCAACGAATCGTTCTACGGTTTCCGCTCGTTCAACGAGCTCCTCGAGGATGCCGCGCGCCACGGGCTGCTGATGCTCGAGCGCGACGACAAGTCGGGCGGATATCGCGTGCGGCTCGCACCGGCGGAGTAAAGCGCTACACCACCCTTACGTCGATATCGTAAAGCCCGTCGATGTGCCCGTGCATAACGTCGCCCGCGACGACCGGGCCGACGTTTTCCGGCGTTCCGCAATAGATGATGTCGCCCGGGAAGAGCTCGTAATACTTCGACAGATGCGCGACCTGCTCGGACACGCTCCAGATCATGTTCGAGAGATCGCTCGATTGCCGCAGCTTTCCGTTGACGGCGAGCGTGATGGCGCCCTTCGTGAAGTGCCCGGTCGATGAC
The DNA here is from genome assembly GCA_035252665.1 of Casimicrobiaceae bacterium. Taxonomy (GTDB): domain Bacteria; phylum Pseudomonadota; class Gammaproteobacteria; order Burkholderiales; family Casimicrobiaceae; genus VBCG01. The sequence continues at coordinate 11,732 of DATFCW010000188.1, read as the reverse complement.
GCCGCGTGCAAGTGGCTCACGACCGCCGAGTGATCGAACGACTTGCCGATCTCCCACGGCTTCTTCTCGTTGCCCATCGCCTGCTGGAGATCGCGGCGCGTCATGTCGAGGCCGATCGCATACCCGAATACGTGGTCGGTCGCGCTTTCCGCAGTGATGTCGCGGCCGCCCTTGCCAATCGCCGCGACAAGCTCGACTTCGTGGTGATAGTTCTTCGTGATCGGCGGGTACGGATGCTCGATCGTCACGCCGTTCGGCACCAGCTGGATCGCATCGGTCGGCTTCTGGAAGAAGAACGGCGGCTCGCGATTCGGATCGGAGCCCATCTCGCGCGAATGCGCGGCGTAGTTGCGCCCGACGCAGTAGATGCGGCGCACCTCGAAGCGCTGCGATGTGCCGACGACCGGGATGAAGCTTCGCGGGTGCGCGAACAACACGTCGGACGGCGCGTCGGCAGCGCTCGTTGGAAGCGATGCGGCCGCGATCGCGCCTGCACCTATGCCCGCGGAACCCTTGAGCCAGTCGCGTCTTCGTCGATCCATCGATTCGCTCCTTCACAGGTTGCATCAGGCGCAATGACGCGCGCGCCGGAAGTAGAAAGGATTCGCGCGAGCGCTTGTGCATCGCGGGGCGCCATCACCTTCGCGTCGTTGTCAAAGTAGCAGAAAACATCGCGGTGCGCGCGACGCCGCGACGAAACGCGCGAGATGCGTCGCGCATCTTTCGCTTCGCGCCCTTCGCTCCACGCGACGATCCGCTTTGCCCAGCGGTCGAGCGCGACATCGGCGTAGCCGCTCACGTAAAGCTCCTTGTCGCCGTGCAATCGCACGTAGACGAAGTCGGCGGTGATGTCCTCGGCGTACGGCCATTTGCCTGCCGTGTCGGCGACGACGAGGGCGACGTTCTGCCGGCGCAGCAGCGCGATGAACGACGCATCGACGAACGTTTCGTGCCGCACTTCGAGTGCATGGCGAAGCGGCCGGGTCGCGCCGAACGACAGTCGCGCGCGTCCCTTGACCTTCTCGTTGCGATGCCTTGCAAGCGCCGCGGCAGCGTCGGTGTCGCGTGGCAGAGACGCGAGGAATATTTCCAGACGCTCGACGTCGAAGCGGAGGATCGGCGGCAACTGCCAAAGAATCGGACCAAGCTTTTCGCCGAGGTTCGCTATGCCGGAAGCGAAGAAGTTTGCAAGCGCCTGCTCGCTTCCGCGCAGCTTCAACATGTGCGTGATGAAGCGCGGACCCTTGACGCTGAAGACGAAGCCGTCCGGCGTTTCCTCGCGCCACCGCGCGTAGTACTCGGGACGCTGCAGCGAGTAGAACGAGCCGTTGATCTCGATGGTCGAGACGTGGCGCGATGCGTATTCGAGCTCGCGTCGCTGCGGCAAGCCGCGCGGATAGAACGTGCCGCGCCAGGGCGCGTAGCGCCAGCCGGAGAGACCGACGCGGATGTGGCCGCGATCATCGCCGAGCAAGGCGCCTCGGTCAGCTTTTCGAGTCGGCTGCATCGAAACGTGCCTGGGCCATTCGCGACGCGATCGGATGCGACTGGAGTTTGGTTGTAGTATAACCAACGTTATAACGTTCGGAGTTGGCGATGTTTACCCTCAAGCTCACGCAAATCGGTAATTCGGTCGGCGTGATCCTGCCGAAGGAAATGCTTGCGCGATTGAAGCTCGAGAAGGGGTCGTCGGTGTTTGTCACGGAAACGCCGAACGGCTACGTGCTGACGCCTTACGATCCGGCGCTTGCCGAGCAGATCGAGGCCGGCCGCGAATTCATGCGCGAGTATCGCGACACGTTTCATCAGCTTGCCAAGTGAAATGGCGCTGGATCGGACGGCGGCCCCTCGAGCTTCTTCACGACGAGAGCCTGGCGGAGCATGGCGGCCGCACGGGGCTGCGCGACGAGGGGCTTCTGGAATCGGCGCTTGCTCGTCCGCAGAACCTGGTCGCGTACGGCGAGCCCGACTTCGCCGATCTCGCAGCCGCGTACGGCACCGGACTGGCAAGGAATCATCCGTTCGTCGATGGCAACGAGCGCGCCGGGTTCCTGAGCGTCGGCTTGTTCCTGGCGCTGAACGGGTATCGCCTGAAGGTGACGCAGGCAGAAGCTGCCTTGACGATGCTCGCGCTTGCCGCGGGCGATCTCGACGAGGCTATGTTTGCTGCCTGGATCCGCGGGCACACCCGGCGCAAGCGTTGAGCGGCGCCCCGAACCAGGCGCGAGGGCGCCCGTCGTCGCCCCGGCGCCGCTCACGCCTTCGAATAAATCTCCCCGCCGCGCTTCACGAACTCGCGCGCCTTCCCCTCCATTCCCTTCGCCAGCGCATCCGATTCGCTGACGCCCTGCGAAGCCGCATAGTCGCGCACGTCCTGCGTGATCTTCATCGAGCAGAAGTGCGGCCCGCACATCGAGCAGAAGTGCGCGAGCTTGGCGCCGTGCTGCGGCAGCGTCTCGTCGTGGAATTCGCGCGCCTTGTCCGGATCGAGTCCGAGATTGAACTGATCTTCCCAGCGGAACTCGAAGCGCGCCTTGGAAAGCGCATTGTCCCGTAGCTGCGCACCCGGATGCCCCTTCGCGAGATCGGCGGCGTGCGCGGCAATCTTGTACGCCATGATGCCGTCCTTGACGTCGACCTTGTTCGGCAAGCCGAGGTGCTCCTTCGGCGTCACGTAGCAGAGCATCGCCGTGCCGTACCAGCCGATCATCGCCGCCCCGATCGCGCTCGTGATGTGGTCATAGCCCGGGGCGATGTCGGTCGTGAGCGGGCCGAGCGTGTAGAACGGCGCTTCGCCGCAAAGCCGCAACTGCTCGTCCATGTTGTGCTTGATCAAGTGCATCGGCACATGACCCGGGCCCTCGATCATCACCTGCACGTCGTGCTGCCACGCGATCCGCGTGAGCTCGCCAAGCGTTGCGAGCTCGGCCATCTGCGCCTCGTCGTTCGCGTCGTGAATCGATCCGGGCCGAAGGCCATCGCCGAGCGAGAACGCGACGTCGTACGCCTTCATGATCTCGCAGATCTCGGCGAAGCGGGTGTAGAGAAAGCTCTCGCGGTGATGCGCAAGGCACCACTTCGCCATGATCGAGCCACCACGCGACACGATGCCGGTCATGCGCTTCGCCGTCAGCGGAATGTAGCGAAGCAGGACGCCGGCGTGAATCGTGAAGTAGTCGACGCCCTGCTCGGCCTGCTCGATCAGCGTGTCGCGGTAAACCTCCCACGTGAGCTCCTCGGCCTTGCCGTCGACCTTTTCGAGCGCCTGATAGATCGGCACCGTGCCGATCGGCACCGGCGAGTTGCGGATGATCCACTCGCGCGTCTCGTGGATGTTCTTGCCGGTCGAGAGATCCATCACCGTGTCGGCGCCGAAACGGATCGCCCACGTCATCTTCTCGACTTCCTCGCCGATCGACGACGACACGGCCGAGTTGCCGATGTTCGCGTTGATCTTCACGAGGAAGTTGCGGCCGATGATCATCGGCTCGCTTTCGGGATGATTGACGTTGCTCGGGATGATCGCGCGGCCCCGCGCGACTTCGTCGCGAACGAATTGCGGCGTGATCGTCGCCGGAATGCTCGCGCCGAAGCTGTGGCCCGCGTGCTGGCGCCGAATGCTCTCCGGCATCCGCGCGAGCGTTTCCTCGCGAAGCAAGTTTTCGCGGATCGCGATGAATTCCATCTCGGGCGTCACGATGCCTCGACGCGCATAGTGCATCTGCGTGACGTTCGCCCCCGATTTCGCGCGGCGCGGCGAGCGGCGCAGGTCGAAGCGCATTCCGGCAAGCGCGGGATCGGCAAGGCGCGCGCGCCCGTACGCCGACGTCGGCGCTTCGAGCGTCGTCGTATCGTTGCGTTCGTCGATCCATCGCGCGCGAAGCTGCGGCAGTCCGCTACGGATGTCGATGCGCGCGTCCGGGTCGGTGTACGGCCCCGACGTGTCGTAAACGGCAAGCGGCGGATTTTTCTCGGCGCCGAACGACGCCGGCGTGTCGGTCTGCGCGATCTCGCGCATCGGCACGCGGATATCGGGGCGCGAGCCCTCGATGTAAATTTTCCGGGATGACGGCAGCGGCGCCACCGCGGCCGAATCGACTTTCGCGTCGCGCGCGAAGAACTGGTCGTTCGCGTTCATTGGGCTCCTCGTCGCCGATGCGAGGAGGAGCGGTGGTGGCGGTCCACGCTTCCCTGCGCCGGCATTATCCGAACAGGTGCGAAGGGTGTTCTCTCACCGATCCGCGGGAAACATGCGGGAAGGACCCCCAGCGTTCCGCCGAGTTTACTCCTGTCGCGAAACGTCGTGCTCGCGCGTGCGTCGCTCCGGCACCTTCGCGCTTCGTGCGATCAGCATCAGCGCGCCGAGCAGCACCAGCATCGCGGGCACGATGTAACGCCAGTGCGTGCCGTAGCGGTCGTGCGCAAGCCAAGCGATGCCGACCGCGATGAGGAAAGGTCCGACGACGACCGAGCTCTTGTTGAGCCCATCGAGCGCAATCACCGCGATGCCGCCGACGATGAAGCCGAGACCGATGATCCAGTCGATGTCGGGGAACAGTCGGAATTCCCACAGCAGCCAGCCGATGCCGACGACGATCATCGTGACGGGGAGCGAGGCGTCTCTCATCGAAATCCGTCTGGAAAACAGGATGCCCGTAGGCTACGCGAACGGCGTGCGCGCGTCCAATCCGCATTCACCGCGGGTGCGATCGATCTCGATCGAACCGGCATGCGACGATTGCACGTATCGCAAACACTGCACGCCCTCTTTCCATGACCACCAGGATCTTGCAATGCGCGCTATTGCTCGCCGCCGCGCTTGCCTCGCTGTCCGCGTTCGCCGGCGATCCGTCGACGTGCAAGGGCATCGAAAACGACCACGATCGCCTCGTCTGCTACGACGCGGCGGTCGGGCGTTCGCCGGACCCGCCCGCGCAGGCGCGCTCGATCATCGGCGAGCGATGGGGACGCTACGATCCGCCGGAAGAGTATCCGTTTCTCGTGCGGCTGCACGAGCCGAACTACATCGTCGTCAGGCATTCGGATCGCACCAATCCAACGCCCACGTCGCCGACGCATGGACCGCCCGACAACGCACGCAACGTCGAGCGCGACGAGCTCAAGTTCCAGTTGAGCGCCAAGGCACGCTTCTGGGGGACGCAAGACGGCTTCTACAGTGCGTGGGTCGGCTATACGCAGCAAAGCAACTGGCAGGCGTTCAACGGCGCGCAGTCGCGGCCGTTTCGCGAAACCGATTACGAGCCGGAATTGATGTTCGTCGCGCAACCGCGGATGGCACTGCCGGGCGGCTTCACATGGGAGTTGCTGAATCTCGGCCTCGTGCATCAGTCGAACGGCCGCTCCGACCCGCTGTCGCGAAGCTGGAACCGCGCTTACGCGCAATTCGGCGTCGAGCACGGCGATGGCGCAGGCGGCAAATTCGCGATCCTCGCCCGTCCGTGGGTTCGCATCCACGAAAGCGCGGCGAAGGACGACAACCCCGACATCACCGACTATCTGGGCTACGGCGATCTATCGCTGCTGTGGACGCGGGATCAGCAAACGCTCGCGTTCACGGGGAGGCTCAATCCGAGGACGGGCAAGGGCGCGGCAAAGCTCGAATGGTCGATGCCGGCCGTCAAGCCGTTTCGCTTGTACGTGCAGGTTTTCACCGGTTACGGCGAGAGCCTGATCGACTACAACTTCCGCCAGACCGGTGTCGGCATCGGCTTCGCGCTCAACGATCTGATCGATCAGTCCGCTGCGGCGGGCGCGGGCTGCGGCTGCGCGCGGTGACGACGTGCGGCGACGAATTGACGGAAGTGCTCGAAGTAGATGTAGATGACCGGCGTGATGAAGAGCGTCAGAAGCTGCGAGACGACGAGGCCGCCGACGACGGCAAGTCCCAACGCCTGGCGTGACTCGCCGCCCGCGCCGAGCGCGAGCGCGATCGGCAGGCTGCCCATCAACGCCGCCATCGTCGTCATCATGATCGGCCGGAAGCGCGTCATGCACGCCTGGTAGATCGCCTCCTCGGGATTCTTGCCTTCCTTGCGTTCGGCGTCGATGGCGAAGTCGATCATCAGGATCGCATTCTTCTTGACGATGCCGATCAGCATGATGATGCCGACGAACGCGTACATGTTGAGCTGAACGCCAAATGCGATCAGCGTGACGAGCGCGCCGAAGCCCGCGGTCGGCAGGCCCGAGAGAATCGTCACCGGATGGATGAAGCTCTCGTAGAGGATGCCGAGCACGAGGTAGATCACGAACACCGCGAGCGCGAGCAGCACGCCCATGCCGCGCAGCGACGACTGGAACGCCTGCGCGGTGCCCTGGAACGTGCCGATGATCGTGGCGGGCAGGCCCATCTGCGCGGTGGTCGACTGGATGCTCGAGATCGCCTGCGACAGCGACGTCCCGGGCGCCAGGTCGAACGAGATGGTCACCGCGGAGAGCTGCCCCTGGTGGTTGATGGCGAGCGGGCCGACCGCCGGCTTGAGGGTCGCGACCGCGTTGAGCGGCACCAGCGCGCCGGTGGTCGAGCGCACGTACAGCATCGACAGCGCCGACGGGTCCATCTGGTAGCGCGGCAGCAGCTCCATGACGACCCAGTACTGGTTGGTCGGCGCGAAGATCGTCGACACCTGCTTCGACCCGTAGGCGTCGTAGAGCGTGTTCTCGACGGCTTCCGCCGTGACGCCGAGCGCGGAAGCCTTGTTGCGATCGATGTCGACGGTGATCTGCGGCTGCGTGATCTGCAGGTCGCTCGTCACGTTCGCGAGCCCCGGGAGCGAGCGGATCTTCGCCTCGATCTGCGGCGCCCACTTGTACAGCGTGTCGGTGTCCGGCGCCTGCACCGTGTACTGGTACTCGCTTTTCGACAGACGGCCGCCGACACGGATCGTCGGAATGTTCTGCACGTAGGCCGTGATGCCGGGAATGTGGCTCAGCGCCGGCCGCAATTCGCGCACGATTTCGTCGGCGCTCGGCCGCTCGTCGCGGGGCTTCAGCGTCACGAAGATGCGGCCGTTGTTGAGCGTCGCGCTCGGGCCGCCCGCACCGGCGAACGACATCACGTTCTCGACGGACGGATTGCGCTGGATGATGCCGGCGACCTGCTGCTGCAGGTTCTTCATCGCGTCGAACGAGATGTCCTGCGCCGCTTCGGTCAGCACGAAGAGCTGGCCGACGTCGTCGCTCGGCAGGAACCCTTTCGGCATCCACGAGAAGAGCAGCGCGGTGCCGGCGAAGATCGACGCGAACACGAGCATCGTCAACCGCTTGTGACGCAGCACCCACTGCAACGTTCGACGATACGCGCCAAGCAATGCCTGGAACGCCCGCTCGTTCGCGCGAAAGATTCTGCCGTGGTCCTCGGCGTGCTCGACCTTCAGCATCCGGCTGCAGAGAAGCGGCGTCAGCGTCAGTGAGATGAAGCCGGACAAGAGCACGGCCACCATGATCGTCACCGCGAACTCGTGCAGGAGGCGCCCGAGGATGCCGCCCATCAAAAGCACCGGGATGAACACGGCGATCAGCGACAGCGTCATCGACACGACGGTGAAGCCGATCTCGCGCGTACCGTCGAGCGTCGCCTGCAGTCGGCTCTTGCCCATCTCCATGTGCCGCGTGATGTTTTCGAGCACGACGATGGCGTCGTCGACGACGAACCCGACGCAAAGCGTCAGCGCCATCAGCGACAGGTTGTCGAGGCTGTAGCCCGCGAGGTACATCACCGAGAACGTGCCGATGATCGACATCGGCAGCGCGAGGCTCGGGATGATCGTGGCGGTGACGCTGCGCAGGAAAACGAAGATCACGCCGACGACCAGCCCCAGCGCGAGCAGCAGCGTGTACTGGACGTCCTGGACCGAATCGCGGATCGAGATCGACCGATCGTAGAGGATCGACAGCTTGATCGACGGCGGAAGCTCGGCCTGGAACGACGGCAGGATCGCCCGGATCGAGTCGACGACCTCGATCGTATTCGTGCCGGGCTGTCGCTGGACCGCGAGCACGACGCCGCGCGTGCCGTTGTACCAGGCGGCCACCTTGTCGTTCTGCACGCTGTCGAAGACGCGCCCGATCTGATCGAGGCGAACCGGCGCGCCGTTGCGGTAGGCGACGATCATCGGCGCGTATTCCTTCGCGTCGTTGAGCTGACCGGTCGCCATCACCGACGTGGCCTTCTCGGCGCCGTACAACGTGCCGGTCGGGATGTTGACGTTCGCGTTGCCGACCGCCTGCTCGACGTCGGTCAGCGCGATGCCGCGCGTCGCGAGCGCGTTCGGGTCGAGCTGGATACGCACCGCGTATTGCTGCGACCCGTACACCTGCACCTGCGCGACGCCGCTGATCGTCGAGATGCGCTGCGCCAGGTTGTTCTCGGCGTAATCGTCGACGACCGACAGCGGCTGTGTCTGCGACGTGAGCGCGAGCAGGATGATCGAGAATTCGGCGGGATTCACCTTGCGCTGCGTCGGCGGCGTGGGCATCGACGCGGGAAGCTGGCGCGCTGCCGCCGCGATCGCCGATTGCACGTCCTGCGCCGCGGCATCGATGTTGCGGTCGAGCGAGAACTGAAGCGTGATCTGCGTGCTGCCCTGCGTCGACTGCGACGTCATCGAGTCGATGCCGGCGATGGTCGAGAACTGCTTCTCGAGCGGCGTTGCAACCGCTGAAGCCATCGTGTCGGGACTCGCGCCGGGCAAGCTCGCCGACACCTGGATCGTCGGGAAGTCGACGTTCGGCAACGAGTTCACCGGCAACAGCCGGTAGGAGACGATGCCGAAGATCAGGATGCCGATCATGACGAGCGTCGTCATGACCGGGCGGGCGACGAAAAGCGCCGCGATGTTCGCGCCTGTGCTGCCTGCGGCGGCTTGTCCGCGTGATTCGGTTGCCATCGTGTGCGCTCGTGCGCTACTCGCTTGCCTTGGCGTCCGCGACGGTGATCTTCGTGCCCGGGGCGAGGCGAAGCTGCCCGACGGTGACGACGGTCTCGCCGGGCTTGAGCCCCGAGGCGAGCACGGCGAAATCGCCCTCGCTACGCGCGACCTTGATGTCGCGAAGATCGACGCTGTGATCAGGCTTGACGACGAACACGTATTGACCGTTCGGTCCGTTCTGCACGGCCGTCGTCGGCACCACGATCGCGTTGTCCTGATGCGTGAGCGTCATGACGACGTCGACGAACTGGCCCGGCCACAGCGCCTTGTCGGTGTTCGAGAATTCCGCCTTGAGCCTGATCGTTCCCGTCGACACGTCGGTCGTGTTGTCGATGAACGAAAGCCGTCCCGACACCGGCGGCGCGCCGCCATTAGGCACCTGCGCGGTGACGGCGAGCTCGCCGTCCGCCTGGTATTTGCGCACGGAAGGAAGACTCTGCTCGGGCACCGAAAACGACACGTTGACCGGCACCACCTGATTGATCACGACGAGCGGATTGGTGTCGTTCGCCTTGACGAGGTTGCCTTCCTGGATCTGGATCTTGCCGGCGTAACCGGTGATCGGCGATTTGATCGTGCAGTAATCGATCATGAGGCGCGCGCTTTCGATCGCGGCCTCGTCTCCCCGCACCTGCGCCGCCGCAGTCTCGACATTCGTCTTGATCTGCGCGTACGCGTCGGGCGAGACGAATTTCTGCGCGAGAAGCTCCTTGTAACGCTTGTCCTGCTCGTTCGCGTGATCGAGCAGCGCGCGGTCCTTGCCGAGGTTTGCCTGCGCCTGGGCGAGTTGCGCCTCGAAGGGACGCTTGTCGATCTCGAACAGCGTCTCGCTCTTGCGCACTTCCTGTCCTTCCTTGAAGTGCACGGCGACGATCTGGCCGTCGATGCGCGCCTTGACGGCTACGGTTGTGTACGGCTCGACATTGCCGATGGCGCGTAGACGCAAGGGCACCGTCTTGGCCACGACCTGCGCTACGCTGACTGGCACAGCCGGGGCAACGCGCGGAGGGGAGGCACGCGAGCCCGGCGCGTAGCGGAACGCGGCCGCCGCGGCGACGGCAATCGCCAGCGCGCACGCGATGACGACGAAGGTACGGCGAGTCGTAGACATCGTGCTAAGGGCGTTGCCGGGCGGCGGGAGGGGTCATTAGGACACCGCCGGCGGAAGCTTGATTCCCGCAGGCACGAACATCGCGTTGAAAACCCTTTAGTTTAAGTCGATTGGGTACCCGCTCGCCCACTCGACACATTCGGAAACAAGTGGCGCGCGGACGGACGGCGCTACAATCGTTGGCCGCGCGAGGAACCGAGCAGTGCGAGGACCGCGAAGGACGCGGGTGTAGTTCAATGGCAGAACGGCAGCTTCCCAAGCTGCATACGAGGGTTCGATTCCCTTCACCCGCTCCAGAACCTGTCGCAAAACGGGCTGCGCGAGCCGATAGAAGTTGTCGTGTCCTCGCTCGCCCCTCGCTGTACGGACCAAGTACTATCTCGGGGCTCGCTGCGGGCCTTCGCGCTCTCGGCCCGCTCGCCTCATTTTGCGGCAGGTTCTGCGCGGGCCGCACATTCCTACGGCCGCAGATACGCCCACCCCTGCTGCTGCTTCTGCATGATCTCGACCACCCCCGCCGGCACGTAGCCGATGCCGTCGAGCATGTCCCTCTTCGTAAGCTTCTGACCGCGCATCGTGTTCTCGCACGCTTCGACCTTGACGCCCTTGCCGAGCGCGTCCGTGATCCGATTGCCGACGACCGACTCCGCCTTCAGCATGCCTATGCCCGGGCCGTAGGCCACGATCTCAATTTCCACGTTGGCGGCGCCGAGGTCCGATTGGAGGTTATGCGCATTGTTGAGCGCGAGATTCCATTTCGAGGGATCGGCATCGCTCACCTGCATCACGACGCGATTCGGCTTCGCCGCGCCTTCGGCGGCAGCGTCACGAGCCGCGAACGAGGTGATGCACGACACGGCGACAACGCTCACGACACAAAGCGTGCGGGTGAACCGAAAGACGGACATGGCGGCCTCTCTCGACGTTTCGCCGGCGATGCGCGGCGTAACAGCGATTATGCAGGATCGGATGTGCGCGCCAGTTCGGCGATAATCGCGTCGATGCGCCAGGCAGAAAAGATCGCGCCGCGCCTTCGACACACGTTGTCGCATCGCGATGGCACGGTTGTCCGCGCGGCGCCGCACCGTCACGCGCACGTCCCCGCGGGCGCCGTCGCGCTGATCGTCTCGGCGGTGCTCTGCTTCACCGTCCTCGACACGATCACCAAGTTCATGACGCAGCACTACGCGGTGCCGGTGCTCGTCTGGGCGCGCTACTTCGTGCAGTTCGTCGCGATGCTCGCGTGGCTCGGTCCGGCAATGCGCCTCGACCTCGTTCGCACGGCGCGGCCGCGCTTCCAGATCGCCCGCGGCGCGCTCCTGCTCGCGTCGTCGCTCTTCTTCGTGCTCGCGCTTCGCGCGCTGCCGCTCGCCGAAGCAACGGCGATCAGCTACACGACGCCGATCCTCGTCGTACTGATGGGCACCGTTCTCCTTCGCGAACGCATGACGACGACGCGCATCGCGTTCGTCGCGGCGGGCGTTGCCGGCATGCTGCTGATCGTTCAGCCGGGCACCGACGTTTTCCATGGCGGCACGTTTTTCGCGCTCGCCGCCGCGCTCTTTTCCGCGTGCTATCAAATCGGCACGCGGATGTTGAAAGGCGAGGATCCGCGCGTCCTGTTGTTCTATCCGGCGCTGATCGGCACGATCCTGATGTCCGCGCTGGCG
>DATFCW010000187.1:0-6891 GCA_035252665.1 Casimicrobiaceae bacterium | reverse complement strand
AAACCGTTTCAGTAACTGGAGAGGATCAGGCACTTAGCCTGACAATATGCGTCCGACTCGACGACCGCATGAAGCGCAGGCGCTCTGTAAGCATCGCTCGGTAGGCAGCGATCACTGAACTCAAAACGCTTGAATTGACGTACCGTGAGCAAATGCTGATCAGTACTTGTTCGACTCGCTGGAACGAGGTGCGCCACGATCCGCGGGATGCTTCGCTTACGCGGTGATGAACAAACGCGCGACGGCGAATAGTACGATCAACAGCGCGATTCCGAGGCCGAGGCTCCACCCGATCAATTTCTTCTCGATCGGAAGGAGCGGCTCGTACGTCATCTTCTGAATCTCTTCCGAAATCTTCGGCTCTTCCAGCACGCGGGCCACGATCGATCTCCTTTCAACCGGCGGCCAAGGGGGGCTTGACGCCGGCGAAAAACATCAACGAAATGACGAGACCTGCCCAAATAATGAAGCCGAACAGGCACACGAGGTAGACGGCAGCGAGCCGGCCGATGCCTTCCTCCCACAGCTTACGGAAGTTCGACATCACGCCGATCGTAAAGAACGTCAGCACGAAGAAGATGCCGCGAAACGTGTTCGCCTCGCCCATCGCGGCCTTGACCTTGCCGAGGAAAACGGGGGATGCGCCGAGCGCGAGCCACAGGATCAGTACGAAGGTGATCACGTAACCGATGATGAACTTCGGGAAGCGCTGCCAGATCTCGCCGGCGCGGGCGACGTTGCCTTCGCGCACTTCGATGTGCCGCGTCCAGATGTAGGCGAGGACGAACGCCCAAATACCGATGAAGATGTCGATGAACACCTTCACGGTCGCGGCCGTGCCGAGGATCCAGCCCTTCTGGTAGGTGACCCCCTCCGCGACCGACTTGGCGAGGATCAGCGACTCAGTGATCGCGCCGCTTGCGACCGCCGCCCCGTCGGTCTTCACGGAAAGCGCCATCCACGCGCCCGCCGCGAGCGGTTGGTGGTAGAGGTACGACTGCGCCACGAACGGCAGGAACAGCAGCTCGACGACCGCGAAGACGACTACGAGCGACGACACCATGATCGCGACGACCGGCCGCGCACGAATGGCCGCACCGGTAGCGATCGCGGCCGAGACGCCGCAGATCGAGATCCCGGACGCGAGCGGCGCGGCCCATTCGCGGCTGAATTTGAACCACGTACGCGCGACGTAGTAGACGACCGACCAGAAGATCAGGTAGGCGACGATGATCGCGGCGAGGCCCAGAAACATGAGCGACGTCGCCAGGCTCAGCTTCTCCGCCGCGGTCACGCCCAGGAAGCCCCCCAGGATGACGATAGCCGTCTTGACGTAGAGCTCGGGCCGCACCGCCTCGCGCATCCAAAGGGCGAGCCCCGGGAAGAAGTTGCCGATGACGAGGCCGCCGATCAGCGCGACGATGAATCCGCCTTCCGACGTCAGCTTCAGCGACCACGTGATCCCGAATTTCTGCATGTCGGCCGGCGTGTTCACCGCGAAGTTGGCGAAGCTGCCGATGATCCAGCAGATGTATGCGAGCCAGAAGACGACTGTGAAGCCGAGTGCGAAGCGCTTGACGTCGGCGTTGAGCGCCGCGGCTCCGAGCGTCATCACGATAAGCAGTGCGACGTAGGTGACGATCAGCGAGCCGACGCCGCCCAGGGCCGCGTAGCCTTTCGAGGCGGGGGAAAGCGCCTTCGAAAGGTCGTTCCACACGCTCGTGGTGACGACCCATCCCAGCAGGTCGGCGTTGACAAGCAGGCCCAACGAAAGCACGAAAACGGCGAGGCCGATCCAAAGCGACAACCAGTCCTCGCTGATGCCTTGCACTCCCTGATTCATCGGTCCCTCCCGGACGGCGGATGCGACAGACGAAAGCCCAGACTGCGTATTTCTTGTTTGCGGGGTGCCATACGATACGCTCCGCGGCTCGGTGTTGCCAAGGGGCGGCGAGAGGTCAGTTGGCGCCTGAGGTTGCCTCCCACCCCGAGACCTTCGCCTGCCTCGAACACTGCCGCGCGATGCTTGCCGGATTCCCGTCGTGGTCGAGTTCGGCACAAGATGTGATTCGATATGCAGAGGCACACCAGCCGGGACCACGACGCGCGGTGCAACATCAACTATCAAGATCAAATTGCAACGAACCCGGCCGATTGGCGCACAAGTCCGACGCGTGTGCGACGAATCCCGGCTATCGCTCGCCGGCTCATGACGCTTCCCGGTTGACATTGCGTGCTATTCCCGAGATTCGGCCTGCCCGGGGGTGGGCGGGATAAATCACGCCCGTCAAAAGCCGATTCACACCGCGCTGCAGGCAAACCGTCGCATCGAGAAGGCGAACCGGCGACCGGTTTCGGCAATATGAACGGACGGCAGTCGATTGTCCCGGCGGACGGCGTTATGCTGACCACCAACATCCGTCAAGGTCGTGCTATCGGCACCATGCAATGCTCCGGGGAGCATCCGATGCGGATTCAAGGCGGTGATCGCCGAAGACGAGCCGGTGCTTCGCGCCGAGCCGAAGCACACGGTCGTGCGCCTATGGCCCGACCTGGTCGTCAGCGCGGAAGTTGAAGACGGCTTTCAGGCACTCCAGGCGCTGGACCAACACGCGCCGGATATTCTGTTTCTCGACATCCAGATGCCGGATCTGTCGGGCCTGGATGTCGCCAAGCAGGCAAGCGGCAAGTGCCATGTCGCATAACGATCGCAAGCGGCATCCGATTGAAAGTGAATGGATACGGTTTCAGAAAGCGCGATTGGCCTTCTGACGTGATGTACGGTCTCGGGGCGCAATCGGAGACGGCAAGTTATGCATGAGAAACAAGCGAAACGAAATGCGGGCCTGGATGAAGCGCGTTCGATACAAAGACGCCAAGATTTCAGATTGGCCCGACATCCGAATCAGAAGCGATTGGTGTCACGGGCGCGCACTATCCGTGCATCGATGCGTGCGGCGTCTGCGTATTCGCGTGCGGCGCGGAACGCTTGCGTTGCTTGTGGCCGTGTTCGCTATCCACTTCCCGACCGGCAAATTCTCGGGATTCTGATTCCACCCGTTAGCGGCATCGATCTCGAATTCCAGCTCCGAGACCGAGCCGGATGCTGCGAGACTTATCGTAGTCAACCTCGTGTTCGGTCTCGGCGATGGCCCATGGATCGGAAGCGTCAAGGATTCGCGTGTGCGACGACGCGTTGGCGAACTTGGGCTCGATACTCGTTGAGCGTCATTGCATTGGCGTCCCCGAGCTCGACCTCGGCGCTGCGCCGGTCAATTTCAGGGTCGAATGCTTGTGTGACATCGGCGTCCGGCTCACCATCGGAACTCGAGATCAGCTTGAGCACAAGCCGCCGCTCGCTTCTCGCTGGGAAGCGAAGAATAGGTGCGGTACTAATAGCGGCCGTTGGGCCTGCGCAGGTGGGATGCGAGTGGCGGCATGCTATCGAATCTTCAACTCGCGAAGGCCAATCGACACGCGTCTTCTTCCGTAATCGTGGCACCATCGGTCATCAGCTGCACGCGTTCCTCGCCGCTCAGTCGATGTTGCAGTAGTCGCTCGAGGCGAGCGCGTGCCCTCGCTTCGTTGATTTGGCGCACGATTCCCCGCACCGTGAACAGCGCATCGACGTAACCCGTCAGACGCGCGGCGTCGGTCAAGCGCCCGACCAGCGCCGCCCTCAACGCGAGATGATCGAGTGCACCCGTGGTGTCGCCCCCTGCCTTGCGCAACTCGAAGCCTTCCTGTGCCGCGGCCAGGGCCTCATCGAAGTCGCCGCGCTCCACCAGGACGCCAGCCAGATTGGTCAAATTCACGCCGAGTATCAGCTTGGTACCCATGTTCGAGTCTCGCATCAGCGCAATCGCCTCGCGAAACCCCGCGACTGCCGCATCGAGCGCGCCAAGCGCCCAATTAGCGTCGGCGAGGCTGCCGCATAGCTCTGCCGCCGCTCGGTTCGAGCCGACCGAGCGAAAAAGCGAAATCCCCTCTTCGTAGTGCGTTCGCGCCGCCGCGAGGTTGCCCGCAAGCTTGTTCACAAATCCAGCCGCATTGTGATACGGAGCCATGACGGTCGGAACCGGGATGCCGGAAAGCAACGGCTGCGCCTCGTCAAGCGCCTGTTGCGCGGAGTCGAAACGTCCTGTCCGCGCCAGTACGCTGGCTAAGCGTACGCAGGAGTAGCCCATGCCAAACGGGTCGCCTGCCCGTCGATGGAGGACTACGGCACGGCGCAGCGCACGCACTGCTTGCACCGAATCGCTAAACTGACGTAACACGCCGAGCCATAGCCACAGACGTGCGCGTACGCGTTGCGGTGTGCGCGAGTTGCAGCGTGCCAGCGCAACCTCGAAGCGAGTAACGCCTTCTGCGCGCAACGACCACAACAGCCATACGGGGCCGGAGTACGCCGTGAGGCGTATACCGATCTCGATATCGCCCTCGAGCGAAAACGCCCAGTCGAGCGCTGCATCCAGGTTGTCGCGCTCCTGCATGTAGACCGCATTCCAGTGACGGTCGGAACGCTGAAGCCATTCTTCCAAGGCATGTTCGAAGCGATCCTGGAAGTAACGTGCATGAGACCGGCGAGCGATCGATCGTTCGTTCCCGGTCTCGAGCTTTTCGATGCAATAGGCGCGCATGGTGTCGAGAAGACGATAACGAGTACCCGACTCGCTGACGTCTGCAAGTATCAGAGAACGCGCAACGAGCGTCGCGAGCAGGTCGAACGTTTCCGCCGCGGTCGTACTGCCCGCACCCAGCACGTGACCGGCAGCTTCGCGCGTGAAGCTGCCGGAGAACACCGCCAAGCGCTGCAATGCGCGCTTCTCGTGCTCACTTAGGAGGTCGTAGCTCCAGTCGAGAGTGGCACGCAACGTCCTCTGCCGCGGCGGTGACGCGCGAGGACCGGTCGCGAGGAGCCGAAATCGGTCGCCCAGGCGCCCCTCGAGCTCCGTCAGGGACATCGACGACAGACGTGCGGCAGCGAGCTCGATAGCCAATGGAATGCCCTCCAAGGCCGAGCAGACCGCAGCAACGGATGCCAAAACGTCGCGGCTGAGAGCAAAGCCAGGCTGCTGCAGCCGGGCGCGCTCGACAAAAAGCTGCACCGCTTCCGCGCCAGCGACGTCGTCGAAATTTGCCGTCCCGCGCGGTAAAGACATGGGACGCAACTGAACCTGCTGCTCGCCATCTACGTTCAGCGCCTCGCGGCTCGTGGCCAGGACCCGGCTGCTCGGCGCTCCGGCGAGTAACGCTGCAACGAGCGCAGCGGACTCGGCGATGACATGTTCGCACGTATCGAACACAAGCAGGAGCTGCCGTGCTTTCAAGTGGCGACATAACGTCCGCACCAGTGGCTCGCCAATACGGTCCTGAATGCCGAGCACCTCCGCGACACGAGTCGACACGAGGCGCGCGTCGGAGATGGAGCCGAGCTCGATCAGCCAGACACCATCCCGGTAACGCTCGACGACGTCCGCCGCGACGTGGAGCGCAACACGCGTCTTGCCAATGCCGCCCACACCGAGCAGCGTCACGAGCCGATTCCGCTCGAGGAGCTGCTTGACTTCCTCCGTTTCACGTGTTCGCCCCACAAAGGACGAGATGGGAGCGGGTATGTTGTTCTGGTGCAAGAGAGACGCGGCTCGAGCCGGGAGTGATGTGCCCTGTTCCCTAGGCTTCGAGGCGTCGGAATTGATTTCCAATTCCCGGCAATGTCGAGTGACCGGACCAACGAATCGATATCCGCGTCCAGTCAGCGTTTCGATCCAGCGCTTGCCTTCGGGGATCTGCGCAAACACGCGACGTATCGCGGACACCTGAACGGTCACGTTAGCCTCCTCGACCACGAGACCTGGCCACGCTGCTTCGAAGATGGCGGACTTTTCGACGTATTCACCGGCACGGCTTACGAGCGCGGTAAGCACCGCCACGCCGCGCGAGCCAAGCTCCATGGCAACACCGTCACGCGTGAGCACGCGCGCGTCGGGCTCCAGCCGAAAGGGTCCGATTTCGTAATACGTCCGCATACCGGTTGTCGCCGCCTGTGCCGGCCGCGGCTCGACCGTTCCGCGCGGCGGCGCGTCTACTTCTCCACCCCGCGTTGGTACCGACCGCACGAAATCTTACCTGCATTGCGGGCACGGACCCGGAGCGAGGAACGTGTCAATCGACGCTAGGGAGTGCCGGACACCGCCGACGGTTCAGCGCAACCAATCGAGGGGAGCGCCCCGGGGGTCGAGCAGTGCACCCACCCTCCCGCAGTGTCCCGTAAGCAATCGATCCGAAGGCTGCGAGCCTGACAAGGCGCTGCGATTTGCAAAGGCAATTGACGACGAGCGAGCGGCATCGGCGATCAGCCCGAGTGCGGTGCAGCCTTGCATGCGGCGCCGTGCGCATGGGTTTCAACGCTGCGGTCGTCGACGGCCCGTCCCTCACGAATCCCCCGTCTTGCCGACACCCGCGCCGCCTGAAAATCTCCCAGCCCGTACAACACGTGCGCCAGGTTCGCGCGCGAGCTTCTGCTCTGCGATGGCCGGTTTCGCGTCGCGCACGACCTCAGTGAAACGGCCAAGCGCGCCGTCCATGATGGCCTGGGTATCCTCGGGATCGAGCTTGCGTGCGAGCGCGGTCGAGCCTACGACATCCAGGAACAGGATGGTCACCTGCTTAAGGGTCGGCCGCAACCCTTTCGATCGCGTTCAGCGCAGCGAGCTTTTCGCGCAACGGCGCGAGGGCCGTCTCCACGACGTTCGTCACCGAGCACGGCGCGCTGTGCTTCGAGCGCCGCCATCGCGGTCTGGAGTCGCTCATGTTCAGCCATGGGCCCGAGCATAGCCGAGCCATGAACAGGTGAGTCTATCGATCGCTTGGCCGGTTGTCGCCTTCGCG
>DATFCW010000186.1:0-4062 GCA_035252665.1 Casimicrobiaceae bacterium | reverse complement strand
CCTGCTCGAATTCGCCGGACTCGCGGGCAAGGCGTCGACATCGATCCGCACGCTGTCGGGCGGCATGAAGCGCAGGCTCACGCTCGCGCGCGCGCTCGTCAACGATCCAGACCTGCTGATCCTCGACGAGCCGACCACCGGCCTCGATCCGCAGGCGCGGCATCTCATCTGGGACGGGCTTCGGCAACTGTTGAATCAAGGCAAGACGATCCTGCTCACGACCCACTTCATGGACGAAGCGGAGCGCCTCGCGACGCGGCTCGCGGTGATCGACCATGGGCGCATGATCGCGTGCGATGCGCCGCGCGCGCTGATCGCGCAGCACGTCGAGCCGGAAGTCGTCGAGGTCTACGGTGAGACGGCCAAGACGTGGGCCGAGTCGCGCGGACGCATGCTCGCGACGCGGCTCGAGATCGCCGGCGAAACCGCGTTCTGCTATGCGAACGATGCGGCGCCGCTACTCGCCGACCTCGCGTCGCATGCCGGCGTGCGTTACCTGCACCGGCCGGCGAATCTCGAGGATCTCTTCATCAAGTTGACCGGCCGCGAGCTCCGCGACTGATGCGCATGGTCAATCCACCGCTTGCACGCGTGCTCGAGCTGCCGCAACCATCGTTGCGCTTCGTCCCCGTCTGGCGGAGAAATCTTCTCGTGTGGCGCAAGCTGGCCATTGCCAGCGTGCTCGGCAACATCGCCGATCCGCTGCTCTACATGCTGGCCATCGGCTACGGCGTTGGCGCGCTGGTCGGCAAGGTCGACGGGATGTCGTATGTCGCGTTCATCGGCACCGGCATGGTTTGCCAAAGTGCGATGTTCACGTCGAGCTTCGAGGGCATGTACTCGGCGTTCTCGCGCATGCACGTGCAGCGCACCTGGGACGCGATCATCAACGCGCCGATCGCGCTCGACGACGTCGTGCTTGCCGAATGGATCTGGTGCGCGACGAAGGCCGTGATGTCGACGGCGGCGATCCTCGCCGTCATCGAGGCGCTCGGCTTCGGTCATACGTGGCTCGCGTTGCTGGTGCTGCCGCTCGGCTTTCTCGTGGGGCTCTGCTTCGGCGCGTTCGGGCTCGTGATGAACTCGCTCGCGCCCGGGTACGACTTCTTCACCTACTTCATGACGCTGGTGATGACGCCGATGCTGCTCTTCTCCGGGGTCTTCTTCCCGGTATCGCAGATGCCCGCGTGGCTCGCTCACGTCGCGAACGTGCTGCCGCTCAAGCACGCGATCGACATCGCACGGCCGCTCATGCTCGATCGATTTCCGGAAGACATCGTGTTGCATGTCGCGGTGATCGCCGGATATGCGCTCGTCGCGTACTACGCCGCGCTGGTGCTGACGCGTCGGCGATTGCTCAAGTAGGCGGGACCGCGGTGTTCGCCATCGCCAAAACCCTGCATATCGTGTTCATGGTCACCTGGTTCGCCGGCCTCTTCTACCTGCCGCGGCTCTTCGTCTACCATGCTATGGCGGAGCCGAGCGATCGTATCGGGATCGAGCGCTTCAAGATGATGGAGCGCAAGCTTTACTTCGGCATCATGACGCCCGGCGCAATTCTCACCGTCGCGTTGGGCCTGTGGATGTGGCTGGGCTTCGGCATCGACGGCGGTTGGCTGCACGCGAAGCTCGCGCTCGTGCTCGTGTTGATCGCGCTGCACGTCTACCTCGGCATCCTGGTTCGCGATTTCGCGCGTGACCGCAATCGCCATGGCCATGTCTTCTATCGCTGGCTGAACGAGATCCCGGCGTTGCCGCTGCTCGTCGCGATCGTCTGGCTCGTCGTCGCGAAGCCATTCTGAATCGCTTCGAGGCGGCATGTCCGAACGCTTCTTTGCGCCGTGTCCGCGCGGGCTCGAGGAAACGCTCGCCGCGGAGCTCCGGGCGCTCGGCGCTTCCGACGTGGCGATGGCCGAGGGCGGCACGGCCTTCGCGGGCGACCTCGTGCTTGCATACCGCGCGAATCTCGAATCGCGGATCGCGAGCCGCATCCTGTGGCGCGTGGGCGGCGGCGACTCTCGCAATGAAGACGAGCTGTACTCGCTCGTGCGAGCCATCGACTGGCCGCGGTATTTCAACGTCGACCGCACGCTGCGGGTGGACGTTGCCGCGACACGCTCACCGCTCGCAAGCCTCGACTACGCGACGCTGCGGATCAAGGACGGCGTGTGCGACCGCTTTCTCGATGCGCATCAGGTTCGCCCGTCGATCGACAAGCGTTCGCCCGACGTGCGCGTGCATGCGTTCCTGACCGAACGCGAGGCAACGCTTTATCTCGACACGTCAGGCGAAGCGCTCTTCAAGCGCGGTTATCGACGCGGCGCCGACAGCGCGCCGCTCCGCGAGAATCTCGCTGCCGGGCTTCTTGCGCTCGCGCAGTGGACGCCCGATCGGCCATTGCTCGACCCGATGTGCGGCGGCGGAACGATCGTCACGGAAGCGGCGCTAATCGCCGCGAACCGCGCGCCGGGACTTTCGCGTCGGTTCGGATTCCAGAAGCTCGCGTTCTACGACGGTCCCACGTGGCAGCGGATCACGCAGCGGGCGCGCGATCGCGTTCGCGAAGCGCCGGAGACGATCGGTATTTTCGCGAGCGACATCGCGTCTTCCGCCGTCGCGCGCACGAACGCGACGCTCCGCGAGGCGAAAGTCGATGGCTTCGCGCGCGTCGAGGAGGCGAACGTGCTGAACCGCGAAGCGCCCGCGTCGTCGGGTCTTGTGCTCGCCAATCCGCCCTATGGCTTGCGCCTTGCCGATGCGCGTCAGCTCGCTTCGTTCTACCCGCAACTCGGCGATGCGTTGAAGCGCCGGTTCGGCGGCTGGACCGCGGGGATCTTCACCGGCGATTTGGTCCTTGCGAAGCTCGTTGGACTCAGGCCCGAACGGCGAATACCGCTTTGGAACGGTGCGATCGAATGCCGGCTGTTCCTCTTCCGCATCGTAGAGGGCCCGATGCGCCGATGATAAAATTGCGACATGCCATTCCTTCCCTCTCGCCACTACGTCTCCGACCACACGCGCTTCATCAACGAATTCCTGTCCAAACGGCCGGAGGTCGAGACGAGCCAGCGCGTCGGACGCGAGATTTGGTGGGACAAGCTTCCGTCGGATGTACAGGCGCAGCGCGAGATGAACGCCGGACGCGTGCCGCAGAAGGGGTATGTGTATTACTCGCTCAAATAGCGCAGAGGCAAAACCTGGGCAAGGAACGAGAGGGGCTTCGGCGCAACGTTTCGATTGGCCACTCTCCTCCCTCATCCCTGATCCCTCATCCCGCTTTTCAGTGTTGCGCTTCCGTAAATGAAGTACCGGGGCGTCGCCGCGATCCGCGCGTCGAACCCGCATTGCGCAAGCCGCGCTGCGAGCCGATCCGGCTCCCAGAACACTTTCACGATCCGAAACTCGCGGCCGTCGTCGAGCTTGCGCGTGACGATGCCGGCATGCCGGTCGGGCGCCGGATGATTGGCGGCGGTCGACGTCGGGTCGTGCGCCGAATCGACGACATACGCGAAGCCGCCTTCCGCGAGCGCATCCGCCACCATCGACCAGAACGCGTCGAAGCGCGCATGCGGAACGTGCGATAGCCAGAAGCTCATGAACACGCAGTCGTAGCGCGCCTGCGGCTTCCAGGCGAAAAGATCGGCCTGTACGTAGCGAACGTTCGATGCGGCGACGCGCGCACGATTGATCTCGATGACCTCGGGCGATGCGTCGACGGCGGTGACGCTCGCCACGCGCGGCGCGATGCGACGCGTGAACAACCCCGTCCCGCACGCGAGCTCCAGCACGCTCGACAGTCGCGCTTTCGCGAGCATTTCGTCGACTTCCGCCTCGACGATCGCGCTATCGCGAAGCCATGCGGCGTTGTTGACGGCGCCACGGTCGAAGCGGCCGGTACGAAACCACCACGCGTCGTATTCCGGCGCGCGCGCACGGTAATACGCGACCTGCTGGTCGAGCAGCGAACGATCGTCATTCATCTTTTTCGCATCACGACCAGGTCGTGATGGAGGATGTACCCGGGCAGAACGTGCGCGACGTCGAAATATCGGCCCCACGTGC
>DATFCW010000185.1:0-3730 GCA_035252665.1 Casimicrobiaceae bacterium | reverse complement strand
GCTCGCGCTGCAGCAGATTGAACGAAAGCGTCTCGATACCAGCCAGGTGCTGGAGACGTTTGCGGATCAGGCGTTCTTCGGTCGGGCAATCCATCTTGTCGATGCGAAACACCGCACGCGAGACTTGGTCAGGCTTGTGCGTGATCGCCGGTTGCGGTGATGGGATCGACTGTTGACAGTGCTCGTCGCAGCAGCTGGTAGGCAGCGTTTCCTCGATGCGAACATCGGTTTTCGGATTCATCCGAGCATTGAAAACCCTGCAGCTGCTACAGAGTCAACGCGCAAGCGGCTGGCGCGCTCACGACCCCGCGCTATGGGCGATGACGACCACGACGATGGCCGCCATGAACATGAATATCGAGAAGACGCCGAGAATGAATCCTACTCGGCGCGTTGACGGCTTGCGTGACCGAGCAAGCTCATGGGAGCGCACTTGCGGGAAGCCGCGCGCACGCCAGCCCTCTAGCCGCCATTCCCGGCGTGACCATCCGCGAAGCACGAGGATGACACCGAGGACGAGCATCATGCTGCCTGGGACGTACTGGACGAGCCCGCCGAGCCGCTCGTCGGCGAGCGCCGGCAGCCCGAGCGACGATAGCTCATCGTAGGCCGGATAGAGGCGCGTGTTCTTGAAGGAGAGATAGCTGCCGAGCAGCACGTTCACGACGAGCACGGCGAGGATCGCAACGATCCGACGGCCGTAGCGAGCGCCGATCGGCGGCGGACGAGGATCGAATGCGGAGAACCAGAAGAACAGCCCGGCGATGAGCATCGAGAAGTGCATCACGTCGTGCAGGGCCGGGTTCGCGAGTGCTTCGGCCTGAATGGCCGGAACGAGCCAGAAGACCATCGCGCCGATCAGATGCAGTGCGGCAACCGGTGGCCGTGCCAGGACGGCAAAGGCTGCGCGCACCGGACGAAGCGACGATACAGGGGCGTACAGGTTTCTCCGTACTATTAACGGCATCCCCGAAATGAGCGATGACGCAGGGGCGGAGAGCGCAAGCAGCATGGGTGCCAACGCAAGAAGGACAAGGTGTTGAACCTGATGCGCCGCAAACGACGATTGCGCCAACGAGTCGACAGGCGACTGCAATGCCAGGAACAGAAGTCCTGTACCTATCGCGAAGGCGGCGCGTTGGCCCAAGTTGGATTTCGCCGCGCCGCGTGCGTAGACAATCAGCACGAGCAGCGTGCCGATCACGATCGCAGGGGTGATCGTCCAGCCTTGCCAGGGATCGGCTCGGCCGCCGACGTGCGCCGCGGCGACACCCGGCACGCAGGCCAACGTCGCCAGCGTCCGCTTCGTGATGCACGCGCGCATTCCACGATGCGCGAACACAGGGGTGCGACCGATCAAGCAAGCTCCTCGATGACCAGCATGGCCAGGAATCCAACGAACAGCATCGCGGTGACCCACGGCCGCTCGGGGACTTCGTGAGCCTCGACGAGCAGCTCTTCCGTGACGAGGTACAGCAGGGCAACCAGGCCGAACGCGAAAAACCCGGCGAGAAGACGGTCCGACACCAAAGCGAGCGGAAGACCGATGGCCGCTCCAATCGGTAGAAGAATTGCGAGAGCCATCGTAACGCCGATCACACCGCCACGGGATACACGTTCACCGGCAAGTTCGGGCGCGATCGACAGGCCGAGGAAAAGCACCTCGGCGGTCAGCGCAATCGTGAGCAGGATTCCCGCGCGAAGGCCTGCGCCAAAGCCGATTCCGAGAACGATGCCGTCGATGAGAATGTCGACGCCGACGGTCGCGACGAGCACGAACGGCCCCTTCACGCGCGTGCCGAACGCTTTTACCGCGAGCATCACGGCGATGCCGACAGCACCGCCGACGATCGTCGCGATCGCCGATTTTCGGTGCATGAGATCCGGCAACAGCTCGCCTGCCGCTGCTGCAAATACGACGCCTGCGGCAAAGTGTTGAACCGCGCTGGTGGCAACAGGGCCGGGGCGCCGGAAGGCTGCGTAGACACTGCCGCTGACGGCGGCGAGGACGGGGATCAGCGTATATGCGAGGGCGGAGAGAAAGGGCATCCTAGAGTCATTGGAAACTCCGCAGTTACTATAGAGTCAATCCACGACACTGACGTAACGAGGAAACGATGACGGTGATGCGCATCGGCGAGTTCGCCAAGGCGACGGAATGCTCCATCGAGACGATCCGCTATTACGAGCACGAGGGACTGCTGCCACCACCGGCGCGAAGCAGCGGCAATTATCGGCTGTACGGCGAGGCCCACGCCGCGCGCTTGCGCTTCATCCGGAACTGCCGATCGCTCGACATGACGCATGAAGAGATTCGCGCATTGCTGGCGTTTCGCGACGCACCCGAGCGGCCATGCGAGGACGTCAATGCATTGCTCGAGGAGCACATCGGCCACGTCGCGCGCCGCATCCGCGCGCTCGAGGCGCTGAAGCGCGAACTCAAGGCGTTGCGCCAGCAGTGCCGAAGCGTTCGCCCGGCGGGTGACTGCAGAATCATGCGTTCACTGGATCGCGGCGTCAGACGATCCGACACGGCAAGAGATCAACACGGCCGCCTGGACCGAACGCATCGCTGAGCAATCACACGGCCGGGCACTGACGGCGAATTGAGCCGATGACGTTAGGTATGCGCCCGCGCCGAGGGCAACGTCTTTCTCGGCGAAACGCAACTCGTCCGAAACGTTCGGGACGCGGCGGTTCGTTACTCGGTCACTTGCACATCGCTGTGCCATTTGCCGGCACGGACACTGAAGTACGTTACCGTCGCCGGTCCGGAGCAATCGAGCCTGACCACCGCGTCATGAGCGTACGTTGGGCCGTCGCCAATGCGCTCGCCCTCGGGTAAGACATCGAGCGCCTGATCGACCTGCGTTCCTCCATTGGCGACTGAGCTCTTCGTGAGCACTTGTTGGCTACCGTTGGCGAGTCGCGCAACCACGATAAGCTCGTCACGATAAACGAGTTCCATCGCATAATCGGGTAGCCCATCGCCGTCGAAATCACCGTGAACCCACAGCGTCGAGGGGGCATTGCACTGCTTGATTTGAGGTCCGAGAACTGGAAACCGCCACCCTGGGAATTGCTTGTCCAAGGATCTCCTGATTTCCATGGGCAGCGTATCGGCCGCATATGCGAATTGCGTGTACATCAGACCACCGATGATCCCGAGCACCGCACAGACGCGTATGTTGTCCATTCGATCGGTCAGGGTGTGATTCCGCCTTGACGAAGGGCCGAGGCCAACGCCATCCCGACGACGAACGCCAGCTCCACGTTCCAGACCGCGAAGGCGGCGGTCACGAGCGCCGCGAAGCGACCGTTCTTCTGCTTGCAAAGTCGCATGATCCGAGCACGATCGACGCATTCGCAAGCGGCAGCGATTCGGCCGATGCCTCGACGAGATCGATCACCGTTCCGGCGTTGTTCAACTGACGACGCGCCATCTTGAGGAGCTCTTCCGACGGATCGATCGCCATGACTCGGTGGACGGCCGAAGAGTAGAACGGCAGATTGCGGCCCGATCCGACGCCGATTTCGAGCACCACCCGCCCGCGCCGGGAACGATCTGCTCGCGGAAGCGCGTTACTTGCGGATTGCGCATCGCGAAGTCGAGCAGCGAAGGCAGAACGTACCGCGCGCATACGCTCATGGTCTGGAGCAGAACGAACGTCGCCGATGACGGGCCGCGCATTGTCGCTCGCTTCTCCGGCATCGATCAACGGCGGAGCGA
>DATFCW010000184.1:0-12892 GCA_035252665.1 Casimicrobiaceae bacterium | reverse complement strand
CTGCGACCGTCGCGAAGGACCGCGCCCGCGACGCGTCGTGCTTTAGCTCGCGCGCTTGGCCTTGGCGCTTGCCGTGGCAGCGGCCTTCGACGCCGAATCCGTCGCAGCGCGCACGCTCGCGTCGGCCAGGTCGACGACCTGACGGGTCGCCTTCTGGAACTGGTCGAACGCAGCCGTCGAAGCGGCGAACGTCGACTTCAGCGCGTTGACCGCCACGTCCGATCCGGCAGGCGCCGTCTGGCTGGCCTTTTCGACCCACGAGGCGACGCCCTTCGTGTAGGTCTTCCACGTTTCCTCGGCAAGCGCCGAGAAGCCGGCCTGCGCTTCCGACGACAGCTCATAGAGCGTGCGCGAGTAGCCGGTCGCGCTTTGCACGCCGACTTCGGCAAGCTTCGCACGAAGCTCGAGCAGTTCCTGGACGTCCTTCGCCGACGCCGCGGCCTGCGCACCTTCGATCGCCTGGGCGATGGCGAGCTTGGCCGCGTTGATGTTCAGGTTGACGAGCTTCTCGGCGTTTTCGATCGAGAACGACGCGAGCTTGATGGCGTTGGCGACATTCGCCTGGTTGAACTCCGTGAATGATTCCGATGCGTTGTACATGATGTCCTCGAAGTGGCGGGTCGACGACCCGGTTAGTCCTGGCAGGAGCGCTTCACCCGCCTTGAAATCGGTGATCTCGGTGGCTATCCTTGATGCTGCACCGCACAAAACCCATTGTAGGGATGGGATGCAGCGAAGTCAAGCTTTTTTTGTGCGCCGCAGCATACCATTTTTGTCCGGTCCGGCAAATCTTTCAAAGGGCCGACAAATCAGACATTTATAATGGCTGCAACCTTTGGGAAGGCCCCGCACCTCATGGCGCCGGACGTCCGCACGATCAAGAAGTACCCGAACCGCCGGCTGTACGACACGGCCAACAGCGGCTACATCACCCTCGCGGACGTGAAGCAGATGGTCCTCGACGGAGTGGCCTTTCGCGTCGTCGACGCGAAGAGCAACGAGGACCTGACGCGCCAGATACTTTTGCAGATCATCCTCGACGAGGAAGCGGGCGGCATGCCGATGTTCAGCTCCGAGATGCTCGCGCAGATGATCCGCTTCTATGGCACGGCGCAGCAAACGATCATCGGTCAGTACATCGAGCAGAACGTGCAGGCGTTCCTCGCAATCCAGAAGAAGCTTTCCGAGCAGGCGAAGCAGGTCTACGGCGACAAGATGCTGCTGACGCCCGAGCTCTGGAAGCAGTTCATGCAGATGCAGGCGCCGGCCATGCAGGGCATGCTCGGCAACTACCTCGAGCAGAGCGCGAAGCTCTTCATCGACATGCAGCAGCGGATGCAGGACCAGACGCGCGGCATGTTCTCGGCATTCCCGTTTCCAACGTTTGGCGCACCGCCGCATACCCCGCCCGACGACGAATCGAAGCGTTGAAGCCCTGAGGGGCGCTCGTCGCGCTGCAACATCGCAACTCCGGCGAAGACCGGT
Organism: Casimicrobiaceae bacterium; assembly: GCA_035252665.1. GTDB lineage: Bacteria > Pseudomonadota > Gammaproteobacteria > Burkholderiales > Casimicrobiaceae > VBCG01. The sequence continues at coordinate 11,407 of DATFCW010000184.1, read as the reverse complement.
TCGCCGCACCATTTTCCGAATCGTTCGCCATGCCTCGCCGATCTGATACCGCCGATGCGCCGCGCGTGGGGTTCGTATCGCTCGGCTGTCCGAAGGCGCTCGTCGATTCCGAGCACGTGTTGACGCAACTGCGCGCCGAGGGCTACGCGATCTCGCCGTCGTACGCGGATGCCGATCTCGTCGTCGTCAACACCTGCGGCTTCATCGATGCCGCCGTCGCCGAATCGCTCGATGCGATCGGCGAGGCGCTGTCCGAAAATGGCAAGGTGATCGTCACCGGCTGCCTCGGCGCGAAGGCCGGCGGTGACTTCGTGCGTTCGATCCATCCCAAGGTGCTCGCCGTGACCGGCCCGCACGCGACGCACGAAGTGATGGCCGCAGTGCACGCCGAGCTTCCGAAGCCGCACGATCCGTTCATCGATCTCGTGCCGCCCGCCGGTATGAAGCTGACGCCGCGGCACTACGCGTACCTGAAGATCAGCGAAGGCTGCAATCACCGTTGCACGTTCTGCATCATCCCGTCGATGCGCGGCGACCTCGTCTCGCGGCCGATCGGCGAAGTGCTCGCCGAAGCCGAGCGCCTGTTGCAGGCCGGAGTACGCGAGCTCCTGATCGTGTCGCAGGATACGAGCGCGTACGGCGTCGATGTCCGCTACCGCACCGGCTTCTGGCGCGGGCGGCCGCTTCGTACGCGAATGCACGAGCTCTGCCGCGAGCTCGACGCGCTCGGCCGCGCGCATCGCGCGTGGGTGCGTCTTCACTACGTCTATCCATACCCGCACGTCGACGACGTCGTCTCGCTGATGACGCGATCGCCGGGCGAAGGCGGTCTCCTGCCCTACCTCGACGCGCCGTTTCAGCACGCGAGCCCGCGCATCCTGCGTCTGATGAAGCGACCGGCCGCGCCGGAAAAGGTGCTCGAGCGAGTGCGAGGATGGCGAGCCGCGAACGAAGGGATCACGCTTCGCAGCACGTTCATCGTCGGCTTTCCGGGCGAGACGGAAACCGAGTTCGACGAGCTGCTCGCGTTCCTTCGCGAGGCGCAGCTCGACCGCGTTGGCTGCTTCGCCTATTCGCCTGTCGATGGCGCTGCTGCCAATGCGCTCCCGAACCCGGTGCCCGACGCCGTCAAGGAAGCGCGGCGTGCGCGCTTCATGGCGGTGCAGGAAGAGATCAGCGCTTCGCGGCTACGCGCCAGGGCGGGAAGCGACATCGACGTGCTCGTCGACGAAATCGATGGCGACGTTGCGATCGCGCGATCGAGTGCCGACGCGCCGGAGATCGACGGCGTCGTGCGAATCGTCGATGGCGCGCGGCTTGCGCGGGGCGAGTTCGCGCGCGTGCGCGTCGTCTCGGCGGATGCGCACGATCTCGTCGCGCGCGTCGATTGACGCGCGCGTCGATCGACCTCTCTGTCTTTTAGCCGCCCTTCAGGTATTTGCACACGGCGTTCTGACCCGCCGCCGCGATGGCGCTGCGGCCCGACTCCTGCGAGCCGTTGCACTGGCACGCGTAAGCAAGTTGGTACGCGCGGCCGCAATTACCCGCGGCCGCCGCTTCCCTGGCGAGGCGAATCAGGCACGACCGGTTCTCGTTGCTGCTCAGGCATTCGTCCGCGCGGAGCGTCTGATACGTAACCGGACAGTCCGGCGAGCCCTTGTCCTGCGCGCACCAGGCGATCTGAGCGGTGAAATCGGTCGACGCGGGTTGGGCGAACGCCTGCGACGACACTGCAGCGACGATGATTGCGGATGCGGCGATTCTTGACCACATATCCATCTCCCAAGCGGGGTGCGACGAAAGATTGTGGCCAGCGAGAACCCACCGGCTCAACGGTCGAATGACGAAATGCGAAATGCTGCGACAGGACGGCCGCTGATGCGACCAGGCGCGGCGCAAGAACGCTACGACTTCGGCAGTTGGACGCTTTCGAGATCGCTCGCGAGATGCGCGATCGTGTCGGCGAACGCCTTGTTGAGCGCATCCGCATACGCGGCGGCGCTTGCGTCGCGCATCGGGACGCGCTCGTGATATTCGCGCGTCCATGTCGGCGTCTGCTGCGATGCGCCGGTCGGCGTGAGGTAGTACGCGATGTCCAGCACGGCCGCCGGCTTGCCCTTGTCGCGCAGGTCCGCGTAGAGCGCCGACGCGAAACCGTCGAGCGTCCATGCAGCATCCGTCGAGGTGCCCGGGCCGGCGACGTCCGCGAATGGCTTTGCACGCTCGAGCGCGCGAGCCGTCTGCTCGGTCAGCATCGTAGCCGGCGGGACGAGGAATTCGACGTAGTAGTCGGTTTCGAACCGCAGGTCGCCCAGGCGATAGACGAATGTCTTGCCACGAAACGGCGCGGCGACGTTGATGGTGCCGATTCGCAAGGTCGTGGCTTGAGCGTGCGCGGCGACTTGCGTCGCCGGCGTTTCGAGCAGGAAGGTCTGGCGAACCGGCGACTCGCGGGTCAGCGCGCTGCAACCGGCAAGGAGCGCGACAAAGAAAAGTGGGGTCAGAGACGACATCCGCTTCATTGGGCCGGCTCCAGGGGGCGCGGCGGCGCGCCGAACAGCACGTTCGACGGATAGCGCTTCGCGTCCTCGGTCAGGTCGCGCAGATTGTCGGTGATCTGGCGCAGATTCTGGAACGTCGTCGCAAGATCGGCCTCGCCCCCGCCGAATATGCGGTCGAGCCTTGCGAGCGTTCGCTCGAGATGCGCGATCGACTGCGGCAACGCGGGATTGGCGACCAGCGCGCGCACGCCTTCGAGCGTTGCCGATGTCTGCCCCGGCAATTTGGTGAACGCCGGATCAGCGAGGATCTTGCGAAGCTCGCCGTTGGTCTGCCGAAGCTCGGCGATGAGTCCCACGGCCTCGTCGCTGACCTTCTTCGATTGCAGATTGTCGAGCGTGCGGTCGATCTTCGAGAAGGTCTGCTCGGCACGCTGCGAAATGGTCGCGGTATCGAGGCTCGCGACACGCTCGTTTGCCGTGGTGAGCAGGCGATTCAGGTTCGCAACGGTCGTTTCGATGTCGAGCCGATGCAACCGATCGAGGATTTCCGTCGCCGCATTGACGAATGTCGTCACCGTCGACGGCGTGCTTGGAATGTAGATGTGGTCCGGCGTCCAATCGATCGGCAGCGTCGGCGCCGGGTTGTCGGTGTAATCGAGCTCGAGGTAATCGGTGCCGGTGATGCCTTGCGGCGCGAGATGCACGCGCAATCCGCGCTCGACCTCCATCTTGCTCGACTCGGGCGTCGTGATGTCGTTCGCCGCGCGTCCGCCGACGAGGCGCGGCTCGATCTGCGCCTCGACGAGCACGTAGCGCTTGCGCTGGTTCATCGGCTTGTCGAGCTCGTATTGCACGTAAGTGAAGCTGATCCGCGTGACCTCGCCAATCGTCACGCCGCGATACTTCATCTTCGATCCGAGATCGAGCCCCTGCACCGACTCGTTGAAGTACGTCTCGATGGTCGTGCGCGGGCGAAACCAGCGTCCGGTGCCGATGATCGTGAGGACGAGAATGCCGGCGATCACCGCGCCGATGACGAACAGCCCGAGCTTGAAGTAGTTGGCGTTGCGACTCATGCCAGGACCGGCTCGGCCTCGCGGTTGAAGAACTGACGCACCCACGCGTCCTTGCTCTCGTCGCGAAGCTTGCGCGGGTCGCCCTCGGCAACGATGCCCTTGACGCGCCGATCGAGCATGATCACGCGATCGGCAATCGAGAAGATGCTTGGAAGCTCGTGCGTGACGACGACGAAAGTCACGCCGAGATTGCGCGACAGCCGCTTGATCAGCGCGTCGAGCTCGGCCGACGTGATCGGATCGAGGCCCGCCGACGGCTCGTCGAGGAACAGGATCATCGGATCGAGCGCCATCGCGCGCGCGATCGCCGCGCGCTTCTGCATGCCGCCCGAAATCTCGGCGGGGAGATGGCCGGTGAAAAGCGCGAGCCCGACGAGCGAAAGCTTCATCCGCGCGATCAGCTCGATCTCGTCCGATTCGAGATCGGTGTACTCCTCGAGCGGCAGGCGCACGTTTTCCGAAAGGGTCATCGAGCCGAACAACGCGCCCGACTGGTACATGACGCCGATCCGGCGCAGGATCGCACGGCGCGCATCGCCTTCCGCCGTGACGATGTCATCGCCGTCGATCAGCACGCTGCCGGCGATCGGCTCATCGAGTCCGATCATGTGCTTCAAGAGCGTGCTCTTGCCGCTGCCCGAGCCGCCGAGGATCACGAAGATTTCGCCGGCCTTGACGTCGAAGTTCAAATGCTCGAGCAGCGGCACGCCGCCGTAGCCGACCGTGAGATCGCGCACGCGGATGATCGCTGGATGGTTCCCCCACGCTTGCGGCTCATCGGGCGGTGTTCGTGCTTCGCATTCACGTGCTCGCCCTCGGGGCGGCCCGTCGCCGCTCTCATCGTGGTCGCGCGGCTCGACGCTCATCAAATATCGAGAATGTAGTAGATGACGGAAAAAAGGCCGTCGACCGCGACGAGCAGCACGATTCCCGACACCACCGCACGGGTTGCCGCGTCACCCACCGAAGACGCGCCCGCGCTCGTCTGCAGGCCGCGCAGGCAGCCGATGCCCGCGATCAATATCGCGAATACGAAGGACTTCACGAATCCGGCCATGAAATCGGCATAGTCGACGATGCCTTCCACTTCGTGGACGAACGTCACGTAGGGAATCGAGAAGCTGGTGAGCGTCACCGCGCCGCCGATCAGGCTGATCAGGTCCGCGAAAAGCGTAAGAAGCGGCGTCATCAAAAGCGCCGCGATGATACGCGGCGTCACGAGGAAGCGCACCGGGTCGAGGCCCATCGTGGTGAGCGCATCGACTTCCTGGTTCACCGTCATCGTGCCGATCTCGGCGGCAAAGGCGGCGCCCGAGCGTCCGGCGAGCAGGATCGCCGTCATCAGCGGACCGAGCTCGCGCAGCATCGCGAGCCCGACCAGGTCGGCAACGAAAATCTCCGCGCCGAACCTTCGCATCGGCACGGCGGACTCGAACGCGAGGATCACGCCGAGCAGGAACGAGATCAGCGCGACGATCGGCAGCGCATCGGCACCCACGCGCTCGCAAATGCGCCAGACGTCCTTCCAGCGAATCGATGCCGGATGCAGCAGCGCATGACCAAGCGCGGCCGTGGTTTCGCCGATGAAGACGATCTGCGCTCGCATGTCGGCCGCCATGCCGGCGGCGTAGAGACCGACTTCCGCGATGGTTCCGCGCCGCTTCGGCGGCGGATCCTGGTCGTGCGCGATCGCATGGAGATCGAATTGCTGCAGCAGCGTCTCGAACGCCGGTGCCAGGTTCGCGACCTGCACTTCGCCCGGCTTGCGTCGCGAGATCAGATCGACGAGAAGCGCGACCCCGGCGCCGTCGCAATAATCGACCTTCGAGGCATCGACGACGACCCGCCGGCCCGGCGCGGCCGCGATGGCGCGGCGTCCCTCGGCCCATACGTCGCGAATCGAGTCGGCATCGAGGCGTCCGGAAAGCGCGAGAACGCGTCGGCCGTCGGGCGCATCGGAAACCGCGAGCGCCGTCACAACCGGGTTCCGTGGGGAAACGCGCGCTCCATCGGGGAATCAGTGTAGCACCCGTCCCGCGGTTTTCGCGGAACGCGACCGGCGTCGATCAGCGTTCGGCGGCCAGCCCCTGGACGAATGCGACGAACGCGCGCACCGCGAGGTCGGCGTCGTCGTTCGTGACCGATTCCAGCGGATTGTGGCTGATCCCGTCGTTCTGCCCGCGTACGAACAGCATCGCCTGCGGCATGATCCCGGCGAGCTTCATCGCGTCGTGGCCAGCGCCGCTTGGCAGCAGGCGAACCGGAAGGCCGAGGCTCGACACGGCCTGCGACCAGCGATCGCGCCAGTCGTCGGCGCAGGGCGCCGCGCTCGCCCGCAGGGTCTCCTCGATCGTGCACGCAACGCCGCGCCGCTCGCTGATGCGTTTCGCGCCGGCCAGAATGTCGTTCGCGCACCCGTCGCGCGCCGCGTCGGCCGGCGCGCGAACGTCGATCGTGAATCGGCAATGCCCTGGAACGACGTTGATCGAGCCGTTCGGTACGTTGAGCATGCCGACGGTGGCGACGACCCCGGGAACGCGCGACGCCTGCCGCTCGACGTCGAGCACGATCTCGGCAGCGGCAACCGCTGCGTCGCGCCGATGATTCATCGGCGTCGTTCCCGCATGGCTCGCGATGCCCTCGATCTCAACGGCGTAGCGAAGGCTGCCGTTGATCGAAGTGACGACACCGAGCGGCAAGTCGGCCTGCGTCAATACCGGTCCCTGCTCGATGTGCACCTCGACGAAGGCAACGTAACGGGCGGGGTCGCGGCGAAGCTTCGGGATGTCGTCAATCGACAATTGCGCATGCCGCATGGCGTCGCGCATCGTGATGCCCGCTGCGTCCTTCTGGTCGAGCCAGCGCGCGTCGAAGTGTCCGGTGAGCGCGCTCGAGCCGAGGAACGTCGCCCGATAGCGCTGGCCCTCCTCCTCAGCGAACGCGACGACCTCGACGCCGAACGGCAGTCGGCGACTCGCGCGTGCGAACTCGCGCACCGCGGCCATCGGCACCAGCACGCCGAGTCGCCCGTCGTACCTGCCGCCGTTTCTGACCGTGTCGTAGTGGCTACCGGTGAGAAGGCGCCGATCGTCACGATGCTGGCCGTGGTAGATGCCGACGACATTGCCGACTGCATCGATCGACACGTCGTCGAAGCCGCAATCATCGCGCATCCAGTCGCGCAGTTGCGCGGCGACCGCGCGGTGGGCGTCGGTCAGATAGGTGACTGTCAGTTCACCGCGCTCGGCAAAGCCTTCGTCGCTGTGCGAGGCGAGCTGCTCGGCCCAATCCCATACGCGGTTGCCAAGATCGGGCGTGAAGCCGAGCTTGTCGTCGAGCCGCAACTCGGCGATGCGATGAATGTTGCGAAGCGCTTCGGCGCGCTCGACGTCGGGAGGGTGACGAAGCCTGCGCTCGAACGTCGCGAAGATTTCGTCCTTCGAGAGCCCGAGCCCGCGCGGGCCGCGCACGGCGAGGATGAATGGAAAGCCGAAGCGTGCCTCGTAATCGGCATTGACGCGCGCGATCCGCGCGAGCTCGTCGGGCGTGCATTGCGTCAGTCCCGCGCGCGACTGCTCGTTCGTCGATTCGCGCGTCAGCGTCGCCGTCTGCATCGCGCGTCCGGCCAACTGCGGATGCGCGCGAATCAGGTCGAGCTTCACGTCGTCGGGCGCGTCGCGCACCACCTCCACCAGCGCGCGCTTCAGCGCCGCGAGCGTCGCGAATGGACGTGCCGAATATGCGCGTTCGACGATCCACGGCGAATGCTCATACGTGCCGGCGAGCAATGCCGCGAATTCGGCGGCGTCCGCGCGATTCAACTGCTCGAGAGTCACGGCCATCGCGACGTTGCTCCTACGCTCCGCCGCGAAAGCACGAATAGCCCCATGGCGTCAGCTTGAACGGCAGGTGGTAATGCTGCTCGGCGTCCGCGATGCCGAAGCGAAACATGGCGACGTCGAGAAACGGCACCACGGGCAACGCGAAGCCCGCACGCGCATAGAACGCGCCGACGTGAAGGAGCACGTCGTAGGCGCCGGGCGCGAATCGCGCGGAAAGCGCAGCGTCGTCGACGATGCCGGATGGCGAAACCTCGCCGCTGACGATGCGCGACCGCGCCTCGCCGATCGAGAACACCTCGACGCGCATGCCCGATGCGGCGACGCCGCGTGTGACATCGACGACGTGGATCGAGATTCCGGGCATCGCCTTCCTAGCGCGAAAGCTGGCGTGACAAACCGGCGAAGCGCTCGGCGAGCACCATCAGGACGATCGTCACGACAATGATGACGCCCGAGATCGCCGCCGTGCGCACGTCGAGATTCGTGTCGATCTGCTGCCACAGGTGGATCGGCAGCACCTCGGTGCGCTCGTCGGCGAGGAAAAGCGACACCGGCACGTTGTCGAACGACGCCATGAACGCGAGAAACGCGCCCGCGCCGACGCCGCGTCCGATCAGCGGAAGCGTAACGCGCCGAAACGTCATCCACCGGCCGGCGCCAAGGCTCGCCGACGCATCGAAGAGTGCACGATCGACTTGCGCCAGCGCCGCGATTGTCGTGCGCAGCACGAACGGAACGCACACGATGACGTGTCCGACGATCAAAAGCGGGATCGACGGATGAAATCCGAGTTGATGGATGTAGACGAGCGCGGCGAATCCGAACGCAAGCGCCGGCAGGATCAGCGGCGACATGAACAGCACGTCGGCGACCCGCGCGAAGCGCGTCCGGCTTCGCGCGATGCCAAGCGCACCCGCGGTTCCAAGGACCACGGAAACCACCGTCGTCCAGAACGCGACGATCACGCTGTTCCATGCCGCGGCCTGCATCTGGTCGGCATCGAGCAGCGCCTTGTACCAGCGCAGTGAATAACCCTGCGGAGGGAAGCGCAACGACTCGGTCGCCGTCAACGACGTCAGCAATACGATGATCGTCGGACCGAGCAGGAACACGATCGCGATGGCGGTCACGATGCCGAAGAGAGCGCGCTGCGAGCGCATGTCCCAGGTCGTGCGCTGCGCTCTCGGCGTTTGCGCCGTCGCGGTCAGCGGTTCGCTAGCGAGCGTCGCCATATGCCTTGCTGGTGCTTCCCGCGCGGTTCAGCGCGTAGATGACGATCATCACCGCGATCGTGAACACGACGGAGATCGACGCGGCGAACGGCCAGTTGTTCGCGCCGATCGCCTGCTGGTAGATATGAAGCGGCATGTAGACGAGCCGTGCGCCGCCGATCAACGTCTGCGTGACGAATGCCGTCGCACATGCGGAGAAGACGAGAATGCAGCCGGCGACAAGACCCGGCGTCGACAACGGCAGCGTGACGCGAAAGAACGTTCGCCACGCGCCGGCGCCCAGCGCGGCCGATGCATCGGCGAGGTTGGGATCGATTCGCGACAGCGTCGCGAAGAGCGGCAGCACCATCAGCGGCATCTGCACCTGCGCGAGCACCGTGATGACGCCGGTCTCGGTGAAGAGCAGCGGCACGGGCTGGTCGACGATGTGCAACGCGCGGAGCAGATCGTTCATCACGCCTTCGCGGCCGAGGATCACGATCCATGCGAACGTACGCACCACGACGCTGGTCAGGATCGGCAGCACGACGGCGAACACGAGCAAGCTTTGCCAGCGCGCCGTCACGCGCGAGCAGACCCATGCGATCGGATACCCGAAGAGCAGGCAGACGAGCGTCGCGCGAATCGCGAGCCAAACCGTTGACCATAGGATGCCGAGGTTGAAGGTGTCGCCGAAGAATTTCGCATACTGGGCGAACGAAAGCGCATGGACCTGCGCGTCGATGCGAAGGCTCAGCCCCAGCAGAACGAAAAACGGCGCGACGAAGAAGACGACGAAGAGCGCCGCGAGCGGCAGCGCAAGCGGCCATTCGTCGCGCGTCATCGTGAAAATCGGTGCCAGAGATGTATTTTTAATTGGTGCCAGAGATCATTTAAAAATACATCTCTGGCACCATTTTCCGAAATCCTACAGCTTGATCTCGCGATTGAACCGCTCGATCAGCGCCGTGCGTTGCGGATTGATCTTCGTCCACTCGAATCCGCGGATCTTCGACAAGTCGGCCGGCGTTTTGGCAACGGTGTGCATGATCGCCGCGGACAGCGGCACCTTCGAATTCGTCGGGATGATGTCGTAGGGCGGTTTCTCCATCTCCGATTGCATGTCGGCCGCAAGATGCGAATCGATGTACTGGATAGCAAGATCCGGCTCGACTGCGTTCTTCGTGAGATGCAGGCTCGTCGTCCAGCCGACGAGACCCGTGTCGGGAACGACGAACTCGACCGGCACGCCCTTCGCCTTCAGCGTCTGCACGAAGTTGAAGTTGTACGGCGCGATGTCGACCTGCTCCTGTTGCCAAAGTGTCGCGTAAGCGCCCAGGTTCGCCGCGACCGCACCGACGTTCGGCAGCAGCTTTTTGAGCGCCACGAACGCCGGGTCGAAATTCGACTCGTTGCCGCCGTGGATGCGGTTGTATTCGGCGAGGAACGCCATGCCGAGCTGACTGTTCAACGCCGTCAACCCGACGCGTCCCTTGTACGCAGGATTCAGCAAGTCGTCGTACGACTTCGGCGGCGTCTTGATCTTGTTCGGGTTGTAGCCGATGCCGATCACCTGCAGCGAAATCTTCGGTCCCCACTTGTCCTGGTAGACGGGAAAGAGATCCTTGAAATTCGGCGATTTGGCAGCCGGATACTCGTCGATCAGTCCCTGTTTCGCCGCATCGAACACCTGCGGCTCGTCGAGGATCGCGACGTCGAACGGCGGACGCCCGCCTTTCGCGGCCTCGAGCTTCGCAAGCTGCTCGGTCGCAAGCTGAATGCTCTGCGTGACGCTCGCGCCCGTGCGCTTCTTGAAATAAGGCGCAAGCAGATTGCGATGCGCTTCGTTCCACGTGCCGGGGAACGTCGCGACGACGAGAGTCTTCGATTGCGCGCGTGCGCGAAGCGGCAGCATCGCGCCAAGACCCACGGCGGCGCTGGCGACAAGAAATTGCCTGCGGGTTGTGTGATCCCGCCACGCTCGCGACTTCGTCGCTTCGCTGCCCCCTGCGGGGACGGAATTCGAGCCTCGAGGCGGCTCTGCGGCTCTCACATTCGATCCCATCGTCCCTCTCCTTCGATTGATGACCGTTTTCCTACGCCGCGCGCTCCTGCTCCGCGGCGAACACCTTGCATGCTTCCGGCGCAACCGGCATGACATGGACGAACGCGCCGGGCGCGAGCAGCCGCGCACCGGCGTCGCGCGGCTCGCTCACCCGAAACGCGACCCCGCCTTCCGTTTGCGCTTCGTACATGACGTATGGACCGAGCGGAAGGACCGCCTTGATCGTTGCCGCCAACGCGCGCTCACTTTGGGTCGTCTGAACGCGCAACTGCTCGGGACGCACCGACACGACGACGCGCGCGCCGCGACCGAGCCCGGACGCCGGCGACACCGCGACCACGCCGCCGCCGTCGAGATGCACGACGCCGTGCACATCGTCGGCGAGCTCGCCCGGAAGCAGGTTCGTCGTGCCGACGAACTGGTTGACGAACACGGTTCGCGGACGATCGTAGACGTCCGTCGGCGACGAGAGCTGCTCGATGCGCCCGCGATTCATCACCGCGATGCGGTCGGCCATCGACAGCGCCTCCTCCTGATCATGCGTAACGAGGATCGTGGTAATGCCGTATTCGCGTTGCAGGCGCTTGACCTCGATCTGCATGTCGAGGCGCAGGTTCTTGTCGAGCGCGCCGAACGGCTCGTCGAGCAATACCACCTTCGGATCGATCGCGAGACAGCGCGCGAGCGCGATGCGCTGCTGCTGGCCGCCGGA
>DATFCW010000183.1:0-2523 GCA_035252665.1 Casimicrobiaceae bacterium | reverse complement strand
GTCGAATTCGGCGGCCGCTGGCGATTCCTGGGACGGCCATCATAATGAACGCGGGCATGCACAACTTCTCGCGCGGCGCCACGGTCAATCGCAACGGAAGATGGCTCGGGGTCAGCCACATGACGCCGACAATCGCAACGGACCGATCCGGAAACCGCCTTGCGCTCGGCTGCCCGGGGCGCACCCAGGATTCCAATCGAAGATCGCGATGGTAATCGCCTGGCATTACCTCGCCGGTGTGACGCTGCAACAGGCGGTAACCGCGGGTCGCGTGCATTGCGAACAACGCGAGCGGGTAAGCTGCGGAATGAATCGACTCGGACCCGAGCGCGTCACTTCGTTGCGCGCCCGCTTTCCAGTCGTCGACGACGAAACGGCCGAAAGGAGAAGCCATTGACGGCCGCAGGTTTCATCGGCTTCGGCGAGGTAGCCTCGCGGTTCTCGGCGGCATTGCAAGCTCATGGCGCCCGCGTGCTCGCGTTCGACGTGCTGCTCGATCGTCCCGACGGCCGCGACGTGCTTATTCGACGCGCTCGCGGCCAGCCCCCGGACCTCGTTCCGCTTGCCGATCTCGCATCGCGTGCCGACATCGTGTTATCCACCGTGACGACGAATGTCGCCGTCGACGCGGCGAAAGCCGCAGCACCGCTCCTTCACCGCGGACAGATTTTCGTCGATCTCAACGCCACATCACCCGCGATCAAGCGCGAGATTGCGTCGATCATCGATGCGTCGGGAGCCGATTTCGTCGAGGGCGCCATCCTGTCCGCAGTCGGCGTCATGGGCGCGAAGTCGAAAGTCCTGCTTTGCGGCGCGCGCGCCGACGAGGTCGCAGCCGCGATGTCGGACCTGGGCTTGGACTTTCACGCGTACGGCATCGAGATCGGCAGGGCATCGAGCTTCAAGATGCTGCGCAGCGTCTTCTCGAAAGGATTGGAGGCGCTCCTGGTCGAATGTCTGCTCGCCGCGCGACGTGCGGGCATCGAGCACGACCTGTGGCGGGAGATCGTTGCGACAATGGATGCCGCGTCGTTCGACGAAGTCGGCGGCAACTGGATCCGCACGCACGCGACTGCGCATGGGCGTCGCTATCACGAGATGCTGCAAGTGCGCGACGTGCTGCGCGAGTTTTCTCTCGATGCGCCGATGACGGAAGCGACGATCAGGCTCTTCGAGCGATCCAACAAGATGGCTTTGAAGGACGCGTTCGCGACAACGCCGGCAACGACTGCCGAGGTGATCGCCGCGCTCGACGCGCGCATCGGATCATCGGCCAACGACAAGCGCTGAACGAAATGCATACGAATCGGATGAAGCAAAAGCTCGCGGCCGGTCAGCCCGTGTTCGGTCTGTCGGTGATGATCCCGTCGCCGCAAATCGTCGAATCAGCCGCCGGCATGGGCTTCGACTGGGTGCTGATCGATTGCGAGCACGGGACGATCGACCTCGAAACGATGGAGATGATGGTGATGGCGGCGGAGGCGTCGGGCGTGACGCCAATCGTGCGACCCCGCACCAACGACGCCGCGGACATCGTGCAGGCGATGGATCGTGGCGCGCAGGGCGTGCAGGTGCCGCACGTCGACACGGCGAAGCAGGCGCGCGCCGCGGTGGATGCGGTCAAGTTTCATCCGCAAGGCAAGCGCGGTCTCGCGGTCGGGACGCGCGCGTCGGGCTACGGCTTCGCGAAAACGATGAGCGACTTCGTCGCCGAGGCGAATCGGCAGACGCTCGTTTGCGTGCAGATCGAGGACCGCGAGGCGTTGCCGAATCTCGACGAGATTCTTGCGGTGGAAGGCATCGACGTCTTTTTCATCGGTCCGTCCGATCTGTCGCAATCGATGGGCCATCCCGGCAACGCGAAAGCGCCGGAGGTCGCGCGCGCGATCGAGGAAAGCCTGGCGAAAATCGTCGCGGCCGGGAAAACGCCCGGCATGCCGGCGGCCGCGGATGCGGTGCAGCGCGTGGTCGGGAAGGGTGTTCGCTACCTCTACACGCACCTGCCGGCGATTCTCGCGAGCGGGGCGAACGCGTACTTCAACAACGCTCGGGCATCTCGCTGATCGATCGATTCGCGGAACCTACTTGTTCGTCGCGCAACCGCTATACGTCGTTCGGCCACGTTCCTCGACGATTGCGGTGTTTCCTTTGTTCCAGAACACAAAACTCTCGTCGGCGTTGGCATAGCGGGCGCCATCGGCCGAGCGCGCTTGCGGCAGCGCCAATTGACGGCCGTCGGAAAGCGTGAGATGGACGCTCGCTTGCGCGCCGTTCTCGAAGACCGCGACGATCGACTTGCCGCCGTCGCAATGGAAAGTGGCGCGGATCGATTCGGCGGGCACATTTCCGCACGTGCATGCGATCACCGACGCCGCCACGAAGCGACGCGACCAGACCGCGATCATTGACATACCGTCCCCGGCGCGCGAAACACCTCGCGCGTCATCTGTTTCGCCTGACTCACGCCGTTCACCGTGTACGAGAAGGTCGCATGATTCCCATCGGCGAACGCGAGCGTCGCGC
>DATFCW010000182.1:0-11117 GCA_035252665.1 Casimicrobiaceae bacterium | reverse complement strand
CGAGGTCGGCGTACGGATAGGCTTTCGTCAACGCCTCGTAGAGCGCGCGCTCGGGCCAATCGCGCGCGGCAACCTCGGCGACGATCTGCTGCGCGAGCACGTCGAGTGGCGCTTCGGGAACGCTGACCCGATCGAGCTCGCCACGCGCAACCGCGTCGAGCAGCGCCGTGCATTCGACGAGCTCGTCGCGGGAAAGCGGAAAGAGCCTCGCCTTCGGCACGCCGTGGACCGTATGGCTCGCGCGGCCCGCACGCTGGAGGAATGCAGCGATGGAGCGCGTCGAGCCGATCTGGCAGACGAGGTCGACGTCGCCGATGTCGATTCCGAGCTCGAGCGACGCGGTGGCGACGAGCGCTTTCAGGTCGCCACGCTTCAACCGCTCCTCGGCGGTTAGCCGCAGCGCCTTCGACATGCTGCCGTGGTGTGTCATCACCTGCGATTCGCCGAGAATCTCGGACAGATGGCGCGTCACGCGCTCGGACATGCGGCGCGTATTGACGAAGACGAGCGTCGTCCGATGCTGTGAGACGAGTTCGGCGAGACGCGCGTAGACCTGCTGCCACACTTCGTTCGACATCACCGCCTCGAGCGGCGAGGCCGGCAGCTCCAGCGCGAGGTCGCGCGGACGAATGTGGCCCGTGTCGATGATGGCGCAGCCCTCACCCGCATCGCTTGCGCTCGGCCCCCTCTCCCCCGAAGGGAGAGGGTTGGGGTGAGGGGCTACGCCCACGAGGAAACGCGCGACCTCCTCGATCGGCTTCTGCGTCGCCGACAGTCCAATCCGCGCCAATCGCCTACCCGCCAGCGCATCGAGCCGAGCGAGCGACAGCGCGAGATGGCTGCCGCGCTTGTTCGACGCGAGCGCGTGAATCTCGTCGACGATCACCGTGCGCGTCGTGGCAAGCATCGTGCGACCCGATTCGGAGCCGAGGAGCACGTAGAGCGATTCGGGCGTGGTGACGACGATGTGCGGCGGTCGCTTGCGCATGCTCGCACGCTCGTGTTGCGGCGTATCGCCCGTGCGCACGAGCGTGCGGATGTCGACGTCGGGCAGACGAAGCGTCGCGAGCTCGGCGCGAATGCCGGCAAGCGGCGCTTCGAGGTTCTTCCTGATGTCGTTGGACAGCGCCTTGAGCGGCGAGACGTAGACGACGAACGTCTCGTCGGGCAGCGGTTGCTCGACGCCGCGTCGAACGAGCGCGTCGATCGCGCCGAGGAACGCCGCAAGCGTCTTGCCCGATCCGGTCGGAGCAGCGACCAGCACGTCGCGCCCGGCACCAATCTCGCGCCATGCGGACGCCTGGGCAGGGGTTGGCGCCGCGAACGACTTCGTAAACCACGCCGAAACGGCGGGATGAAACATCCTGTTCATGACACATTCTCTCATTGCTGCACGAAGGGTCGGTCCGCCAGGCGGCGCAGCGATTATTCCGGTGGATTTCCGCCCTGCGTTCGGCTACTCTTTCGCGTTCCCTGCCGCACGCGAGAAAGCCAACAAAATGAACGTCGGGCATGCGAAGTGGATCGTCGCGCTCGTCGTCGCGACCATCGCCGGTCTCGCCTCGGGCGAAGGCTTCCGCTTCTCGGATCAGGACGACAGCGCCGCGAACGAGGCGGCCGCGCGTGAGAACCGCATCGCCGAAGACCTGTCGGTTCCCTGTCGCGCATCGCTCAAGAACCGCAAGATCATGGTCGTCATCGGCGAGCGTCAATCGAACGGCGTCATCGAGGCGAATCAGCAGAACTACGGCCCGCATTACCAGGCGATCAACAAGCGCCTGCAGGCGCTCGGCCTACGCACGTACACGCCCGAGGAGATCCGGCGGCAGATCGCGCAGGCCGAGATCGACGCGTACTTTCGCAACGATCCCGATGCCGCGCTCTCCGCGTCGCGGCGGCTCGGTGCGAGCTTCGTGTTGAAAGGCCTGATCTCGTCCGAAGCGACGCGCAACCCGATGATGGCCGTCAACCAGGTTTCGGTGAATATGGGGTTCACGCTGACCGCAAGCAATGGCCGCGTGATTTCCGACACCGAGGCGAGCGCGAGCTCCTATGCCGGCGCCGACGTGCGTCGGATGGCGCAAACGCTCGTCGATGAAAACGCCGACGAGGTCGTCGCCAGGCTCTACGGCGACTATTGTCGCAACGCCGGCGCGGCAAAGTGAAGCCGCGTCGCACTCTTCTTTCATTGGCACAGAATCAAGGGAGCAACACGATGAACCGCTGCATGACGACCCGCCTGGTTCCCACGATTTTCGGCGCCGCGCTCGCGCTCGCGAGCATGCAAGCGCTTGCACAGCCGACGTTCGGCAATCCATCGCCGACCGCGGGCAGCGAGACGTCGCAGCGCGCGAACCAGTCCGCCGACCAGGCGCTCTACAAGCCGGTCGAGTACGTCAACAAGAACAAGCGCGGGCCGGCGGTGATCGTCATCCCCGGCGAAATCAAGAGCAACAACGCGACGTTCCTGCAGAAATTCACGGCGAACAACATCGCCGACTTCGGCGAGCTCGAGATGTCGAACGCGAACTTCCCGGTGCTCGAGCGGGCGAATCTCGGCCCGCTGCTGAACGAATTCGAGCTCGCCTACAACCTGGGCGACCCGCAGGCGGCGCGCAAGTTCCTCGGGATGGGCAAGCTCAAGACGACGAAGTACGTCGTCAAGTTCGACATCCTGAAAACCGAGCAGGTCGCCGCCGCGCAGCAGGGCTTCGACGGACGGGCGATCGGCAACATCGCGGGCGCGCTCGGCGCGTTCAGCGGATCGCTCGGCGGCGCACGCGCAGGCGCCGTCGGCCAGGCAGCGGTGGGATCGGTGCACACCGGCGAATCGACCGGCGTGTGGATCATCGGCATGCGCTACAAGATCATCAATGCCGAGACGACCGAGCAGGTCGCGCAGGGCTACACCGAGGAGAAGATGGAAGTCGGCGCGAAATCGTCGTCGGTGCTCGGCGTGTCGCAATCGCAGCAGGGCGGCGTATCGCTCGACACGATGGTGCAGCGCCTGGTGCAGAAGTCGGTCTGGGAGATCGACAGCAAATACAAGTGAGATCGTGAGCGGCGCAGGGCCGGGGACCTTGATCACACAGCTCGGCAAATACGAAATTCGCCGCGAGCTCGCGCGCGGCGCGATGGGCATCGTCTACGAGGCCTACGACCCGCTCATCAAGCGCCGCGTCGCGCTGAAGACAATCCGGCCCGACCAGCTCGACGGCGAGAAGACCGCCGACATGCTGGCGCGCTTCCGACGCGAAGCGCAGGCGGCGGGACGGCTCAATCATCCGAACATCGTCGCGATCTACGACTTCGACGAGGATGCCGGCACCTCGTTCATCGCGATGGAATTCGTCGAAGGACGTGAGCTCAAGGAATGCTTCGCCGCGAACGAGCGCTTCCGCATGCAGGATGTCGAGCGAATCATGAGCGCGATTCTCGACGCGCTCGACTATTCGCATCGGCAGGGCGTCGTTCATCGGGACATCAAGCCCGCGAACATCTTCCTGCTCGAAGACCGCGGCGTAAAAGTCGCCGACTTCGGCATCGCGCACATCGATTCGTCGAGTCTGACGCAGGTCGGCACGGTCGTCGGCACGCCCAACTACATGTCGCCCGAGCAGATCATGGGATTGTCGGTCGACGGACGCACCGACATCTTCGCGGCCGGCGTGATTCTCTACCAGTTCCTGACGGGCGAGCGTCCGTTCGCCGGCTCCACGACGACGACGATGCAGAAGGTGCTGAAGGAGGACCCGCTGCCGCCGTCGACGCTCAACGTGCAGTTGCCGGCCGCGATCGACGCCGTCGTGCGCAAGGCGCTCGCGAAACGCGCGGACGATCGCTATGAAACCGCGCGCGAGTTCGCGCAGGCGCTGGTGAAAGCGATCGGCAGCGTGCGCGCGGCCGATCCCGACGCGACGATGCCCAATCTTGCCGCTGTTGCGGCGCCTGTAGTAGCCACGCCGGCAACCGCACCGCAGCCGCCATCGGCCATTGCGCCGCCATCCGCTTCGCCGAATCCCCCGCCGACTGCGCCGATGCGAACGAGTCAGCGCGCCGCATCGGCGATCGTCGCGGCCATCGCCGTCATTGGCGTGATCGCGCTCGCCGCCACGTGGTGGCTGCTTCCGCGCGGTACGCCAGCCATAGATCGAGCCAAAACCGAAACGCAGAAAGCCGGCAGCACGACGGCAACTTCCGCGGCGAACGCCGCGCCGTCAACCGCGACGCCGACAACGATCGCGCAATCCGCCCCCGCGCAACCGCAAACCGCCGCGCCCGCCCTCGGTGCCGCCACGAACGATCCGACACCACCAGGAAAACTGATGATCACCGCGGTCGGCTTGGCCGATCCCACGAACGCCCGTTATGCCAACGACCGCGCGCTCCTTGCCTCCGACGTGCGCGCCGACTCGCGCAACCAGCTCGTCGAGAAGGCGCTTCTCCTGATGCTCGATCGCAAATCGTTCGCGAGCAACTACGAGCTGCTGCAATCGCGCGTCGTCTCGCAAAGCGGCTCGTTCATCGCCAACGTGAAGGAGAGCGCGCCCGCGATGGGCCAGGACGGTCTCATGTCGGTCACGACGCAGGCGATGGTCGACGTGGACGCGATCCGCCGCGCCGTCGACCGGATGTCGCGCGAAGAGCGCGTCAACCTGATTCGTGCCGGCGGCGATCCTCGGATCGCGGTGTCGATCGCCGTTCGCGACGAGGGCGCGGCCGCGCAGTCGGCGCGCCCCTCGCCGATCGCGGAGAACGTCGTCAAGGAGCGCATCCAGGCGTTTGGCTTCAGGACCTGGAGCGAGACGTCGCCCGCGCGAGCCGGCGCCGATGCCGACTTCGTCGTGAGCGGCGAAGCGAGCGTGCGCAAGCTCTCCACCCGACTGGCCGCGTCGGGCCTGACGATCACCAAGTACGCGCTCGCGTCGTGGACGGTCAAGTGCACGGATCGCGCAACCGGCGAAGAGATCTACTTCAACACCAAGCTCCCGAAGGCGTCGGGCAGCTACGCAACGGAGGAAGAGGCGTTGCGTGCGATCGGTACGAACGTCGCCGACGAATTCAGCCGCGATTTCTTCCTCTCGCACGTGCCGATTCGCGGTCGCCGCGTCTCGCTCGTGATCGCCGGGCTCCCCGATGGCGCGCAAGCGCTGGTCGCGCGCGAGTTGGCGGGTCTCCCCGGCGTGCTCGACGCCAAGGCCGACGCGAGCGGAAGCCGCTACGTCGTCGAAATCGCGCCGGGATCCGGCAGCGAGACGATCGATCGCGATATCGTGCGGCCGTTGAACGCGAAGCTTGGCGACCCGTGCTTTGCGACCGGCGCAAGCGACAGCGACCGGGTGGCGATCGCGCTCGACGCGCGCTGCGCGAACGGCTTCGCGGCGCGGCTCGAAGCGAACCCGCCCGCGGGTCTCTACGATGCGCCGCCGGAGCGGCGCAAGTCGCTCATCAGCAACCCGGAGACGCTGCGCAAGCTGATGGTGTAGGCGGCGTCCCGTACGCAGCTCACTCTTCTATGCGGAAACCCACCTTCAGCGACACCTGGTAGTGCGCGACGCGGCCGTTCTCGACGTGGCCGCGCGATTCCACCACCTGGAACCAGTCGATGTGCTTGAGCGTCGCGGACGCCTTCTGGATGGCGTTCCGTATCGCCTCATCCGTGCTCGTCGGCGACGTCCCGACCAACTCGATCAGCTTGTAGACATGCGAAGCCATCTTCGCTCCTCCAAAGGTTCGATGTCGATGCCCTAATCGCGCATCGTTTCGCGCTGCTCGAGATCGACGCGCAACTCGTGCAGGTCCTCGTCGAGCGCATCGCGCACGGACACCACGCCGAGCGGCCGATCGAATTCGACCACCGGCAGGTGACGAAACTTGCCCTCGTGCATCATCCGAAGCGCGCGCAGGAACGGTTCGTCCGGGTGGATCGTTTGCGGACGCGGTGTCATCACGTCGGCAACACGCGTCGCGTGCGGGTCGAGGCCCTCGGCCAGCAACCGGAACAGCGCATCGCGCTCGGTGAAGATGCCGATCAGCCGGCCGTGATCGACGACCAGAAGCGCGCCTACATTTGCGCGCTTCATTATGCGGGCGGCGTCGACGACCGTCGTGATCGATGGCGCTTCGATCGGCGGATGTCCGGCGACGATGGAACGTAACGACCGAAGAGGCATTGGCGTCGGCCCCCGTGAACGGATGATCATGCGGCCTCGGCGCAGCATACCGCGCGCGGCGCCAGCATGAAAGCGTGTCAGCGATAGCGGCTTCGGCGCGGCCGATTGGCGAGGCGCGTCTCGTCGCCCTGCGCCGGCAGGCCTTCGACGTCGCGCAACAGCCCTTCGGGTCGCGCGGGGTCCTCGTCGACGCTGCCGATGCTCGCGCGGTCACCGGCGCTCGCCTCATTCCACGCGGTCGGTGCGTTGGGCAGCGAGTGGATACGCGGCCCGCCGCGCGCGAGGATCGTCGACGCAGTGCGACGCCTGTCATCCGAATCGACGTGCACGACGACCACGAAGCGTCCGTTGCGAAGCGCATCGGCGTACTCGTCGAGCTGTCCTTCGTCGAGCAGCGCGCCGCTTAACATGCGTCCGATGAATGCCGCCAACCCGTGCTCGGGTGGTTTTGCCACCGGCGTAAGCGCCGCGCGATCCTGCGCCGGCATCGGCACGTCAGGCGGAGGTCCCTGCTCGATCCTGATGTTGTTGTCGGGCACGCCCTCCTCGATCAACCGCTCTCGTGCGGCATCCGCATCCTGGCGCGACTCGTACACGCCTACGACGATCTCGTTGGCCATGGGCACTTGGAATGCGTCGCGCTTGTTTAAGTTTCGACGAGATTCCATCGCTTTCGTGCTGGACCACGATCGGGAAATCTTTCGCGAGCGCATGCAGATTTGCGCGACCGCTCGCGGACGCGAAACGCGGCGCATCGCGTTTCTTCACGAATGAGGCGTTCTGATGAAGCAATAGTGGCATGGCGACTGCTAATGCACCCGCACGACGCGTACGCCGGTTCGGCGTCGCCGATTCGAGACAGGAGAGACTTCATGAGAACGTTGACGACTTCGATCGTTGCGGGCGCATTTGCATTGGCGCTCGCCGTTACCGCAGGCGCGCAGGGAACGAGCGCCGGAAAGACGTCGAACGGACCACGCAACGAACCGGGCGGCATGCCGAGCGGCAGCATGTCGGCGGGTGCAGGCGCGGGTTCGTCCGCGCACGCGCCATCGTCGAACGCGAACGTCCCCGCGCAGTGCGCGCACATGAGCGGACGCGATCTTGGAGAGTGCCTGAAGGAGCACGGTGGAGCATCTGGCAAGGGCGCAAGCGGAACCGGCACGGCGAGCGGAACCGGCGGCGCGACTGGAAGCCGTTCCAGCAGCAGCCGCGGAAAATGAGTGTCGGCCACTCGCTTACGAGAAATGACGCGAGCGTCCGATTGCCGTCGAATCGAACGCTCCACATCATGGATAGGTTGCAACGGCGAGCGTGCGAACGGAAGAAGCTCGACGCGGCGCGACGGGGACCCTACGGAGAAGACGACCATGGCAGAAACGACTGCGAAGTTTGAAGCGGGCAAATCGCGCGTCCAGGATGCAAGCGATCGCGCCCAGGATTACGTGGATCGCGCCACGCAAGCCGCCTCGTCCGGCATGGACAAGGTCACGGACACCGCGCGAAGGACGGTCGACACCGCGACCCAATCGGCGCGCGCCGGACTCGACTGGGCATCGGACACGGCATCGACGCTACGCGAGAAAAACACGGCGCTCGTGAATGCCGTCACCGATACGGTCACGTCGCGGCCGCTGATCGCGATCGGCATAGCGGCGGCGATCGGCTACGTGCTCGGTCGGCTGATGCACGGCAACGACTGATTCGGGCATGGCCATGCGCGGCGGCCGTTCCCGCGGCCGCCGCTTTTGCGTGCGCGTCCGTGGCTTCGTGCCGTGCGTGTTCGCGGCGCTGTTCGTCGCCGGCTGCATCTCGATCACCGCCAAACCGCGTGCGCTGCTCGTACGCGACGACGGCTCGGTCGCTGCGCAAACGCTCGCCTGCTCGAGCAGCGTCGACTCGCAAGCGTCGACGCGCCCGGTGCATGGCACAGCGCTCGATCCTCGCGACATCCGCATCGCGAGCTGGAACATTCACAAAC
The DNA here is from genome assembly GCA_035252665.1 of Casimicrobiaceae bacterium. Classification (GTDB taxonomy): domain Bacteria; phylum Pseudomonadota; class Gammaproteobacteria; order Burkholderiales; family Casimicrobiaceae; genus VBCG01. Next base: position 2,963 of record DATFCW010000182.1, on the reverse strand, counting down.
AGGCCGACGCCGGTTGGCGCAGGGATCTGATCTCGCTCGCCGACCGCAGCGACCTCGTGCTGCTGCAGGAATCGGTGCTCGATCCGCCGTTGCGCGGCGCGGTCGATACCGGCGGCTTCCGCTTCATGATGGCGAGCTCGTTCTTCCTGTCGAACACCGACGTAGGTGTCCTCACGGCGTCGCGCGTCGCGCCGCTCGCGTTTTGCACGGCGCGTTTCAACGAGCCGCTGCTGCGCATTCCAAAATCGGCGCTCGTGGCCTGGTTCCCGATCGCGGGTCGCGGCCACACCCTCGCCGTCGTCAACGTGCACGCGATCAATTTCACGCTGTCGCTTCGCACGTTTCGCGCCGAGCTTCGCGCGATCGGCGATACCCTCGCGCATCACCGCGGACCGATCATCGTCGCTGGCGATTTCAACACCTGGTCGGATGCGCGCGTGCGTGCGGTGCGCGAGTTGGCGTCGCGCCTTGGGCTCGACGAAGTCGGTTTTCCGGTCGATCGGCGCAGCCGCTTCTTCGGCCACACGCTCGATCATATCTACACGCGCGGTCTCGTAACGCTCGCATCATCGACGATGGTCGTCGCGTCATCGGATCACAACCCGGTGACGGCGACGCTCGCGGTCGTCGACCGGCGTCCGCGAGCGGTAGGAAGGCCTCCTAAAGCGCCCAGACCAGCAGCAGCACCACGAGCAGCACGTCGAGCGTGGTGCGATTCATCAGTCGTTCCCGCATGATTTCCGATTGCAATCGAGGTAGAAGCGCGCATGAACGACGCGCACCCGTATCGTCCGAGTATCGGAAATGAAGCGCGGCAACCGTATCGGCGCTGCGCGGATATGGCTGTAGGAGCGAAGCCCGCGATGTCCCGCCGCCCGCGCGGCGATATCAACGCAATGCGTTGGAGACGACCTTGTCCCAGGAAAGCGTGAGCGTGTTGACGTCGCGCCGGGACGCTTGCGCACCGAGCTGCGCCGCCGGAACGACGAGCTTGAACCCACCTGCCGCATCGCGCGTCACGTCGATGACCAGCGAGAGCTTGAGCGCCGAAAGACGCACGCACGGCTCGTCGGCACTGGAGCGAACGAAGCCGTCGATCGCGGCATTGACGCTTTGCGCGACGGCGCCGGCGCCGGTCGATCGTTCGTCGAGGTCGAACAGGCGAGAAGGACCGGTCACGTCGAGCTTCACCGTCATCTGCTGCGTCCATTTGCGCTCGGCAGACGCGGACGCGAACGGCGTGAGCGCGACATCACCTAAGGGAAGTGCGACGAGCTTGACCTCGCCGTCGACGCTGGCTGTGCCGATCCGTGCGAGCTCGAGCACGACTTGCGCGTTGCGAAGATCGATCTCCCGCAACTCCGGCGTGCCGCACGCAGCACGGTCGCTCCGCACGCGCCAATGCACGGCTCGGAGCTCCGATTTGAGATCGTCGAAGAATTCGCCGAGCGGCTTCCCGTCGATCCCGGGCCCCGTCGGACCCACGGCCGCGCACGATGCGAGCAGCATTGCGGCGAGCGCGATCGGGATGTGCTTCACTTCGCGCGCTTCACCGCGACGGCCTTTTGACGAAGCGCGTCTATGAGATCGCGAAGCGCGGGATTGGCGATCGGCTCGCGCACCTTGACCGTGCGGCAGCGCGCGCCATCGTCGATGGCAATCGTATAAGCACGCGTGTCCGGACCGCCACCCTGGGGATCCTGTGGCGGCAGCGCAAAGAAATCGGAGCGCCGGACGAGATCGGTCAGGTGCGCGCGCTCGTCGGGCGGGAGCGCATCGCAGTGAAGCGTCACGGGTTTTGCGAGACCGGGAAACGCGGCGAGGCCGCCCTCGACGTGAAAGTCGATGCGCATTGGTTACGTGCTCTTGACGCCCACTTCCGCCCACGCCGCCGTCATCGCCTGCTGCTCCGCCTTGCCGAACAGATGCGCGGCGTTTAGCACGGTGAGCCGCGCGAACTGGCGAACGTCGCGGTCGGCTTGATTCGCTTGTCGCGCAGCGTCTCGTACCAGATGCGTCCCGCCTTCTCCCATGCGTAGCCACCGAGCGCGGTCGCGGCAACGTAGAACGCATGATTCGGGATGCCCGAATTGGTATGAACGCCGCCGTCGTCCGCCGACGTATGTACGTAACCGGCCATCGTTGCGGGCTGCGGATCGCGACCGAGCACCGGGTCGTCGTAGGCGGTGCCGGGCGCTTTCAGCGAGCGAAGCGCCACGCCGTGCACCCGCGAGGTGAAGAGACCTTCGCCGATCAGCCAGTCGGCCTGCGCGGCGGTTTGCTTCCGCGCATATTGCTTGACGAGCGAGCCGAACACGTCGGAGATCGATTCGTTGAGCGCGCCGGCCTGGCCAAGGTACACGAGCTTCGCTTCGTCACCGGTCACGCCGTGCGTGAGCTCGTGACCGATCACGTCGAGCGAGATCGTGAAGCGGTTGAAGAGATCGCCATCACCGTCGCCGAAGACCATCTGCGCGCCATTCCAGAACGCGTTGTCGTAGCGACGGCCGTAGTGCACGGTGGCGTCGAGCGGAAGGCCGGCGTCGTCGATCGAGTTGCGATCGTAGACGTCAGCGTAGAAATCGAACGTCGCGCCGAGTCCGTCGTAGGCCTCGTTCACCTCGACGTCGGCGACCGCCAGCGCGCCTTCGCTACGGACCGGGCGTCCGGGAAGCGACTCGCCGTGGCGCGCATCGTAGATCGTCCGTCGGCGATCGGTCGCGGCGAGCGGAAAAAGATCGGCCCGTGCGGCGGGACCGAGCAACTCGTACGTCGCGCGGCCAAGGCGCAACGTATGGTCGACGGCGAGCGTGTCGAGCGCGGCGTCGCGCTGATTGCTGGTACCGTTTCGCGCAATGCGCCGCAACAGGTCGGGGGGCAGGATCGCACAGCCCCGATGGCATCGATGACTCATCGCTTACGCTCCCCGCGTCGGCGAGCCGCCACGAGGCGGCGACCGCCGT
>DATFCW010000181.1:0-3555 GCA_035252665.1 Casimicrobiaceae bacterium | reverse complement strand
CGGACAGCAAATCATGAGGCTCGTTTCGTCGTTATACCGCGAAGGTGACAACACAAGCGCCGGTCGGTATCCGGCCTGCTCGTGTCCATGATGAGGAGAGAAGTTAAACCAGGCGATGTCGCCAGCGTCCGGCGCTTGTCGTCGGGTGATCACCAGATTTCCTTACCGACTGGCGGTCCGGTATCGATCGGTTGGTGCAGGTTCTCTGGGCGAATTGCATCGAGCAGGTCCTTCAACTCGAAGTGCATGGTCCGAACGGGCTCGATGACGATGCGGCCCCGCTCTTGTCGAACTTCAACTGCCTGATCAATCTCGATGCCTGCTTCGGCGAGAACCGAGGCAGGGATCCGAACGGCTGCGCTGTTTCCCCACTTTCTTACGAGGACGGCCATGCTTTCCCGATATGTATCTACTATGTAGATACATTCTAGCCGCACCCCACTAACTCGTCAATCGGTAAAGCGACCTATTGCGCCATGGCGCTTTCGCAATTCCGAGTCAAGACGCGCCCCTCGCTGCCGCCACCACCTTCTGCGCCGCGTCGGCCATGTTGTTCGCCGTGATGATCGGCAATCCCGATTGCGCGAGCAGCTCCTTCCCCTTGTCCTCGTTCGTGCCCTTCATCCGCACGACGAGCGGCACCTTCAGCGACACCGCGCGCGACGCCGCGATCACGCCTTCGGCGATCACGTCGCAGCGCATGATGCCGCCGAAGATGTTGACGAGAATCGCCTTCAATTCCGGATTGCGCAGCATGATCTTGAACGCCTCGGTCACCTTCTCCGCCGATGCGCCGCCGCCGACGTCGAGGAAATTCGCGGGATCGCCGCCGTAGAGCTTGATCACGTCCATCGTCGCCATCGCGAGACCGGCGCCGTTGACGAGGCAGCCGATGTCGCCGTCGAGCGAGATGTACGACAGGTCGTACTTCGACGCCTCGACCTCGGCGGGGTCCTCCTCCTCGAGATCGCGCATCGCGACGATGTCGGGATGGCGAAAGAGCGCGTTCTGATCGAAGTTGAGCTTGGCGTCGAGCGCGATCAGCTTGCCGTCGCCGGTGACAATGAGCGGATTGATCTCCGCGAGCGACGCATCGGTCTCGTCGAACAGCTTGTAGAGCGCCTTGAACAGCGTGCGCGCCTGCGGCAACATCGCATCGTCGATGCCGATCTTGCGCGCGACGTCGTCGGCCTGCGCGTCGGTCAATCCGGTACGCGGATCGATCGTCACCTTGTGAATGCGCTCCGGCGTCTTCGCCGCGACTTCCTCGACGTCCATGCCGCCGTCGGCGCTCGCCATCAGCACCACGCGCTGCGACACGCGATCGACCACCATCGCGGCGTAGAGCTCCTTCCTGATGTCGGCGCCCTCCTCGATCAGCAGCCGATGCACCGGCTGGCCTTCGGGTCCGGTCTGATGCGTGACGAGCCGCATGCCGAGCATCTTCGACGAAAGCGCGCGCACCTCATCGATCGAGCGCGCGAGCTTGACCCCGCCGCCTTTGCCGCGCCCGCCGGCATGGATCTGCGCCTTGACCACCCACACCGGGCCGCCGAGCGTTTGCGCCGCTTTCACCGCTTCGTCGACCGAGAACGCCGGGATGCCGCGCGGCACGGCGATGCCGAACTTTCGGAACAGCTCCTTGCCCTGGTATTCGTGAATCTTCACGCGTATCTCCGTAGAACGTCCGTCAGGCCGCGCCGCGATACCAGCGCGGATAGTAGCGACGTACGGTGTCCGTCGATGTCTCGAGCGCGTGACAGCGATCGAGCTGAAAGGGCTTGTGCTCGCCCTCGTCCTCGCGCTTGCGCAGGCCGGCGAACGTCTGCACCGCCGCCGTCGGCAGCGAGCTCAGCATCTCGGTCAGATGCGTGCAACCGCGGGTATGGCCGAGTGTATCGTGCAGGCGCTTGCGAAATCCGTTCAAAAGATTCGCGCCGATCAGTGAACGGTACTGCGGCGTGATGCGATCGCATCCGCCCGGATACGGGTTGCGGTCGGACTGCGCCTCGATGTCATGGATCATGAAGTCGCGGTCGATCGTCACGCGCACCCACATGTCGTGGATCGCCTCGCCGGCCGCGCGCACACCCGAGAGCAGCGCGATGTCGTGATCCTTGACGTCCGTGAGCCGGCCCTCGATGTCGAAGAGGCCGTCGCCGCGCTTGAATCCTTCGTAGACGACGCGCCGCGCATGCAGGCGCTCGCGTGGCGAAGCGGGAAGAGACAAGGGCATCGCTGTTACGTGCGAACGCTGACGGGCCGCGCTTGAGCGTTGCGACAGGCGCCGCCGCGCAAGACATCCGGGAAAGCGGCGATTATACGGAGGGCAGGCGTGCCGATCGGTCGAGCCTTGCATTCGAGCGAAGGCCGATCGAAGATGCGCCCGGAGCGTCGACACCAGGACGGAAAACGAGCATGGCATTCATTCTTGCGCTGGATCAAGGGACTACCAGCTCGCGCGCGATCGTGTTCGACGAAGACGCGCGCATCGTCGGTTCGGCGCAGCAGGAATTCCGCCAGATCTTTCCGCAACCGGGATGGGTCGAGCACGATGCGATGGACATCTGGGCGACGCAATCGGGCGTGATGCACGAGGCGCTCGCGAAGGCGGGCATCGCCGCGCGCGACGTCGCGGCGATCGGCATCACCAATCAGCGCGAAACGACGCTCGTATGGGAGCGCGCGAGCGGACGGCCGATCGCGAATGCCATCGTCTGGCAGGATCGCCGCACCGCGCCGATGTGCGACGAGTTGCGCGCCCAAGGGAAGGCCGATTTCATCGCGAAGAAAACCGGGCTCGTGATCGACGCCTATTTTTCCGGCACGAAGCTCAAATGGCTGCTCGATCACGTGCCGGATGCGCGCCTTCGCGCCGAGCGCGGCGAGCTCGCGTTCGGCACCGTCGATTCGTGGCTCCTCTTCCAGTTGACCGGCGGACGCGTGCATGCGACGGACGCGTCGAACGCGAGTCGCACGATGCTCTTCGACATCCGGCGCGGCGACTGGGACGACGAGCTTTGCGCGCTGCTCGATGTTCCGCGAAGCGTTCTGCCCGAGGTTGTCGCTTCGTCGGGCGTGTGCGCCGAGACGCGCCTCGACGATGTTCCAGTTCCGATCGCGGGCATGGCCGGCGACCAGCAGGCCGCGCTGTTCGGACAGGCGTGCCTCGCGTCCGGTCTCGCCAAAAACACGTATGGAACGGGATGCTTCCTGCTGCTCAATACCGGCAGGAACGCGGTCGCTTCGCGCAACAATCTCGTGACAACGGTCGCGTGGAAACGTGACGGCGCGCTCGACTACGCGCTCGAAGGCAGCGTCTTCATCGCCGGCGCCGTCGTCCAGTGGCTGCGCGACGGACTGCAGATCATTCGCGCCGCGCCCGACATCGAGGGGCTGGCGGCACGCGTCGAAGACAGCGGCGGCGTCTATTTCGTGCCGGCGTTCGCGGGTCTCGGCGCACCGCATTGGGACGCCTATGCGCGAGGATCGGTGTTCGGGCTCACGCGCGGGACGACCGCGGCGCATCTCGCGCGCGCGGCGCTCGAGTCGATC
>DATFCW010000180.1:0-5410 GCA_035252665.1 Casimicrobiaceae bacterium | reverse complement strand
ATACGTTTCTGGCACCAATTTCCCTCCGTCGGCCGATGGCCGACATGTTTTTCGGCTGCCGTTCGCTACCGCCCGCTACGTCCTGATCGCATAGTGACCTCGTCGGGTTGAAGGCGCGGCCGGCGACGGTTGCGCTCGTTACGGAGGTCTTCGATGAAACGAACGGCGAAATGGGTGGTTTGCGCGATTCTTGCCGCGAATCTTGCGGCATGCGCGGGCATGAGTGAGCGCGATCGCGATACGGTTGTCGGCGCCGGGGTGGGTACCGCGATTGGCGCGGGCGTGACCGGCGACGTCGGTGGTGCCGCGGTCGGCGGCGTCGTTGGCGGCGTGATCGGCAACCAGGTCGGCCGGCACTAAGTCAGAGCGGTTGATGCAAGAGCCCCGCCAGCCGTGCATAGCGCGGCTGATCGGGGCGAATTTCTCCGTGACGTACGAGATAGTCGAGCACCGCAAGGCTTGACTCGACGGTCACCTCATCGTCGCCGGTATCAACGGCGATCGACCGCGCGGCCTCGTCGAGCGTCACGAGGCGATGCTCGATCGCCTCGCCGTCCTGGTTTCGCGGCACGAATTCGGGGGGCAGCGTGAGATCATGCACGAACAGGATCTCGCGCTGCAGCCCGTCGAACATCGGGCGGCGCGAGCAGACCATGCCTGCTGGCTGCGCGCATCGCGCAAGCGGCGCAGCAATGCCCGCTTCTTCCCACGCCTCCTTTACCACGGTTTCGTCGACGCGAAGCGTTGCGGCAATGCCGCCGCCGACGAGATTGTCGAGGAGTCCCGGATCGACCGCCTTGTCATGGCTGCGTCTCGCCAGCCACATGCGGGTTGTCCCGCTCGCACGAACGATGCCGTTCACGTGCGCCGCGTAGGTGACGACGCCGAAATAGCGCGCGGCGCCGCGCTCGATCAGGAACAGCGGCGCCTCACCGAAGGTTGTCGCGACGGCATACGCTTCGTCGCGCCATGCAGGCAGCGCGCCCTCGCTTCGCAACGTTGCTGCCACCTCCGCGATGGTCTTCGTCCGCGCATCCGGCGTCGCAAGCTGAGCATCGAGACAAACGGCACTGGCGGACACGTCGAAGCAGTCGAAGCGCGCAAGTCGCGCGGTGCGGCGATCGTCGACGACACCGACCTCGACGCCTCCCGCGACGAAGCGCCGAAAGCCGACATCGGGCACCGTCCCCGCGCGCGCGAGCCGCGCCTCGATTGCCGCTAGAATAGCGCCGTCGATCACCGGGCGATTCTAACCGGGCGACCCACGAAATCCCTCGCGATGCCCGCGCGCATTCTCGACGGCAAGCTCACCGCTTCGCGCGTAACCGACGACGTTCGCGCGCGCGTCACCGCACGCATCGCGGCGGGCCGGCCGGCGCCGGGCCTCGCCGTGGTGCTGGTCGGCGAGAACGCCGCGTCGCAAATCTACGTGCGCAATAAGCGCAGGACGACCGAAGCCGTCGGCATGCTTTCGTTCGCGACCGATCTTCCGCCAACCGCGTCGCAGGACGAACTTTTGCGGACGATCGATCGTCTCAACGCGGACCGGGCCGTGAGCGGCATTCTCGTGCAGTTGCCGTTGCCCTCGCAAATCGCGGCCGAGCGCGTGATCGAGCGGATCGATCCGCGGAAGGATGTCGATGGCTTTCATCCGTACAACGTCGGACGGCTCGTTCTGCGCATGCCCACGCTTCGTCCGTGCACGCCGTACGGATGCATGCAACTCCTGGCGACCACGGGTGAATCCCTCGTCGGCAAGCACGCGGTCATCATCGGCCAATCGAACATCGTCGGGCGCCCGATGGCGCTCGAGCTCTTGATGGCACGCTGCACGGTCACGATTTGCCATTCGGCGACACGCGATCTGCCGGGCCTCGTTCGCGAGGCCGACATCGTGGTCGCGGCAATGGGCAAGCCGAAATTCCTCCAGGGCGACTGGATTCGCGAAGGCGCGATCGTCGTCGACGTCGGCATCAACCGCGGCGATGACGGCACGCTCGTTGGCGATGTCGATTTCGAGCGCGCGCGCGAACGCGCGTCGTGGATCACGCCGGTGCCGGGCGGCGTCGGGCCGATGACGATCGCGACGCTCCTCGCGAACACGCTCCACGCGGCCGAACTGCAGGACGCCACCGGATGAACGACCCCCGCGCTCGCTGCCCCCCGAGGGGGAGCAGTCATTCGCTTGGGGCGGCCCGGCGCGAAGGAACAGCATGAAATTTCTCTGGCCGCAGATGCTGTGGCTGTTGCTCGCGGTGCCGCTGCTCATCGGCCTGTATGTCGTCTGGTTGCGACGGCGCAAGAAGGGCGCGGTCACGTATTCGAGCCTCGACGTCGTCAAAGCGGCGCTCGGTCCCGGCGACCGCATCCGCCGCCATCTCCCTCCGGCGCTTCTTCTGTTGGCGCTGATCGTGATGATCGTCGCGCTCGCGCGACCGACGGCGCTCGTCACGCTGCCCTCGCAGCAGCAAACGATCATTCTCGCGATCGACGTCTCGCTCAGCATGGGCGCGACGGACGTCGAGCCCAATCGAATGACTGCGGCACAGCTCGCGGCGAAGACATTCGTCGAGGAGCGGCCGCCGAATGCACGGATCGGCATCGTCGCGTTCGGCGGCAACGCCGCGCTCGTACAGCCGCCGACCGACGACAAGGAGAAGCTCCTCGAGGCGATCGATCGCTTCGAGCTGCAGCGCGGAACGGCCACCGGCAGCGCGCTTTACGTCGCGCTCGCGACACTGTTTCCCGACGCCGGCATCGACCTGGAAGCGCTGACGTTCCCCGGTGGCTTCTATGGCGGGCCCGGCAATTCGCGAAGGCTCGATCCGCGACCCAAGGCGCCGCCGAAGCCGTTCAAGCCGGTTGCGCCGGGGTCGAATACGAACTCGGTCATCATCCTGATGAGCGATGGCCGGCGCACGACCGGACCCGATCCGCTCGATGCGGCGAAGCTCGCGGCCGATCGCGGCGTGCGTGTCTTCACCGTCGGCTTCGGCACCGCGGCGGGCGGCCTGATCGGGTTCGAGGGCTGGTCGGTGTACGTGCGTCTCGACGAGGAGACGCTGAAGGCCGTCGCCGACGTCACGCGCGCGGAATACTTCAACGCATCGACGGCGGCCGATTTGCGCAAGGTGTATCGCAACCTGAACACGAAATTCGTGCTCGAGCGCAAGAACGTCGAAGTGACCTCGCTCGTGACGATGGTCGCCGCCTTCCTCGTGCTGGTCGCGCTTGGCCTGTCGCTATGGTGGTCGAGTCGCAACCTGCGTTGACCTTTTCCGTCCAGATTCACCGAGGCAACGATGATCACCGTCTACGGCGCGCCGCCGACGCGCGCAATGCGCGTCATCTGGATGCTCGAGGAGATGGACCTCCCGTACGAGGTGCGGCCGGTCGCCTTCGAGAAACGACTCGAGGACGCCGAGTTCGTCAAGGCGAGCCCGACCGGCTCGTTTCCCGGCATTCGCGACGGCGACGTGTGCCTGATGGAGTCGTGCGCGATTCTCGAATATCTCGGTGCGAGGCATGGTCCGACGCCGCTCACCCCATCGCCGAGCGATCCGCGTTATCCGGCGTACATCTCGTACCTGCACTTCGGCGAAGCATCGCTTTCCGCGCCGCTCAACGTCACGATGGGGACGCGCTTTTTCGCGCCGGAGAATGAAAAGCAGAACTGGGGCGCGCGCTTCGCGATCGATGTTTTCGTGCGCAAGTCGGCCGCGCTGCTCGTGCCGCTTCGCAGCAATCGGTTTCTCGCAGGGGACAGCTTCACCGCAGCGGACATCTCCTGCGGCTGGGCGCTCGGCCTCGCGCGGTTCCTGGGCTTCGAGGAACGAATCGACCCGACCCTTCGCGATTACTTCGCGCGGGTCTCGCAGCGCCCGGCATTCCAGCGCGCGATGGCGAAGCGGCAGGCGCCGTCAGCGTAGAACGGCGGCCGCTCGCGCGGCTGCGCTCGTATGGCTGATTCGGACTCCGAGGAGCTCGCCCGTGACTACGGGCACTTGTTGTCGCGAATGAACGCGTTGAGCTTCGCGCGCTCGCGCGCCCGCGCGTCGTCGTCCATGATCTCGCGCTCGCCCTTCTCGTTGTAGCGGTAGAGCGCAAGCTGGCTTTCCGTGAGCTGTTTCAGGTTGCCGCGCGCCTGCGCGCAACTTTCCTTGCGCTGCTCGCTCGTTGCCTGTTCCTTGGCGGCCTTGGCGCTCGCCGCTTCGGCATCGGCCTTTCGCTTCTTGAACTCGGCGTCGCGCTGCGCGAGCTCCTTGGCTGCGTTCGGATTGGCGGGCGGCGGCGCGGCGCGCAACTGCTCGGTTTTGACGTCGGCGTTGGGCGGCTGGTCGGAATAGACCACATGCCCCTGTGCGTCGGTCCACTTGTAGAGCGCGGCGGAGGCGCCTGCCGCGTAGCCGATGGCCACCCACGAAAGGACGAACGCCGACAGCAAGGGGCGTGACATGACCTGTCCCGGTGCTTTTATGACATTGGCAAGTTACCCGGCGCCTGGCCGTCCGTCAATCGAACCTGTGGCCGAAGCCGTGCGGACGCAGTCAGTTGTCGCGTGATCGGTACGGCGGATGCGATCGCGCGCCGAATCGCCCGCATGACGAGACGGCGAGGGCGCCGGATCGCGTGACGACCCCCGGTATAATCGATTTTTGCGACAAGGAGAATTCGATGCGTGTCGTCCGCAAGGCGTTGACTTTCGACGACGTCCTGCTCGTTCCCGCCCACTCCAGCGTCGTTCCCCGCGACGTTTCCCTCGCAACCCGAGCCACACGCACCATTTCGCTCAACATCCCGCTGCTTTCGGCAGCGATGGACACGGTCACCGAAGCGCGCCTCGCGATCGCGATCGCGCAAGAGGGCGGACTCGGCATCGTTCACAAGAACATGCCGCCGGCGCGCCAGGCAGCCGAAGTCGCGAAGGTCAAGCGCTTCGAGAGCGGCGTCGTCAAAGACCCGATCACGATTCCGCCGTCGATGTCGGTGCGCCAGGTGCTCGCGCTCACGCAGCAGTATCGGATCTCGGGCCTACCGGTCGTCGAAGGACGCAAGGTCGTCGGCATCGTCACCAACCGCGATCTGCGCTTCGAGACGAATCTCGATCAACCGGTCTCGGAGATCATGACGCGCGCCGAAAAACTCGTCACGGTGCCGGAAGGCACCGATCTCGAAGCGGCCAAGGCGCTGATGCATCGCCATCGACTCGAGCGCGTGCTCGTCATCAACCGCGAGCACGAATTGCGCGGTCTCATCACCGTCAAGGACATCCTGAAGTCGACCGAGCATCCGCTCGCCTCCAAGGACGACCTCGGTCGCCTGCGTGCGGGTGCGGCGGTGGGCACTGGCGGCGACACCGAGCAGCGCGTCGAGGCTGCTGGCCATCGTGCTGGCCGCGCGGGTGGGATAC
>DATFCW010000179.1:0-4302 GCA_035252665.1 Casimicrobiaceae bacterium | reverse complement strand
TCAACGACTTCAACATGTCGGGACGCACGTATCGCGTGCAGGTGCAGGCAGACGCCGCGTACCGCGCGGAGCCGGACGACCTCGGCCAGGTTTACGTTCGCTCGAACACGAGCGGCGAGATGATTCCGCTGAAGTCGCTCGTGACGACGTCGAGCATCGTCGGTCCCGAGCAGGTCGAGCGCTACAACGGCTTTCTCGCGGCGAAGGTGCTCGGCAGCGGCAGGGCCGGCGTGAGCTCGGGGGAAGCGATCAAGGCGGCCGAGCAGGTCGCGCGCGAGGTGCTGCCGGTGGGTTACACGCTCGAATGGACGGGTCAGGCGTTTCAGGAAAAGCGTACCGGGCGTGCGTCGGTCTTCGCGTTCGGCTTCGCGATCGTCATGGTGTTCCTGATTCTCGCGGCGCTCTACGAGCGCTGGCGACTGCCGGCGGCAGTGGTGTTCGCCGTGCCGTTCGCCGTGCTGGGTGCGCTCGGCCTCGTATGGTTGCGCGGCATGGAGAACGACATCTACTTTCAGATCGGGCTCGTCGTGCTCGTCGGCCTTTCGGCGAAGAACGCGATCCTGATCGTCGAGTTCGCCCAGCAAGGACTTCTCGCAGGCATGCGACCGGTCGACGCAGCGCTCCAGGCGGCGCGCCTCCGCTTTCGCCCGATCGTGATGACGTCGATCGCCTTCGTGTTCGGCGTGCTGCCGCTGACGTTCGCAACGGGCGCGGGCGCGGCGGCGCGCCGCTCGATGGGAACGGGTGTCGTCGGCGGCATGCTGCTCGCGACCTTCGTCGCGACGATTTTCGTCCCGCTCTTCTTCACGGTATTCGCCTCGCGACGCAAAACCTCGGAGGCGCCGGCAACCGCATCCGTGCCGGAACTCGCGAGAGAAGGCGGATGATGCGACGTGCGCTTGCCGTGTGTGTGGCTGCGGCGCTCGCGGCATGCGCACCCGTGGGGCCGGACTACCGCCGCCCGGACGTCGACATGCCGAAGGCGTACCTGGAGCCGGAACCCGCAGGCGCCACGCTGGCCGCGATTCCCGCGGATTGGTGGCGGCTCTACGATGATGCGACGCTCGATCGCCTCGTCGCCGACGGGCTCGCCCGCGCCACCGACATTCGCCTCGCCATCGCACGCATCGAGGAAGCGGCAGCGCTCCTGCGCGAAGCCAATGCGACGTTGTTGCCGGAGGTCGATGCGTCGGGCGCTACGTCGCGCTCGGGCTTCAGCGCGCAGACGCCGTCGGTGCGCGCAGGTTCGCCGGCAACCGTGAACAACTTCCAGCTCGCGGCAAACACCGCCTTCGAGCTCGATTTCTGGGGACGGCTGCGACGCTTGCGCGAGGCCGCGCAGGCGCAATACACCGCGACGCAATACGCGCGCGGCGTCGTCGGCCTCACGCTCGCCGGCGCGATCGCACGCACGTACTTCAACGTGCGCTCGCTCGATGCGCAGATCGCGGTGTCGCAGGAGAGCCTCGACGCCGCGGATGATTCCGTCGACATCACGCGAAAGCGCGCGAATGCCGGCATTGCCTCCGAGCTCGACGTCTACCAGGCGCAGGGCAACCGCGCGCAGCTCGCGGCCCAGCTCAAGGAGCTGCGCCGGCTTCGCGCCGTGTCGATGCATCAGCTCGGCGTGTTGACGGGCGAGCTCGATCTAACGCTCTCGCCCGCGGATCTTCGCGCGTTGCCTTCACCCCCGCTGCCGCCGGCCGGCCTGCCGTCGACGTTGCTCGAGCGGCGACCGGACGTGCGCCAAGCGGAGGCCTCGCTTACCGCAGCCAATGCGCAGATCGGCGTCGCACGCGCCGCGCAGCTCCCGACGATCACGCTCACCGCATCGCTCGGCCTGCAAAGCGACAACCTCGCGCATCTGCTGTCGCCCGGGACGGCGATCTGGTCTATCGGCACCGGATTGCTCGGGCCGGTGATCGACTGGGGACGCTACGCCGCGCGCACGGAGGAGGCCGAAGCGCGCGCGCGCCAAGCCGAGGTCCTCTACGAACAGGCGGTGCAAAACGCGTTTCGCGATGTGTCGGACGCGTTGAGCAATGTCGCGTACGCGTCGGACACCGAGCAGGATCTTCACGCGCGGGTCGACGACGCGGGCCGCAGCCTCAAGCTCGCGACGCAGCGCTACGAAGCCGGCTATTCCGCGTATCTCGAAGTGCTCGACGCGCAGCGCACGCTCAACGACGCGCAGCTCGCGCTCGTGCGCAATCGCCAATCGTTTCTCACGTTCACCGTCGACCTGATGAGCGCGCTCGGCGGCGGATGGAGCGCGGCTTAATCGCGGTCGACCTGGCGCCGCATGCCGCGAGATCAGGCGATGCGGAAGACGAACGGGTACCAGGCGGCGAGCACGGCCACGATGCCGAGCGAGAAGGCGAACATGGCGAAGGCGAGCCGCGCGCCCGCGACACGCGCCTCGAGTTGAACGTAACCGAGGCGCGCGCTCCACGCGGCGCCCGCGGCTAGCAGCGCACATCGGATCATCGGCAGCGCATGAATCGTCACGCCCTCGCCTTTCGCAAGCCCTACGGTCAAGGCCGAGAGCCCGACGAACAGCCCGATGCCGGCGAGCGGCGTGAGCGCGTAGCTGAGTGCGCAGGCGCGGCGCCGAATTCCGCGAGCGGGAAGCGATGCAAGCGCCAGGCATAGCGTAACGACGCCGCCGAGCACGAGTGCCGTGCCGACGATCCAGCCGATGATCAATGCGCCGTCGAGCCACGTGAAGACATCATGCGCGTCGGGGTAGTGGGTCAGCAGCCACCAGGGTGCGTTGTCGGCGAGAAGCCATGCCGGACCATGATCGAGAGCGTAATTCGCGAGCACGGTTCGCAGATCGACGAACCACGGCGTCGCACTCCATTCGAAGGCCCCGATCGCGAGGCCGATCATGCCGAACACGATGAGCGCCGCATCCCAGGCGCGCGCTTCCGCGGGATCGATTCGCGCAACCTCGCGTCCGGGCGCGCGCGCCGCGAGCGCGACGGCGCCGTGCAGGCCGCTGCAACGCGCGCACATGTGGCATTCGGAAGCGCCCGTCATCCGTCGGATGCGAACCATGGGCGCGCAGTTGACCGGGTGCGCGCGCGTGCGGCCCGTGTTCGCGCGCCACGCGCCGGTGTCGACGGCGAAATGAAGCGGCGCCATTCGCGCGAGGACCGCGAACACGCCGTTCACCGGGCACAGATGACGACACCAGACGCGCTTGCCCTTTCCGAAGATGAAGCCGACCACGACAGCGGCGACCGTCGAGCCGCCAAGCACGAGCAGCGTCGCAGTCGCATACTGATACACGCTCACGAGCTGACCGAAGATGGTGGTCAGCGCGAATGCGACGAACGGCCATCCGCCCCATCGCATCCATCGCGGAACGCCCCGCCCAAGACCATGACGGCTCGCGGCCTCGGTGAGCGTTCCCTCCGGACAGAAAACGCCGCACCACGTGCGTCCGAGCACGAACATCGACACGATGACGAGCGGCCACCAAAGGCCCCAGAACATCCACTGCGCGGCCACGACGAGGTTGTCGTACGCGTGCGCATCGTCAGGCGGAAGCGGAAGGAAGGCGGGCACAGCGACGAGAACGACGTATGCGCCGACCACGCACCATTGCAACCCCTGCAACAGGCGCGCATGCATCCGCATCCACTCGCCGAGTGCTGCCAGTCGGGATGGAGTCGAAGCCGCGAAGCGGACGTCGCTACTTGACGACGACTCGAACTTTGCCGGTGTCGGGATGGAAGTCGTCAAAGAACGTGTAGGTGCCAGGCTTGAGCGCGTTGATCACGACGTACGATTTCGCGCCGCCGGCGAGCACCTTCTCAACGTGCAACTCGGTGCTTTCGAACTCGACCGGGTCGCTGCCCTCGTTCTCGATTTCGATCTTGAAGCGCGTGCCCGCCGGCACTTCGATCAGCGCCGGCTCGAGGATACCGCCGAGCGCCTTGATCGAAAACACCGGCATCGCTTCCTGCGCGTGCGCGATTTCCGACGGTGAAAGCGCGGCGAGCATGAGCAGCGGAGATACGACCGACGCGACGCCTTGCATTCCCCATAGTGGCGAACGGAGTTTCGCATCGGCCGGCATGATCAGTACCCGCCCTTCTTCCCGAGGCCGGTGAATGCGAAGTCGTAGTCCAGCGTGAACGGCTTGAACCACGCGCCGACGCCCGTCTCCTTGTCGGTGTGCCGTCCGAAGTGCGATGCCGAGCCGGGCGGCGCCACGGTGATTCTGACGTGGTACTTGCCCGCCCCCTGCAACTTGACGTTGTCGCCATAGTGCGGTCCATCATTGGCAACCAT
>DATFCW010000178.1:0-12747 GCA_035252665.1 Casimicrobiaceae bacterium | reverse complement strand
ATCGTTCATGTCGTGCTCCGCTCGAATCGGTGTGGCCAACTCTACCGCGAAGCGGGCGTTGGCGCGACCGTCAACGCGCGTGATCGCGGCGTTCGAAACCAAGACGCGCCGAGACGCGGTCGGCCGCGTCCAGCACGAGATCGATCAGCGGTTGCCGTCCGGCGGCGGCGAAGCGGTACATCGGGACGGTCGCGCTGATCGACGCGATCACCACGCCCTTGTCGTTGCGAATCGGCGCTGCCATCGCGCCAACGTCGGGCGAATACTCGCCCTCGTTGATCGCATACCCGTTGCGGCGAATGGTCGCGACCTCGGCGACGAGGCCGGCGCGCGTGCATATCGTGCGTGGCGTGAAGCGACGCAGTTCCCGGCGCGCGACGCGCTCGAACGTTTCGCTCGACGCATACGCGAGCAGCAGCTTGCCTGCCGCGGTCGCGTGCGCGGGATTGCGACTGCCGGGCGCCGCATAATGCTTGACCGCCTTGCCGCCCAGCACCTGCTCGAGATTCACCGCGCCCGCGCCATCCCAGACGCCAACACTGATCGTTTCGCCGCAGCGCTGCGCGAGCAACGCGAGCTCGGGCATCGCGGTATCGACGATGCGCACGCAGCCGAGCAGCGGTGCGGCAAGACTCAGCAGGCCGGGACCGAGGCGCACGCGTCTCGTCGGCGCATCGCGTTCGACGAGATCGTCCTCGGCGAGTGTGGCCACCATCCGCGACACGGAGCTCTTGTGCAGTCCGACGATGCTCGCGATATCGGTGACGCCGAGGAGCGGCGTATCGCCCGCGAGACAGCGGAGGATGTCGAGCGCGTGACGCACCGACAGCACGCGAGCGGGCCGCGGCTGCGCCTTCGGTGAGACGACGGGCGCGCGGCGCGTCTGCGCCCGAGCGCGCGCTCGCACCGCCTGGGTCCCGATCGGGTTGCGCATTTCGCAACGTGGCGCGACGATTTGAAAGTACAGGGTATCGCAGCCGGCTCGTCATTGTTGCGCAGGGCGCAACAACCGGCCGCTGGACGTGCCCACAATCGACAGGCGGCGTCGCGCCAGGAGCGCCGGCCCGAAAAGGAGTAACGTGATTCGATGAGCATCGAGCTCGCGCAAATCGCCGAGGCGATCGATCACCTGATCATCTCGCCGATGTCGAACTGGACGATCCTCAAGGGGATTCCGCTTCGCGGGCTTTATGAGGCGTCGCGAATGCACGCAGGCAAGCCGTTGACGCTCGCCGCCGCGGAGCTTCTCGCGCGAAGCGTGCGTCCCGGCGATCGCGTGCTCGTCGTGAGCGGCTTCATCATGCGCGACTACGGGCTTCCCGAAACCGACGGACCGATCGGCGCGGCCGTGCTCGCGCGCGCGCTCGCGCTCGGCCTGGGCGCGATCCCGATCGGGGTGTGCGAGGCGAGCGTCGTGCCGTGCTTGTCCGCATGCTTCGAAGCGGCCGGTCTGATTCCGGCGGCGCTCGATGCACTCGATCGCGGACGAAACCGCTGTGGCTTCGTCGATTTCCCGATCGACGCGGCGGCGGCGAGGCAGGTGGCGGCAGACATCCTCGATCGCTTTGCGCCGAAAGCGCTCGTTGCGATCGAACGGCCCGGCGCCGCCGACGACGGCGAATATCACGGCGGCGGCGGCTTCGTTATCTCGTCGTTCACCGCGAAGACCGACCTGCTGTTCGCAAATGCGAAGGAGCGTGGAATCGCGACGATCGGCATCGGCGATCTCGGCAACGAGCTCGGCATGGGCGTCGTCGCGCGCGAGGTGCGCGAGCACGTTCCGCAGGGCGAGAGGATCGCGGCGCAACTTGCGGCCGACGTCGCCGTCGTCGCGAACATCTCGAACTGGGGCGCGTACGGCGTGGCCGCGTGCCTTGCAGCGATGCTGGGCAACGACGCGATCTTCCACGACGGTCGCGACGAGTTGCGACTGATCGACGCGTGCGTTGCCGCGGGCGCGATCGATCCCGTCGGCGCACAGCGTCGCGCGTGGGTCGACGGCACCGACGCGAACACGAACGCGGCGATGGTCGACCTTCTGCGCTCGGTGGTGGCGCTCGCGCAGCGCGAGAAGGTGAACATCGACGACTATCGCACTTCGTGGACGAAGTGAGGAATTTGCATCGCAACCCGCGCCTCGACGGCGCGCGCATCGGATTGATCGTCCCGTCGGTCAACGCGACGATCGAGCCGGAGCTTGCATGGATCGCCCCGGCAGGCGTGTCGTTTCATTGCGCGCGCATCATGCTGCGCGAAACGACGGCCGAGGGTTTGCGCGAGATGAACGCGGAGGTCGAATCGGCGGCGCGCCTGCTCGCATCGCTTTCGCCGAACGCCGTTGCGTACGCGTGCACGAGCGGCTCGTTCCTGGAAGGTGCTGCGCGGCTGCGTGCGCAGATCGATGCGATCGCACACATTGTCCGGTGCCCGGTCATCGCGACGTCGCAGGCCATGATCGACGCGCTTCGCGCGCTCGGCGTTCGGCGTCTGGCGCTCGCGACGCCGTATCTCGATGCGCTGACGCAAATCGAACGGCGTTTTCTCGAGGATCAGGGCTTCGATGTCGTCTCGCAGCGTGGCCTGGGCCTGTCCGGCGCGGCGATTCGCGAGGTTTCACCCGAGCGCGTGTTCGATCTCGCATGCGAGGTCGATTCGCCGCAGGCTGACGCCATCTTCGTGAGCTGCACCGACCTTCGCGCGCTCGAGGTCGTCGACGCGCTCGAGCGTCGGCTGTCGAAGCCGGTGCTGACGAGCAACCAGGTGACGTTGTGGGCGCTGCTGCGCGCGCTCGGCCGCTCGGCGCGCATTGCGGGTTTCGGCCGGTTGCTCGATGGCGCAACGGCAACGGCGGCTGCATGAGCAATCCGCACTTTCGGGACGGCCCGCGCGCGCGACTTTACGAAGCCGAGCTCTCGCCGGCGATCGCGGCCGCGCGATTCGGCCTCGATCCTGCGACGATCGACGACTTCTCGCTCAACGTCAATCCATGTGGACCGCCGGCATCCGCCGTCGTGGCGGCACGCGCAGCGCTCGACCGCTGCAACGCTTATCCGGATACGCGGCTCCCGGCGTTGCGCAAGGCGCTTGCGCGTCGTCACGGTGTCGACGACGATCGACTTCTGTTCGGCGCGGGACTCGACGACGTCATCAAGCTCGTCGTGCACGCGTGGACGGTGGAAGCCGGGCGCCTGCTGGTGCACCTGCCGACGTTTCCGCGCTACGAGCTGGAAGCTCGGCTTCGTGGCTGCGAGGTCGTCGCCGTGCGAAGCAATCCGCCGTGGACGATCGACATCGCCGCGATCCGCTCTGCTCTCGCCGAGCAGTCGGCCGCCGTGGCCTTCCTCTGCACACCGAACAATCCGACCGGCGCGACGATCGCGACCGAAGACATCGCAGCGCTCGCGCGGCGCTTTCGTGACACCATCTTCGTCGTCGACGAAGCGCTCGGCGATCCGCGCAATGCGGGCGCCACCGCTCTCGCGCGCACCGAACCGAATGTCGTCGTGCTGCGCACGTTCTCGAAGGCGTTCGGCCTTGCCGGACTGCGGATCGGTTACGCGATCGGCCCGGCCGCGCTGCTCGCGCTCGTCGAGCGGGGGCGGCCACCGTTCAACGTGGCGATGCCGGCCGAAGCCGCGGCAGTTGCGGTACTCGACGATGATGCGTTTCTCGCGCAAAGCTATGAGACGTTTCGCGCGGAAGCATCCCGCTTCGCGGCGGCGCTCGAAACAATGCCGAGGCTCGCGCTGCGCGGCCGCCATGCGAACATGCTGCTGATCGAGGACTTGTCCGGCAATGCGGCGACGTGCGTCGACGCGCTGGCTGCGCAAGGCGTGCTCGTCGCGGATGCGGCGTGCTTCGGCGGCTTCGAGGGTCGAAGCGCCATCCGCGTGTCGCTTGGCGACCCGACCGCCAACACGCGGCTTCTCGATGCGATGAAGCACCTTCCGTGAGCGTCTCCAGCGATACCACCGAGGCGATGACCGCTCCGCACGACGAGGCCGCGCGCGTGCCTCGCGATGCGCGAAAGCGCTTCGTGCGCAAGGCGCTTTTCGCGCGCGCGAGCCCGCTCGTCGTCATCGTCGGCGTGCTGTTGATCTGGGAGCTCTGCGTTCGTCTCTTCAACGTGCCGGCGTACCTTCTGCCGCCGCCTTCGGCGATCGCGCGCCGCATCGTCGTCGACTACAAGCTCGTCGCGATCAACGCCTGGGTGACGCTCGGCGAAGTGCTCGCGGGCTACGGGCTCGCGATCGTCGTCAGCATTCCGCTCGCGGCGATCCTGTCGCAGTTCCGTGTGGTGGAAAACGCGATCTACCCGACCCTCGTCGCATCGCAGACGATTCCGAAGGTCGCGATAGCGCCTATCCTCGTCGTCTGGTTCGGCTTCGGGCTCCTGCCGAAAATCCTGATTGCGTTTCTCATTTGCTTTTTTCCGATCGTCGTCGACACGATGACCGGATTTCGCAGCGTGCCGCGCGAAGTGATCTGGCTCGCGCGCTCGATGGGCGCGCCGCAATGGAAGACGTTCGCCAAGATACGCATCCCCGCGGCGCTGCCGAACATCTTCGCTGGGTTGAAGGTCGCGAGCACCCTCGCCGTGGTCGGCGCCGTCGTCGGCGAATTCATCGGCGCCGATCGCGGTCTCGGCTATCAGTTGATCGTCGCGAACGGGCTGATGGACGTGCAGTTGTCGTTTGCCGTGCTCGTCGCGCTGAGCCTGCTCGGCATCGTGCTCTACGCGGCGATCGACCTGCTCGAGCGTCTTGCGCTGCCATGGCACGTCTCGCATCGGCTGGTCGACGGCGCGAAGACGACGGAGGCATCGTGATGAGCGCTGCCGGGCCGCCCCAAAGCGCGAATTCCGCCCCCGCTGGGGGCAGCGAAGCAGCGAAGCTGCGAGCGTGGGGGGATCATACAAGCGCGGATGCCGCGCTTCGATTCGCGCGCGTCGGCAAGGTGTTCGAGACGCCGACCGGGAGCCTCCGTGCGTTGCAGGGCATCGACTTCGAAATGCGCCGCGGCGAATTCCTGTCGGTCCTCGGACCGAGCGGCTGTGGCAAGAGCTCGCTGCTTGCGCTTGGCACCGGCCTCGAATTCCCGACGGAAGGAAAGGTGGAGGTGGCGGGCAAACGCGTCGATCGCCCGGTGACCGACGTCGGCATCGTCTTCCAGAGCGACGTGCTGCTCGACTGGCGTACGGTGCTCGGCAACGTGATGCTGCAGATCGAGATGCGCGGCCTCGACGGCCGTCAATACGAGCCGCGCGCGCGCGAGCTTCTGAACACCGTTGGCCTTGGCGGGTTCGAGCGCAAGCGTCCCTACGAGCTGTCGGGCGGCATGCGCCAGCGCGTGTCGATCTGCCGGGCGCTCGTGCACGATCCCGACATCCTGTTCATGGACGAGCCGTTCGGCGCGCTCGACGCGATCACCCGCGAGCAGCTCGTGATGGAGCTTAACCGCATCTGGAACGAGACGCGCAAGAGCGTGATGTTCGTCACGCACGACATCGGCGAGGCGATCTTCCTCGCCGATCGCGTGCTCGTGATGACGCCGCGTCCCGGCCGCGTCGAGGAAATGGTCGACGTCGATCTTCCGCGGCCGCGCACGATCGCCATGCGCGAATCGCCGCGCTTTCTCGCTTTGGTCGCGCACGTGCGCTCGTTGTTCGTGCGCGCCGGCATTCTGCAATTGTCAGCGTAAACGCATACCCAAAGGAGGGAGCATGTTCCGAAGCATCGCCAACGTTTTGCGGATCGCCACGTTTACGGCGGCCGCCGTCGCGTCCATCGCGCCCGGTGTCGCCGGTCCGGCCACGGCGAAGGACCTCGTGCCGGTCACGGTCAGGCTCGCGTTCAACTACAACGGCCACCGCTCGCCGTATCTGCTCGGCGTCGACAAGGGCTTCTACAAGGAGGAAGGCCTCGACGTGAAGGTGCTCGAAGGCAAGGGCGTCACGTCGTCGATGCAGCTCGTCGCGAGCAAGCAGGACACGTTCGCGATCGTCGACCCGCCGTCGCTGATGCTCGGCGTCGCGCAGGGCATGCCGCTGAAGCAGGTCGTGCAGCTTTACCAGGTGAGCCCGAACGCGGTTGCGAGCTGGACGTCGGCGAACATCCACAAGCCCGCTGATCTCGTCGGCAAGACGGTCGCGACGCTGCAGGGCGACACGACGACGACGATGCTCTATGCGCTGCTCGCGAAGAACGGCGTCGACGCGAAGCAGGTGAAGATCGTCGCCTCCGACGGCGGCACGCGCAACCAGACGTTCCTGTCCAAGCGCGCCGATGCGATCACCGGCTTCACCAACGACTCGGCGATCGGTTTGAAGGCGCTTGCCGACGCGCCAATCTCCGTCTTCGCGTATTCCGAGTTCGGCATCAACACGATGGGCGACGGCGTCGCTGCGAACGTCGACACGATCAAGGAAAAGCCCGACGTCGTGCGCGGCTTCGTGCATGCGACGCTTCGGGCGTACGAATACGCGTTGCAGCATCCGGACGAGGCGATCGCGTCGCTTTCGAAACTTGCACCGAGCATCAAGCCCAACGTCGAGATCGAGAAGCTGAAGGCGACTGCGCCGCTGCTCGTTTCGGCTGACACCAAAGCGCACGGCATCGGCTATTCGGCGAAGGACAAGTGGGAAGCGACGCAGAAGCTGATGCTCGAATACGGCGGCCTGTCGAAGGGCGTCGAGGATGTGTCGGTGTATTACACCAACGAGTTCTTGCCGAAGTCGAAATGAAGGACCGATTGATCGTCGGCATCAGCGGCGCGTCCGGCACGGTCTACGGCATTCGTGTCCTTGAAGCGCTGCGCGACCTCGGCTTCGAGACGCACCTCGTGATGACACGCTCGGCGCGCCTCGCGATGTCGTACGAGATGTCGCTCAAACCCGCCGACGTCGAGGTGCTCGCAAGCGTCGTCCATCGCAACGAGGACATGGCGGCGCCGATCTCGAGCGGATCGTTTCGCACGCTCGGCATGATCGTCGCGCCGTGCTCGATCCGAAGCCTCTCGGAGATCGCGACCGGCGTCACGTCGAGCCTGCTCACGCGCGCGGCCGACGTCGTGCTGAAGGAGCGGCGGCGCCTCGTGCTGATGGTGCGCGAGACGCCGCTGCATCTCGGTCATCTCCGCACCATGACGCAGGTAACCGAGATCGGCGCGATCGTGATGCCGCCGGTGCCGGCGCTCTATGCGCGCCCGCAGTCGATCGATGACGTCGTCAACCACAGCGTGGGGCGCGTGCTGGATCTCTTCGGCATCGATAACGCGCTCGTGCGACGCTGGGGAGAGCCGGAAGGTTCGCTCGCTGGCAGCGAGATGATCGGGCGCAAGGCATGAAGCCGGCGGCGCGACGCGCATGACCTCGCGTCCGGCATTGACGCTAGGCGCGACGCCGCTGACGCTTCGCGATCTGCGGCGCATCTATCGCGGTGACGTCGATGTCGCGCTCGACCAAAGCGCCGCCATGCCGCGCATGTCGGCCTCGCAGGCGGTCGTATCGCGCATTGCCGACGGCGACGATGCGGTCTACGGCATCAACACCGGCTTCGGAAAGCTCGCGCAAACGCAGATACCCCGTGATCGCCTCGCGGAACTGCAGCGCAATCTCGTGTTGTCGCATAGCGCTGGCGTCGGGCCGCCGCTTGCGCCCGGTGTCGTGCGGCTCGTGCTCGTGACGAAGGCGATCAGCCTCGCACTTGGGCTTTCGGGCGTTCGTCCGGAGATCGTGCGCACGCTGCTCGCGCTCGCGAACGCGGGCGTGTTGCCGCGCATTCCGGGGAAGGGATCGGTCGGTGCATCGGGCGATCTCGCGCCGCTCGCGCATCTGTCGTTGGTGCTGATCGGCAAAGGCGAAGTGTCGATGGGCGACGAGGCGTTGCCCGCCGCGGAAGGCTTGCGTCGCGCGGCCGTTGCCCCATTGTCGCTCGGACCCAAGGAGGGACTCGCGCTTCTGAATGGAACGCAGGTGTCGACGGCGCTCGCGCTTGGTGCATTGTTCGATACGGAAAACGTGTTCGCAGCGGCGCTCGTCGCGAGCGCGCTGTCGCTCGAGGCGATCAAGGGTTCGATAAAGCCGCTCGATGCGCGGATACACGACGCGCGTGGCCAGCCGGGGCAGATCGACGTCGCGGCGGCGCTGCGCACCATGCTCGATGGCAGCGAGATCGTGCCATCGCACGCGCACTGCGGCCGCGTGCAGGACCCTTACTCGATTCGTTGCGTGCCGCAGGTGATGGGCGCGTGCCTCGACAACATGCGTCACGCGGCGCGCGTACTAGAAGTGGAGGCGAATGCCGCATCGGACAATCCGCTCGTCTTCGCAGACACTGGCGAGGTCGTGTCGGGTGGCAATTTCCACGCGGAGCCGGTCGCGTTCGCGGCCGATATTCTCGCGCTCGCGATTGCCGAAATCGGCGCGATCTCCGAGCGGCGCATCGCGCTTCTGATCGACTCGACGCTTTCAGGTCTTCCACCGTTCCTGATCGCGGAAGGCGGTCTCAACTCGGGTTTCATGCTGCCGCAGGTCACCGCGGCGGCGCTCGCATCGGAGAACAAGACGCTCGCACATCCGGCGAGCGTCGACAGCCTGCCGACGTCGGCGAACCAGGAGGATCACGTCTCGATGGCGACGTTTGCGTCGCGGCGGCTGTTCGAGATGCTCGACAACACGGCGACGATCGTCGGCATCGAGGCGATGGCCGCGGCGCAGGGCATCGATTTCGTGCGGCCATTGCGAAGCTCGGAAGCCATAGAGCGCGAGTTCGCGGAGATTCGCGAACGCGTGCCGTTCGTTTCCCACGATCGCGAGTTTGCGCCCGACATCGGGGCGATGCGCACGTGGGCGACGCGGGATGCGTGGCCTGCGGCCATCGCGGCGATTCTGCCGAGTCGGGGAGAGCGGCGATGAAAGGCGCCGATGGTGTCTGGCGTCACCTGCGCCTGATCCCTGAGACGCTCGACGACCCGTCGATCGCCGATACGTCGCAAGGCGTCGCGATCGTCGTTCGCGACGGCGCGATCGCGTGGCTCGGCGGCGAGTCGCACCTGCCCCGCGAATTCGATGCGATGCCGCAACACGACGGCGAAAACGCACTCGTCACCCCGGGATTTGTCGACTGCCACACGCATCTCGTCTATGCCGGTAATCGCGCCGACGAATTCGCGCGTCGTCTCGCGGGCGCGACCTACGAGGAGATCGCGGCGCGCGGCGGCGGCATCGTCTCCACGGTGCGCGCGACGCGCGAAGCGAGCGAAGACCTGCTGTTCGAAGCATCTTCGCGCAGGTTGCAATGTCTGCTCGACGAAGGCGTGTGCGCGATCGAGATCAAGTCGGGCTATGGACTCGACCTCGTCACCGAGCGCAAGCAATTGCGCGTCGCACGCCGACTGGGCGACGCATTCGGCGTGACGGTCAAAACGACGTTCCTCGGCGCGCATGCGCTGCCACCCGAATACGCGGGACGAAGCGATGCGTACATCGATCTCGTCGTGAACGAGATGCTCCCCGCGCTCGCCGATGAAGGTTTGGTCGATGCCGTCGACGTGTTCTGCGAACGGATCGCGTTTTCGCGTTCGCAGGCCGCGCGCGTGTTCGACGCCACGAAACGGCTCCATTTGCCGGTGAAGATTCACGCCGAGCAGCTCTCCGACTCTGGCGGTGCCGCGCTCGCCGCACGCTACGGCGCGCTGTCGGCCGATCATCTGGAGCATCTTTCGACCGAAGGCATCGGTGCAATGCGCGACGCGGGCACGGTCGCGGTGCTTCTTCCCGGCGCGTACTACATGCTGCGCGAGACGAAGCGCCCGCCGATCGATGCATTGCGCGCCGGCAGCGTTCCGATCGCGATTGCGACCGATCACAACCCCGGCACGTCGCCGATGCTCTCGCTGCTCGCCGTCATGCACATGGCGTGCACGCTGTTCGGTTTGACGGTCGCCGAGATGCTCGCGAGCGTGACGCGAAATGCCGCGCGTGCGCTCGGGCTGCAAGCCACGCATGGCAGCCTCGGCGCCGGCAGGCCCGCGAATTTCGCGCTGTGGAAGCTCGATTCGCCGGCCGCCTTCGCCTATTGGATGGGAGGGCGCCCGATCACGGGAATCGTGCGCCAAGGCAAGATCGTGGAGGTCAATCGATGACGACGGAAACGTCGATGCGCAGCTACATGGAGTCGTTGCGTGCGCGAGGCGAATTGCTCGAAGTCACGCGCGAGGTCGATCCGAAGCACGAGCTCGCCGCGGTGACGTCGGCGGCACACCGGAAATGGGACAAGCCGATCCTCTTTCACAAGGTGAAGCACACGGCGCTGCCCGTGCTGACGGACATCTATGGCTCGCGCGGGCGGCTAGCCGAGATCATCGGCATCGGGCCCGACGAGTTCTGTCGCAAATGGAATGATCTCGCGACGGAGGCGGCAACGCGCGACGTCGCGCTTCGTCCCGCCGCGAAGCCGCCGCACGACCTCGTCGAATGCAAGCTCTCGGATCTGCCGCTCATCACGTATTCGGAGCGCGATGCAGCACCGTACTTCACGTCGGCGATGTTCCTCGCGCACGAGCCGGAGACCGGCGTTCGCAATCTCTCGTTCCATCGCTCGATGTACGTGAGCGACAGCGAATTGCGCTGCCGCCTCGCACCCCGGCACCATTTAACGATGTATCACGAGAAGGCCGAGAAGATGGGCAAGCCGCTCGAAGCGGCGATGCTGATCGGTCCGCCGCCGACCGCGTTCCTGACCGCGGCGTCGCCGCTTCCGTATGACGCCGACGAGCTCGAAGTCGCCGCGAAGCTCGCCGGCGAGTCGATCGAGATGCGGCCGTGCAAGCACATCGACCTGATGGTGCCCGCGTCGACCGAGATCGTGATCGAAGGCCGGTTCCTGCCGAACGTGCGTCGTGACGAGGGGCCGTTCGGCGAGTTCATGGGCTACTACACGCCGGTCGGACAGAACGCGGTGTTCGAGGTGCTCGGCGTCACGCGCCGCTCGGACGCGATCTTCCACAGCATCCTCTGCGGCTCGTCGGAAGAAGTGCTGACGCTCGAATTGTCGGTCGCCGCGAACATCTTTCAGCGCATCAATGCGGTGCTGCCGGGCATCGTCGATGTGACGTGTCATCCGTTCGTGCTGCACACGATCGTCAAGATTCGTCAGCAATACGAAGGCCACGGCCGCCAGGTGCTGCTCGCCGTATTTGGCGCCGAGCCGACCTGGGCGAAGATGTGCACGGTCGTCGACGAGGACGTCAACATCTACGACATGGACGACGTCACGTGGGCGATCCTCACGCGCTCGCGGCCGGACAAGGACGTGCTGATCCTTCCGGATACGCCGTCGTTCTACCGCGATCCGCACAAGGACCACTGGGGCCGGATGGGCATCGACGCGACGGTCCCGTTCGAGCGGCGCAAGGAATTCGAGCGCAAACGCATCCCGGGCGCCGACACCGTCGATCTCGCGGCATACTTTCCGGCTTCGCGCTGAAAACTCGAAGCGCGAGGCACCACTCAAGGAGGAATCGCATGAAAGCTCCGACGCTCGTTTCCGCGCTGATCGCCGCGGCGATCGCATGCGCGAGCCCAATCGCGGCGAACGCGCAAGCCGCACCGCTCAAGAAGATCACGTTCCTCACGAACTACACGTTCCACGGCCGGCACTCGCCGTTCTTCGTCGGACTCGACAAGGGCTACTACAAGGACGCGGGCTTCGACGTCGAGATCCAGCCCGCGACCGGCAGCGGCTTCGTCATCACCGCGGTCGACACCGGCAAGGCCGACTACGGGATGGCCGAGGCGGCGTCGGTTGTGCAGGGAGTCGCGAAGGGCGCGAAGGTGAAGGCGTTCATGGTGTTCACCGACATCAGCACATCCGGGCTCGCGTCCCTCGCGCCGTACAAGACGCTCAAATCGCTCGAAGGCAAGAAGATCGCTGCGTCGCAGACCGACAGCGCGCGCGTCATCCTGCCGATCCTCTTCGAGCGCGCGAAGCTCGATCCGTCGACGATTCAGTGGCTCGCGGCCGATCCGGGCGTCTACGCGTCGCTGCTGCTGTCCGGTCAGACCGATCTGATGACCGCATCACTCGACGGTGACGTGCCCGCGCTCGAAAAGGTCGCGGGGCCGCGCGGCAAGAAGGTTTACTTCGCACCGTTCGCCGATTGGGGCTACGACGTATTCGGCTACTTCCTGATCGCCAAGGACACGTCGCTCGCGAACGATGCCGAAGCGGCGAAGAAATTCGCCGAGGCGACCCGCAGAGCGGTGCAATACTCGGTCGCGCATCCGGAAGAGACCGCGCGGATCATGGTCAAGCACAACCCCGCGCTCAACTACGACACCACGCTCGCGCAGTGGCGCCAGACGATCAAGTCGATCGAGACGCCCTACGTGAAGAAGCACGGCTATGGCGCGGCGACCGACGATCGCGTGCAGCGGACGATCGATCTCGTCAAGACGGCGATGAAGATCGATACGCCACTTGCGCCGAAGGACGTTTACGTATCGGAGCTGAAGGCGAAGTAAGTTCGGATGTCCGTTGCGCTCGAGATCGAGGAGGTCCGCAAGACGTTCGGCACCGGCGTCGCGATCGAGCGCGCGGGTTTCGTCGTCGAGGGGAATGCCTTCGTCTCGATCGTCGGACCGAGCGGCTGCGGCAAGTCGACGTTGCTGAGGATGGTCGCGGGGCTCGTCCCGCCCACCGCGGGTCGCATTGTCGTCGATGGCCGCGTCGTTCGCGGCCCGATCGA
>DATFCW010000177.1:0-7173 GCA_035252665.1 Casimicrobiaceae bacterium | reverse complement strand
CCCAGCGTCGCGATCGCTTCGAGATCGACGATCGACGCGATCTTCGACGTCGCGTGACGCGCGATCGCGAGCGGCAGGTCTTCGCGCTCGATGCCATTGCCATTGTCGGCGACGCGAAGGCGCTTGATGCCGCCGCTCGCTACGTCGACGTCGATCGACGTCCCGCCAGCGTCGAGCGCGTTCTCGAGCAACTCCTTGAGCGCCGCCGCCGGTCGCTCGACGACCTCGCCGGCGGCGATCTGGTTGATTAGCAAATCGGGGAGCGCGCGGATGGCACCCATCAGCGACGCAGTCCCTGCGCCCAGCGAGCGTACACGTCGGCGGCGACCAATTTCAATGCGTGGATACGGGGACCGAGATCGCGAACCATCTCCTCGCGCGACTGACGCGCTCCCGTTGGGTCAGCCACAATTTCGTTCGCTCCCGTTTCGCACCACGTTCGCACGAGCGCTTCGGTCATCTCGACATGGCACTGAAAGCCGATGTGCAAATCACCGATGACATAAGCCTGGTTCGGATTGAACGCGTTCGTCAGCACGCGCGTCGCGCCGCTTGGCAGGTCGAACACCTCGTAGTGCCACTGGAACGTGAGGAACCGCTCGCGGCCTCCGAACCATACGCCGCGCGAGGACGCGTCGGTCGATTCGACATCGATCCACCCGATTTCGGGCACGTCGGCGCGCCGCACGTTCGCACCGAGCGCGCGCGCGAGCAACTGACCGCCGAGGCAATGTCCGATCACCGGAATGTCGTTGGCAACGGCGTCACGCAGAAACCGCGACAACGGATCGATCCACGGCAGCGCATCGTTGACGCTCATCGGACCGCCCATCATGCCGATGCCCGCGAATGCGCTCGGGTCGTCGGGAATGCCCTCGCCTTCGTCGACGGCGATCAGACGCCACGCATGACCGGCCGATTCGAGCCACTGCGCGAAATACGCGGGGCCTTCGGTCGGACTGAAGCGGAAGATCGCGATCGGACGCATCGGCGAAACAGGGCGGCGACGCCGCGCGCTACGTTAGCGGCGGATGTTACCAGCCGATGGCTCTGCGACGCGCCACCTTCGCAGCAATCCCTATTCGTCCGCGAGCAGCCGATACCCCACGCCTGTCTCCGTGATCAGGTAGCGCGGGCGTACCGGATCGGCCTCGATCTTGTCGCGAAGCTGCTTCGCGTAGATGCGAAGGTAATGCGTGTCCTTGGCGTGCGTGGGCCCCCATACTTCGCACAGCAGCTCGCGATGCGTGACCACCATCCCGAGATGGCGCGCGAGCGTCGCAAGCAGGCGGAATTCGATCGGCGTGAGATGCAGCATTTCGCCGCGGCCCCTTGCGATCCGACGATCGAGATCGACGATGACCTCACCGAGCCGTAATGCATTCCCGCGCGTGCTGGAAGCGGCGCGATGGCGCAACGCGGCGCGCACGCGCGCAAGCAACTCGCCCACGCCAAACGGCTTGGTGATGTAGTCGTTCGCGCCGGCGTCGAGCGCGTCGATCTTCGTGCGCTCCTGCGTCCGCGCCGACAGCACGATCACCGGCATCGACGACCATTCGCGAATGCGCCGGATCACATCGATGCCGTCGATGTCCGGTAATCCGAGATCGACGATCGCGAGATCGGGCTTGTGCGAGCCCGCGTCGATCATGCCGCGACGTCCGCTCGCCGACTCGACGACTCGGTAGCCTTCGGCGTTGAAGCTCGCGTGCAGGAAGCGGCGGATCTCGGGCTCGTCCTCGACGACGAGAACCGTGGCCGAGGTCATTGTGTAAGCTCGCGAGAGGTCGTTCGCGGCAGCGGATGCGCCTCTTCGGGAAGTGCCGGCATCGGCTCGAGTGGCAGCGTGAAGCGAAACGCGGTGCCTCCCGCCTGTCCGCGCTCGGCCCATGCATTGCCGCCATGTAGCCGCACGATCGCGCGGCAGATCGCAAGCCCGAGCCCGATGTCGGTGCCCTTGCCTTCGACAGTGCCGTGATGGAACTTGGCGAAAAGCTGCTCGAGCTCGTCGTCGGAAAGCCCCGCCGCGTAGTCTTCCACCGTCACCAGCACATCGCGCTCGCGGCTCTGCGCACGCACGCGGACGATCGTTCCGGCCGGCGTGTGCTTCGCGCAATTGTCGAGCAGATTGGAAAGCGCCTGCTCCACGAGCGGAGCATCGACGCGAACGAGCGGAAGATTATCGGGCAACTCGACGATGACACGATGCGCCGCGAGACGCTCGTGCAACCGCGAAAGGACGCTCGACACGACTTCGGGAAGCGCCGTCCAGTCGCGTTCGAGCGTGATCGCGCCAGCCTCGAGACGCGTCATTTCGAGCACCTTCGCGACATGCTCCGACATCTCGCGTGCCTGATCGAAGACGCTTTGCGCGAGCGCGCGGCGTTCCTCCGGCGGCAGGAGCTCGCCACGCTCGGCGAGGCTCGACGACGCTCCGGCCATCACCGCGAGCGGTGTGCGCAGATCGTGCGAGATCGACGCGAGGAGCGCGCTGCGAATGCGCTCGGTCTCGGCGGCGATCTCGAGCGACGCGCGCGCCTTCGCCTCGCGCCGCTCGCGCAACACGAGGCTCGAAATGACGACCGCGACAATGACCATGATCGCGAACGTGAGGAGGTACTGCACGTCGTCGATCGTGAAACGTCCCTGCGGCGGGACGAAGAGGAAATCGAATGCCGCGACCGAAAGCGCCGACGCGAAAATGGCGGCGCCGCGAGAAAGACGCAGGGCGACGATCACGACGGCCACCAGATAGACCATCGCGATGTTCACCGTGTCGAAGCGCCCGCGCATTGCGAGGCCGGCGAGCGTGCAAGCGACAACGCCGCCGAGCGCCCATGCGTAGCCGACCCACGGTCGTTTCGCATCCATGCGTCAATTTAGCGCAAGACGGCCGTAAATTTCGCGTAAAGAATCGGCAAGCTCTCTGGCGGCTTCGATACACGCCGCGTAATGTCGATCGGCATGGACGCGCTTGCCAATGCGACGGCGGTCAGCCGACAACCCCATGCCGCTGCCGCCCGGCACTCTCCGGCCACGGCATCGCTCGCCCTGCTCGCGCTCGGCGTCGTCTACGGCGACATCGGCACGAGCCCGCTCTACGCGGCGAAGGAAACGTTCAACCCGCAGCATGGCATTCCTCTCACGCCGGAAAACGTGCTCGGCGGCGTGTCCGCGATCTTCTGGGCGCTGACGATCATCGTCACGCTGAAGTACGTCACGCTCGTATTGCGCGCGGGCAATCATGGCGAGGGCGGCATCATGGCGCTCCTCGCGCTCGCCGCATCGTCGGTGCGCGACAAGCCGAAGCTCCAGCACGTGCTGCTCGTCATCGGCGTGTTCGGCGCATCGCTTTTCTACGGCGATGCCGTGTTGACGCCCGCGATATCGGTGCTGTCGGCCGTCGAGGGTCTCGAAGTCGGCAGCGACGCACTCGCGCGTTACGTGGTGCCGCTGTCCGTCGCGATTCTCATCGCGCTGTTCGCGATCCAGCGTTTCGGCACCGGCACCGTCGGTTTGCTGTTCGGTCCGGTGTGCGCGCTGTGGTTCGTCTCGATCGGCATCGCCGGCGCGTGGAACATCGCGAAAGTGCCGGCGGTGCTCGAAGCGCTGAATCCCGTGCATGCTGCAGCGTTCGTCGCCGGACACGGGTTCGCGTCGTTCGTCGTGCTCGGCTCGGTGCTGCTCGCCGTGACAGGTGCCGAAGCGCTCTATGCCGACATGGGGCACTTCGGCAAGCGCGCAATTCGCCTCGCATGGTTCACCGTCGTTGCACCTTCGCTGGTGCTCAACTATTTCGGACAGGGCGCGCTGCTGATCGCCAATCCCAAGGCGCTCGAAAACCCGTTCTATCTCGCGTTTCCGGGCTTCGCGCTCTACCCGATGATCGTCCTTGCCACGGCCGCGACGGTGATCGCATCGCAGGCGACGATCTCGGGCGCGTACTCGATGACGCGGCAGGCGATCCAGCTCGGCTATCTGCCGAGGCTCACGATTCGGCATACGTCCGCGAGCACAATGGGGCAGATCTACGTTCCGGCGGTGAACTGGACGCTGCTCGTTGCGGTCGTCGTCGCCGTCGTCGGCTTCGGCAGCTCGACGCGGCTCGCTTCAGGATATGGCGTCGCGGTGATGGGCACGATGCTCGTGACGACGCTCCTGACGTTCTTCGTCGTGCGTTACGACTGGCGCTACCCGCTCGCGATCGCGGTGCTTTCGACGGCATTCTTCATGATCGTCGACGGCGCGTTCTTCGCCGCCGCCATGCACAAGGTGCTCGACGGCGGCTGGTTTCCGCTGGTCCTCGGTGCGCTGGTGTTCTGCCTGATGCTTACATGGCGCAGCGGCCGCCGACTGCTGATCGAGCGCCTGCGTGGCGGATCTCCTCCGCTTGCGGGCTTCATGCAAACGCTGATGCGCGATCCGCCGCAACGCGTGCCCGGAACGGCCGTCTTCCTCACGTCGAGCCCGGACACGACGCCGAACGCATTGCTGCACAGCCTAAAGCACTACAAGGTGTTGCATCGCCACAACGTGTTCCTGACGGTCGAGTTCGCCGACGTGCCGTCGGTCGCCCAGGACGAGCGAATCGCATGCGAGCGCATCGCCAACGATTGCTTTCGGGTCGCCGCGCGCTATGGATTTCTCGAGCAACCCGACGTGTCGAACGCGCTCGAGCTTTGCGCGCCGCACGGGCTCGACGTCGACCCGATGCAGATCAGTTACTTCCTGTCGCGCGAGAAGATCGTTGCCGGCGCGTCGGAACGCGGCATTGCGCGGCTTCGCGATCGGCTCTTCGCCGCGATGGCGCGAAACGCCGGAAGCATCAGCGACTTCTTCAACATCCCGACGAATCGGGTGGTCGAGCTCGGGACGCGCGTGGAGTTGTAGCTGCGCCTACCAGCCGCGCGCGATTCGCGCGTACGCCGAGTGGTTGTGGATCGATTCGAAGTTCTCGGCTTCGACCGTGTACGCAGAAAAACGCGCGTCGGCGGCAAGCCGCGATGCGACGCCGCGAACGAGATCCTCGACGAAGCGCGGGTTGTCGTACGCGCGCTCGGTGACGTACTTCTCGTCGGCGCGCTTCAAAATGCCGTAGAGCTCGCACGACGCCTCGTCCTCGGCGATGCGCAGCAGTTCGCCGACGCGCACGCTCTCGCGCGGTTGAACGGTAATGGTGACGAGCGAGCGCTGGTTGTGCGCGCCGTATTCGGAGATCTCCTTCGAGCACGGGCAAAGCGACGTCACCGGAGCGCGAACGCTGACGGTGCTCGCGAACCGCCCGTGCGAAAGCTCGGCGGTCAGGCGCACGTCGTAATCGAGCAGGCTCGCGACGCCCGATACCGGCGCGATCTTGCGCACGAAGAACGGAAACTCGATCTCGACGCTGCCGCCCGGCGCATGAAGCCGCGTGACGAGCGCCGAGACGAAATCTCGCAGGCTGGCGACCGACAACGGCGCGGCCCCGGGCAACGCGCGTTCCTCGAAGAGCGCGACGAGCCGCGACATGTGCGTGCCCTTCTGCTCCTCGGGCAATTCCACGTAGATCGCACAGGTGGCCGTGGTCGCGTGGACTTCGCCCTCGCCGTCGGCGAACGACAGCGGATAGCGCAGGCCCTTGATGCCGACGCGATCGATCGCGAGCTTGCGCTCGTCGCGCGTCGATTGCACGTCGGGGATGGGAATCAGGTGAGCGGGCGTTTCGGGTCGGTTCATGGTCCAAAGAAGTGTGCCACAGGCCCGTCGCGGGCCCCTTCGGCGTTCTCAACCGCGCCATTGGATGCGTCGGAGGATGCCGGCGTTTCCAGCACGAAAAATCAGCGACTTAAAAATCAGTGCCAGAGATGCATTTTTAAATGATCTCTGGCACCAATTAGAAATACATCTCTGGCACCAATTACGGTTTTCAGGCCGCCGGCTTGGCCCAGCTCTCGGGCGTCCGTTGCGCGAAGCGCGCGTGGATCGACGCGGCGATGCCCTTGGCGTCGAGCCCGACGTGCGCGAGCAGGAGCGCGGGATCGCCGTGGTCGATGAAGCGATCGGGGAGCCCGAGCTGCAGCATCGGCTGCGAGATTTTCTCGGCCGCCAGGAACTCGGCGACTGCGCTGCCCGCACCTCCCGCGACGACGTTCTCCTCGACGGTGACGAACGCGTCGTGGTCGCGTGCGAGCGTACGCACGAGCTCGCCGTCGATCGGCTTGACGAAGCGCATGTTGGCGACGGTGCAATCGAGCTCCTCGGCGGCCGCGAGCGCCGGATAGAGCAGCGGCCCGAAGGCGAGGATCGCGATGCGATGCGTGCGTCGCTTCGCGGTGCGCCGCAGCTCACCCTTGCCGATCGGCAACGTGGTCAACGCCGGCTGGATCTGTATGCCGGGCCCGCTGCCGCGTGGATAGCGCACCGCCGCTGGCGTATCGAGATGAAACGCCGTCGTGAGCATCTGGCGCGTTTCGTTCTCGTCGGCGGGCGCCATCACCGTCGTGTTCGGCAGGCAGCGCAAGTACGTCAGATCGAATGCGCCGATGTGCGTAGGACCATCGGCGCCGACCACGCCCGCTCGATCGATCGCGAACATCACCGGCAGGTTCTGCAGCACGACGTCGTGGATCAACTGATCGTAGGCGCGCTGGAGGAACGTCGAATAGATCGCGACGACCGGTTTCATCCCTTCGCACGCGAGGCCCGCCGCAAACGTCACCGCATGCTGCTCCGCGATGCCGACGTCGAAATAACGATCGGGAAAGCGCTGCGAGAATTCGACGAGTCCCGACCCTTCGCGCATCGCAGGCGTGATGCCGACGAGGCGTCGGTCGCTCTTTGCCATGTCGCAAAGCCACTGGCCGAAGATCTGCGTGTACGTGGGCTTGCCGCCACTCTTCGGCACGATGCCGACGGCGGGATCGAACTTGGTGACGCCGTGATAGAGGATCGGATCGGCTTCGGCGCGCGCGTAGCCGTATCCCTTGCGCGTGACGACGTGCAGGAATTGCGGGCCGCTCAGCTTCTTGACGTTGCGCAGCGTGCTCACCAGCGCGCGCACGTCGTGCCCATCCATGGGGCCGATGTAGTTGAAGCCGAGCTCCTCGAAAAGCGTCCCGGGCAGGACCATGCCCTTCAGATGCTCCTCCGAGCGGCGCGCGAGCTCCCATATCGGCGGGATGGGCTTCAGCACCT